>NZ_CP162602.1:300000-600000 GCF_040957575.1 Vibrio sp. HB236076
CAACGTTTCTTTTAATGCAGTAGGCTTTCAGAGCATCCCACCCATTTTCGACACCATAGCCACTCTCACCCGAACCGCTCCAAATCGAACGAGGATCATTTTTATGGTGATCATTAATCCAAATCATCCCAGCTTTAATACGACGCCCCATCCTATGGGCAAGGGCAATATCACGCGTCCAAATAGAAGCGCCCAGTGAAAAAGGCGTATCGTTGGCCAATTGCAATGCGTGCTGTTCATCTTCAAAAGGCGTCACGGCAATCACAGGGCCAAACACTTCTTCACGAAACAGCGTCATCGCGGGAGTCACATCAGCAAAAATGGTCGGGGTAACAAAATTACCCTGTGCTAAATCGCCTTCGAGCTCAGCGTGCTTTGCCCCGCTGATAAGGCGCGCCCCTTGCGTTTTGGCCTGTTCTATAAATTGCTCACAGCGCCGACGAGAGGCCGAAGAGATAACGGGACCGACATCGGTGGTTAGATTTGATGAACAGCCTAATTTAAGCTGTTCTGTCCGCTGTTTAAGCGCAGCAAGAAACGGTTCGTACACAGATTGATGAACGATGAATCGACTGGCGGACACGCAGGTCTGTCCCGAAGCAACAAACGCGGCAAATACGGCCCCTGCGGCGGCTTGGTCAATGTTGGTATCACCAAAAATAACCACGGGTGTTTTACCGCCAAGCTCCAAAGTACACGGCACAAGTCGCTCTGCGGCCGCTGCGGCGACTCTCTTTCCGGTTTCAGTGCCACCGGTTAGGTCAATGCGTCGCACAGACTCACTCGCACACAAGGCCGCACCGGTTTCAGCCTCTCCGGTCACGACATTAACCACACCACGAGGAAACCCAGCAAGAGCGCACCAATAGGCCAACACAAGTGATGTACTGGGCGCCAATTCAGACGGTTTAATCACCACCGTATTGCCCGCAGCTAAAGCAGCGGCCATTTTCTTGACTAAGATTAAAATCGGGTGATTCCAAGGCGTAAGCAGAGCACAAACCCCATAAGGCTCATAGGCCGTACTGGCTTGCAGTCCGCCTTTTAGCACATTTGACTCGCCTTCCAGCCCCAGTGCGATACCTGAGAAATACTCTAGCCATTCAGGAATTCGACTCATTTGGGCTTTCATTTCTCGGATGGGTCGCCCCGTGAGCCTAGACTCCCAAGCTGCAAGACTTTCCATGTTATCGGCAATAATGTCTGCTAATTTTCTTAAGTAGCGACCTCTTTCCATCGGGTCGAGTGCAGACCACGGATAGAAAGCTTGTTGAGCCGCAAAGACCGCTTTTTCAACGTCGGTCGAGCTCGCAATCGCCATCTTGCCTATTTCTTTATTGGTCGCGGGGCATAAAATATCGCGGTACTGCGGTGAGGAAACCGGTTGAAAACAACCATCATAGAATAGGTGTTTACCGTCGATCGCTTGCGGTTGAATATTGGCTAATAACATAATTGTTCCTACTGAATTTAAGTATGATGACTAATGACAGTGTGGTAGCTTGGCAATAAAATCGACGAGATCTTCACCAAGTAACACCACGTGATCACTGGCTGCCTGCATCGCTAATTCAGGCTGTTTTGTCCGGATCGCCTCGATAATTTGTGCATGTTCCCCGATGGTGGCTTTCATACGGTTAGGTAAATACGTCACTTGTTTGCGATAAATGGAAATTCTTCGCCTCAACAAAGACGTCTGCTCACGGATAAATTGGGTGTGGGAAATATCATATAATGCGTCGTGAAACTCATTATTAATGGCAAAAAAGAGTTCGGGATCTTCGTTTTCTAAGGCCCTTTCTAAACGCTGTTGAATGGCCTGTAATCGCTCAATATCATCGTTTGTCGCTCGGCGAGCCGCGTATTTGGCGCACAAACTTTCCATCATTCCCATGGTGTCGAACATTTCCAACAGCTCAGGGACTGACACTTGCGCCACATAGACTCCCTGTCTTTGCTTCGTCTCCAAAAGACCAATCGCTTCCAGAGCATTAATCGCAGAACGCATCGGTGTTCTCGAAACACGAAACTTTTCTGCCAGTGCACTTTCATCAATTTTTGCACCGGGTTTAAGCTCGCCGCTAATGATCATTTCTTCTAAAGCAAACCGGAGGTTATCTGAAATTCTCGCTTTAGAAGGGCCTATCTTTAATAATTTTTCATGATCCATACTCACTACTCACTGTCTCTTTTACCGTGTGGGCATCTGATTATCAGAATTAGCCTGATGTTATTTTGTACACAGCAAATACCATTCCAGTGGTTACAAAACACTCAGTTAAAATCAATAACACACTAATAAAACTCAAAAATTAATTTTAAAAATACAAAAGTAGTAAATATGTATACATAAAGTGGCTTTTAATATTTCAAACCTGCTGCACCTTTTTTGAACAGAGTGCACAAAAAAAACACCAGACCATTAGAATGGATAACCCTCCGCTCACTGAGCGAGTCGGGCTGAAATAGGATGAGATAAATAGAAAAGCAGAGAAGAA
Source organism: Vibrio sp. HB236076 (assembly GCF_040957575.1). NCBI lineage: Bacteria > Pseudomonadati > Pseudomonadota > Gammaproteobacteria > Vibrionales > Vibrionaceae > Vibrio > Vibrio sp. HB236076. The sequence goes on from NZ_CP162602.1 coordinate 302,499, forward strand.
AGACAACGAACGCGACACTTTAAGAAAAATAGAGGGTGTGGGGGGCGATTTAGCAATGTCAGCACACCTAAGATAAACGCATTTGACTAACGAGACAAAACCAACGATCAACACGGCGCTCATCGCATTGCTGAAATAAAAAAAGACCCTCGATTATCGAGGGTCTTGTTACATTCACCATGTAGCCGCTATCAAAACGGTTTTATCTCAATGGTTATTTTTTCCAAGCCGTTGGATCAATATCCAAGTCTTTAAAGTTTTCTGGGTTAAAGACCGGCTCTTCGGCGCCTTGCTTTAGCTGCTTACCGTAGTCTTTTAGAACGCGCATCGCCGTTGGGAACAACATGATCAACGCGAGCAAGTTAACAATCGCTAAGACACCCATCAGTGGATCAGAGAAGAAGAAGACCGCCGTCGCACCTGGCGCCACGGCACCAAGAAGTACAATCGCAATAACGGCAATTCTCAACACATGTACGGCGGCTTTATTTTTGGTTAAGAAGGTCAATGCATTCTCACCTAGGTAGTAGTTGTAAACTACTGAGCTAAATGAGAACAACAAAATCGCTGCCGTCAAATAGTACTTAGCCCACTCACCTAAATGAGACACTAACGATTGCTGTGTCAGAACAATACCGTCAACATCTTGAGCACCAGGGACATAAACACTGCCTAACAAGATGACAAAAGCCGTACAGCTACACACGATAATGGTATCGATAAACACAGACAACGACTGCGAAATACCTTGTGTCACCGGGTGAGGGACATCAGCAGTGGCTGCTACGTTAGGTGCAGAACCCAAGCCCGCTTCGTTTGAAAACAAACCGCGGCGTAAACCTTGTGCCAGTGCCGCGCCCATACCGCCACCAACAGCTTGCTCTAAACCAAAGGCGTTTTTAACAATTGAGCTAAATACCGCTGGGATGTCACCGATGTTCATCACAATGATCAATAGGGCAATCACAATATAACCCACGGCCATGATAGGAACGATGATGTCGCAGGTTTTTGCAATTCGTTTGATGCCACCATAAATGATGAAACCAACAATGATCGCCAAAGCGATACCGGTGTAAATGCGCGATACGCCTAAGCTATCTTGAATGGCACCAGCAACCGTGTTGCCTTGGAAAGCGTTAAAGCCAATCGCGAAAGACACCATTAGACAGACAGAATAAAGACACGCCAACCAACGGTAGTCTTTACCCAGACCATGCATGATTGACAATGCCGCGCCGCCGCGGAAGTGATCGCCTTCACGACGTTTGAATAGCTGCGCCAAAGAACACTCAATTAAGCTCGTCGCCATACCGACTAACGCGACCATCCACATCCAAAACACGGCACCCGGGCCACCTAATGTGATCGCAACGGCCACACCGGCAATGTTACCGCCACCGACGCGACCGCCGATAGAAAGCAATAGTGCTTCACGACCTGAGATGCTTTTTTTATCATCCGGTTGATTGGTGTCTTTTTTCAGTACACGAAACATGCGTTTAAAGTATCGGAACTGAACAAAGTTAGTAACGATGGTAAAAAATAGACCGAAGATGATCAGAAATGGCACTAAAGCCCAACCCCAAGTAAGGTCGCCGATCAATCCAAAAAAGGACTGTAAGAATTCCATTTGTACTCCTTGAATAAAATCTTATCGTTCTCGAGTAACATTAAGAATGATGTTTTTGTAAGCCAATGGCTGCTCAATCTTAAATGTCCACCTTGTGAACACAAGATGAATTATCCATGAATACTCGAGTTGGTGGCGAATTATACTTAATCGAAGTCATATAGGAAACGATTAGTTTTTGATAAAAAAATCATTAAGGACGAGTCACTAATGATTTTCTAAATTGATACTCGGCTCTTGAATCCGTGACAAGTGAAAAAAATAATCGATAATCGTATTGATTTAAAAGGAAAATAAATTATTAACCTTCTTTATCATTTACCGGATACCTCTCCTAATTGCGCAAAATAATACCGCCAATTAAGTCATATATAGGGCGGATCTCTCACAATATTTAATGTCGATTGACCCTATCATTCAGCCATATAAGCAATATTTCCCTAGGCTAAAAAGTGATTTAGATCACTTATTTGGCTCCATTTCATCGCACAAACTGACTGACCAAATGGTCAAAAATTCTAAATTTCCCCGAAGATTAGCGATATGAAAAAACGCTGAGCTATGAAAGGTAAGTTAAACCGCGCGTCACAATGCGCGATTTTTTTAGCGGCAATGAAAATTGGCGTTCAGCGCATTGTCGAACAAACAACAGCGCAGCACATTACACACAAAAGACATAAACTGGCTTTCAGCACCGGGTCATTAGACGTTTAAAATTAACTAATGAGCCACTTTTGAGCCTTGATCAAATAGCGAATTTCGTTACTCTATACTAAATGAGAATGATTATTGGTAACAAAAATGAAAAAGAGCATTAATTTCACTTCCGTCTCTGTGACTAACAGTGTGCAACTTACTGAAAATATGCAAAGAATTACGCTGCACGCCGACGCCATTTCCTCTTTTCCTGCACAGTGTGAAGGTGGTTACATCAAATTAGCCTTTAATGAGCAAGGCGGCACTGATATCCAAGCGATGCTCGACAACCAGCAGCGTCCTATTTTGCGCACCTACACCATTAAAGAATTTCACCCGGCACAAGGTGAAATCATTGTCGATTTTGTTCGCCACAATGTCGAAGACCTAAGTGGCGGTTTTGCCGCGCGTTGGGCGATGACAACCCAAGTGGGCGATACCTTATCGATTGCCGGGCCTGGCGTACTTGATCCCATCAATCCACAAGCTGATTGGTTTTTTATGGCCGCAGATATGACTGCCCTACCGGCGCTGAGTGCCAAAATCAAAGCGCTTCCGAACACCGCTCACGGTTATGCGGTGATTCAGGTGGTTGACTTACAAGATAAACAATCTATTGAATCCCCTGAAGGGATCGAGGTCATTTGGATTGATGAATCTGAATCGCTCAGTGACACGGTAAAAGCACTGCCTTGGCTGACAGGAAAAGCATCCGTATGGTGTGCGTGTGAGTTTGATAATATGCGCGCGCTGCGCCAGTATTTTCGCAATGACAAAAACGTAGAGCGCAGCCATATCTATATCAGCAGTTATTGGAAAATGGGCGTAACAGAAGACGGACACAAAATATTAAAACAGCAAGATGCAGCCCAAGCCTCACCGTCATTATCCTAACGCTGATAAATGCGCCGACAGGTAGTCTATGACTAACCTCACTTTGGGTGACAAATAACGGTTTTGAGGGTAAACCGCCCAAATGCCCTCACGCTCTTCTCGAAACGCGGCCAACACCTCCACCAGTTCGCCGCTTTGTAACGCCTGATTGACATAATAATCGGGAAGTTGGACTAAACCCAACCCGCGTTTTGCCGCATCCATCAGGGCGTTACCACTGTTGCATTTGATACGACCCTGGACTTTGATTGATTTATTTAAGCCATCAGAGCGAAAATGCCAATGATCGGCCGAGCCAACCAATAACTGGTGGGAAGCTAACTCAGACAATGAATGAGGCTCGCCAAAACGCTGCAAGTAGTCACGACTGGCACACACATACAATTGCCGACTGGTTAAGCGCTTGGCCACTAAACTCGACTCTTCCAATCGCCCCACGCGTATCGCAATATCAAAGCCGTGATCCATTAAGTCTAAGTTTCGATTACTCAGTACTAAGTCCAATTCAAGTTGCGGGTGTTCGACCAGTAGCTGATTGATTAACGGAACAAAAAACCGTTCACCATAGGCGACAGGGGCCGTCATTTTTATTTTTCCTTGCGGCTTTTGCTGCAATGAGGTCACCGCTAAATTGGCCATGTGCAAAGCTTCAACCAAAGGGTGACACTGCTGAAAGTACACCTGGCCTGCTTCGGTTAAGGTGATTTTTCGGGTGGTTCTTTGCAAAAGCTTCACACCTAACCTTTTCTCAAGTGCGTTGACTTTACGGCTCACTTGCGCAACCGACGTATCTAACTTATTCGCGGCTTGAGTAAAGCTTCCCTCTTGTGTCACCGCGACAAATTCACATACCCCTTCCCAGTCCATACCACCTCTAATTATTACAAATACGTAAAAGTAATTTACTGTTTGACTAGATTATCTCATCAAATAAACAAATTACAATGTGTCTATACTTTGGTGAATCGCAATATCTATCTTGCGAAACCGAGAGTTCACACTGAATCAGATTGGTATAACGACCACACTTTTACCACAACAAAGGATAATGTCATGACACTGAACCTACAACCAGGACAAACCTCAATCAAATCCAAAGCCGCTGTCGCTTGGGGACCCAATCAACCGTTAAAAATGGAAGAAGTCGATGTCGAACTTCCCAAAGCTGGGGAAGTTCTCGTTAGAATCGTCGCCACTGGGGTCTGTCACACTGACGCTTTTACGTTGTCAGGCGAAGATCCGGAAGGCATTTTCCCTTCCATATTGGGCCATGAAGGGGGCGGTATTGTCGAAATGGTGGGCGAAGGCGTCACCAGCGTTGAAGTCGGCGATCACGTCATTCCTCTATATACTGCTGAATGTGGTCAGTGTAAATTTTGTTTGTCTGGCAAGACCAATCTCTGCCAAGCGGTACGTGAAACACAAGGTAAAGGCTTAATGCCAGATGGCACCAGCCGCTTTTCGATTAATGGTGAGACCATTTTCCACTACATGGGCTGCTCAACCTTCTCTGAATACACCGTGCTACCGGAAATCTCTTTGGCCAAAGTCAACAAAGAGGCGCCACTTGAGGAAGTGTGCTTACTCGGTTGTGGCGTGACCACGGGGATGGGCGCGGTGTTAAATACCGCAAAAGTACAAGAGGGCGATACCGTGGCGATCTTTGGCCTTGGCGGTATTGGCCTGTCAGCGATTATTGGGGCTCGCATGGCAAAAGCAAGCCGTATTATTGGCATCGACATTAATGAGAGCAAATTCGATCTCGCTAAACAGTTGGGCGCGACCGACATGATAAACCCAACCAGCATCGACAAACCCATCCAAGAGTATATTGTCGAGTTAACGGATGGTGGCGTCGATTATTCGTTTGAGTGTATTGGCAATGTCAATGTGATGCGACAAGCACTAGAGTGTTGTCACAAAGGCTGGGGTGAATCGGTCATCATTGGTGTTGCGGGTGCTGGGCAAGAGATCTCGACTCGTCCATTTCAATTAGTGACCGGCCGAGTATGGCGTGGCTCTGCCTTTGGTGGCGTTAAAGGCCGCTCTGAACTACCAGAAATCGTCGAACGCTACCTCGCTGGTGAATTTGGCTTACAAGAATTTATCACTCATACCATGTCGCTTGAAGATCTCAATGAGGCGTTTGATTTGATGCACCAAGGCAAGTCGATTCGCACTGTGATTCACATGGACAAATAAATTCTTTCACGGCCTAACGCCTTTAGGCCGTGTACTTTTTTAAGGTGACCGAATGAACATCGAAAATATCAGTCAAAATAAAGTCTTTGGTGGATGGCACAAGCAATACTGCCACCACTCTGTAAGCACACAAAGCCCAATGCGCTTTGCGATATACTTGCCGCCCCAGGCCAGCCCAGCAAATCCTGTTCCCGTACTATACTGGCTGTCTGGTTTAACCTGTACTGATGAGAACTTCATGCAAAAATCAGGCGCAATGAAAGTCGCCGCAGAGCTTGGTATCGCCATTGTTGCTCCCGACACCAGTCCGCGAGGTGAAGACATTGCCAATGACCCGAGTTATGACTTGGGCCAAGGGGCGGGTTTTTACCTCAATGCCACGCAGCCACCTTGGCAAAATCATTACCAAATGTATGATTACATTTATAAAGAATTGCCCTATTTAATTGAAAGCCACTTCCCTGTTACGGATAAAAAATCCATTTCCGGCCACAGTATGGGCGGCCATGGCGCATTAGTTATTGGCCTTCGCAATCAACCACATTATTGCTCAATTTCGGCTTTCTCACCAATTTGTCACCCGACTCAAAGCCCATGGGGAATCAAAGCCTTTGAACACTACTTAGGTGATGATAAAACGCATTGGCAAGAATACGACAGTACCTTATTACTTAAAAAGTTGGGCACCCAGGTACCGATTTTGGTCGATCAAGGCAGTGAAGATGCGTTTTTAGCCTCACAACTCGCAACCGAGACGCTCATCGACCTGGTCAACAGCCATCAATGGCCGGTTGAGGTAAGAATGCAATCGGGGTATGACCACAGCTATTACTTTATTGCGACGTTTATCGAGCAGCACCTTGAGTTTCACGCTCAGCACCTCTTCAAGGCGTAACTCGATAGCGCCAAGTTAACGCGCGCAAAAAATGGGTCGAAGACGTGTTGGCTTTGCCATGCACACATGACACTAGCGAAGACCTCGGTTCAATTCGACCCTAATATGGATATCCATTTGGCAAAGCGGTTACAGACTGACACTGATTAGATACAATTTTTTTCCTTCATACGCTACAATTGCTGACCAATGACTTGGAGTTTGCTATGTCTGTTGTATCGCCATATTTTACCGCACTAGAGCCGATGGATTCGGAGCTACCTTCGCAGTTTACGTTTCCCTTTTTTTATCAGCCACACCCACTCGCCGTTCAAGCGGCAAACGATCTTAAAGCCCGCAGACTGAAGGCCCCCGCTTGGAATCAAACCGAGAATCAAAACGGCAAAATGTTTGGCGTATTGGTGGTGATCAGTCCCACAGGGCAAGTGGGTTACCTCGCGGCATTTTCAGGGAAAATTGATGATCAAAACCATTGGCCTGGCTTTGTGCCACCGGTGTTTGACTTACTTGAACATGATGATTTTTATCGTACCAAGCGCCAACGCATCCAAAACTTATCCGACGAGCTCGCAACATGGCAACGTCAGCAAAAGCCCGAACTTGAGCGTTTAACCCAACAACTGGAGCAACAGACCCAATACTGGCAAACTAAAATCACGGATCAGCAAGCGCTCAACGCACAGCGAAGAGCACAAAGAAAACAAGCAAGGCAAGACGCGCAAAGTCGACTTAATGGTCGCGAGCTTACGCATTACCTCAACGAACTTGGCCAACAAAGTGTCGATGACAAGCGCGCAGTGTCACAATTAAAGGCACAACGAGATCAATCCCTTGCGACACTCAATCAAGCGATTAAAGCCATCAATGATGAACTGATAGGCAAAGAACAACAACGCGCTCATGCATCATTGCTATTACAAAAAGACATTTTTGCTCAGTATCACTTTCTCAATGCCGAAGGAGAAAGCCAAGATCTGTTGGCCATTTTTTCCGAAACCAAAACCCCGATTCCACCAGCCGGTGCGGGAGAATGCGCCGCCCCAAAATTATTACAATGGGCTTATCAGCATCATTATACACCTGTCGCCTTGGCCGAATTTTGGTGGGGCTCATCTCCGAAAAGTGAAATACGTAAACACGAACACTACTACCCGTCGTGCCAAAGCAAATGTTTGCCGATACTGACCCACATGCTCAAAGGGTTGAATGTTGAGGATGATCCATTAAAAAAGAATCCGGCTGAGAACAAAAGTTTCGAGATAATCTATCAAGATGAGGCGATTGTGGTGGTCAATAAGCCGGCCGACTTTCTTTCTGTCCCTGGTCGTCATATCAAAGATTCGGTTTTCACCCGTTTGCAACAGCAATTCCCGAATGCAGAAGGCCCTTTTGTTATTCACCGCCTGGACATGGCAACGTCAGGGCTGTTAATTTTTGCATTGACCAAACGGGCTAATCGCAATTTACAAAAACAGTTTATCACCCGTAAAGTGAAAAAAACCTACTGGGCTAGAGTCCAAGGTCCCTTGTCAACGCAAAGTGGCGAAATCCACCTGCCTCTCACCGCCGATTTGTACGACTCACCAAGGCAGAAAGTCTGTGAAGAGCAAGGCAAAGCCGCTCATACCGAGTGGCACGTCATAGAACAAACCGAAGCATATACCTTGCTAACCTTGATCCCGCACACCGGCCGTACTCATCAGCTAAGAGTTCACTGTGCCCACCACAAAGGACTCAATACACCTATTATTGGTGACGACCTATACGGAAAACCGGCGCAAAGGTTATTTTTACACGCCGGCCAGCTCGAGCTACTGCATCCCTATACCCATCAAGCGATGACGTTTAACGCGCCCTGTTCATTTTATACACCATGACAGACAAAAGACGAACGGTTTGAACTTTCACCTAATCGAGGTGATACATACCATACAAGCAAGCGATGAGAAAAATCAGCAACGCCACAGCAAGCAACTTTTGCATGCGTTTCTTTTTTCTTTTATTTCGTTTGGCTTGTTGATGGTGTTGTTTCGCCAGTGTGGACTTAAATTGAGGTTCCCTACCCCCAGAGTTTGACTCTGCGGGTGTGATAGTTTCAGGAGGGGTAATCCGGGCTTGCGGTGAATAGTCATCATCGCCTTTCTGCTTTGCTGCACTGTTGGCGACTTTCGTAAAGCGTTGACGCTGCTCAGAGGTAAAGTCATTATCAAAATTTAAAGAACGTTGATTTCCCGAATGTCTGCGCTGAATCGCCATCTTACACCTCCACAAGTCGTACTTGGTGCCCATTTATATTATAGCGGATAAACACCAAGTAGATTGAGAAGACGGTTAAAAATTTACACTGTAAACCTGCTAATCGACCAAACCATCACTAATTTTACCAGCCTGAAGTAAGCTGTACGACGTGAATGGATCCGTCTCACTCAATAACGCCTCAACTTGTTGAATCGCTTCAATACTGGTGCTGTTTTTTCGATAACTCAAGTAAATCGGCAACGACCAGGCTTGTTGATCTTGGTTGATGTATAACTGCTTAGTTTCAACGAAAGGCTTAGCCAGCGAAATCGGTAAATAAGCACACCCTCCCCTTTCGAGAATAAAATCTAAAGCGATTCTCGCTGTCGAAGTGCGTAAATACGGCGTATTGGCATTGACGTGACGTTCTGAATGTTCAGAGGCGAAACGCGTACCCCAGTCAACATACACATAGGGCGCATTAAAATTGTTCTCATCAAACTGAGCTTCTGTTGACACAAAAATCAGTGACAGATCGGCGATATGCTTATAGGTAATTTCATCGGACTTTATCTGTTCAAGTGAAAAAGCCATGTCCAGCGTCCTCTCACTCAATCGACGAGTCAGTTGTTCTCTTGGCATGACTTCAGCCAAAAAGCCGTAGCCACTGAAAGATTCCGTGATCAGACTCAGGCCATTTTGTAGAAAAGCATCCCAAATATTCGCCGTGCCCGCGAGAGTTAACTGAAGACTTTGATCTTTTTCTAAAGACAGCGACATTTTAGCCTGTTGTAAGGTATTGACCATAATTTCAGCGTAACTGATCAAACGCTCTCCCGCACTGGTCAGCTGAATGTTATTGCGGTCACGCTGAAACAATTGTGCATCAAAATAACTCTCAAGTTGCTTGATTCTGGCACTCACCGCTGCTTGAGTTATGTATAAATTCTCTGCCGCACGACCAAAATGCCTAACTTTAGCCACTTCTAAGAAAGTACGAAATACTTTGACGTCCATTAAATCCAAACCCGTTTTTAAACTAATAATGAAATACTATCATCACGATAAAAAGATTTTGTTTTTCTTTTTTTACTTTTGAGCCTAAGTTTCGCATTAAAGGCTGTTTCTGAACTATATCAGTATATCGAGTAAAGAAAAGCCCGTTAGTACCACCAATTAATAAGGTTATGCCCTATTCCTGTCACAAGTGACGAATAAAGTGCCAAGTGCACAACGGGAGTAGCCGTGAGTTTATCACTTAATGAGGTTAGACATGTCTGACACTGAATTCCGAAATGGGAAAAAACGCTTCTATGATAATGTTAAATTCCCACGTGGCTTTGCTAAATCTGGCGATTTTACTCTTGCGGAAGAAGAGTTACTGATTCAATATGGCGACACAATGCAAGGGCTTGAAACTGGAATACTCACGCCAGAAAACAGCGAAGAAAAGCATTTTGTCAAAGTGTTAGAAAACCCAGGAAAAGCGAAAACTAAACTTGAGAGAACTTGGCTCAAGTACATTCAACTGGCCCGAGGTCGCAAGCGTTTTCACACCTTAAACGGCAAGAACAAACCAGAGAGCCTCGAAGATTATCAAGACGACAGCTCATTGGTCGAAGAAGCTTGATCGAGTTGCACTATAAACCGTGAAAGCAAAGGTCACTTAGACCATTGTTCCTATAAAAAAGAAGGCCGGTGTATTCACCGGCCTTAATTATTCAGACGCTTAACAAATCGGATTAACTAAATAACCAACTACCTCGCCACAGCGGATGAGGGTGATACCTATTTAGTTAGATTGGTATTAGTCTTGTTTGTTGTGATAAACCTGCTGTACATCGTCACATTCATCAAGCATATCAAGGAATTTTTGAAACTTCTCGACGTCTTCACCCTCAATTTCAGAATACGTTTGAGGTACGAAAGTGATCTCTTCAACGTCTAAAGTCAATTCAGGATAGGCTTCATTTAACGCGGTTTTGGTCTTGAAAAACTCGGTATGGGGTGCAAAGACAGTAATAGTACCACTGTCTTCTTCAATGTCGGTAACATCAACATCCGCCATCATGAGCGTCTCAAGAATCGACTCTTCATCTTCTCCGGCAAACTGAAAAACGGCCTGATGATCAAACATATGTGCCACGGTGCCTGGGCTACCAATTTTTGCACCGGTTTTGACGAAACACTGGCGAACGTCTTGGAAAGTACGGTTGCCGTTGTCTGTTAAACAGTCAACAATCACACTAACCCCACCAGGACCAAAGCCTTCATAGCGCGCAGGTTGATATTCTTCACCACCGCCACCGGCTGCTTTATCTAATGCTTTATCAATGACGTGTGAAGGCACCTGATCTTTTTTGGCTTTTGAGATCAAGTGACGTAAAGACAAGTTGGTATCAGGATCTGGACCGCCATTTTTGGCACAAACGTAAATCTCTTTACCATATTTGGAATAAACTTTAATTTTTGCGCCTTGAGTTTTGGCCATTGAGGCCTTACGCACTTCAAAACTTCTTCCCATTGGGGTGGTCTCTCTAACTGAAAAATAAAATATTCTTTAATGAAACGTGATCATAATGGAAGATCAATAAGGTAATCAACTGAGTTGTTTGTACTTTTCAATCGATTCGATAAACCATTGTTGGTATTGTTCACGTTTTAGTTTTTGAATTTCCTGTTCAAACACTTCCTCGCCAACCTTGGCATTACGCCATTGCCAGACGAGAAAAGAAGCTTGTTTGTCTAATTCTATCTTGTATTTGTCATCGGGCGACAACAATGAAAGATTGTATGGCATTGTGTTATCCCATCGTTGATAACAAAACCGGGATGATAGCATAAGATAGGAATTTCAAAAATAAAGAGACGATAGAACATCGCCTCTTGAAGTTGTTATTTAATGGAGTAAGCCCAGTTCTTTCGCTTCTTCAATTGACAAACCACTTTCTCGAATGTCTCTCAAAGCTTCAATTCGTCGGCGTGCAGCCGCAGAATCAGCGCTGGTCTTACGTTTAGAAGTGAGTTCTTGTGAGTCGTCATCTTCTTCCCATTTATGTGCCATTGTTGCCATCTCGTCATGATCGATAGAATTAATTGACATAACCCCTCCCAGTCACCATGGAACAGCCATTACTTGATAACAAAACTCCTCGTTACTGATAAGAATAAAAATCGCTTTATGTGACAATGATCACCATTTTCACGGAACGATGATCAAGACGATAACGCTGTTTTTTTAAAGTGATAAAGAAAAGATCTACGTCCGTGCCATGTCGTCTAACGCGCGAAATACCGTTTCATCAAGGTGGCCTTCAAAAATCTGTCGGCATACTTTACGACGAACGGCTAAACCCGAGATTAAGCGTTCAATTGAAAGTAAATTTTCACCATTTCTATCACTGTAGAGTTCAACCAATTTGCTCAAGGTTTCATAAGGGATGACTTCATCATCCACTTTTAGCCATTCAAGCTTCTCTAAGAGCTCTACGCATTCTTCTTCGATAGATGAATAACTATGACCCGTCATAGCAGATAACGCGTTTATACTGCGTTCTAGCGCTTCTGTGGAGGTGTATTTTGATAAAGTAATGGTGATCTCGTCGGCATTGATCTCAACCGAGTGCTTTTTGAGTTTGATCCGCCTTCCTAACCCATTCTTAGATCGATTGGTTTTACGTTGAATTGGCTCAAATTCGCCGTCAATAATCTCCGCCATTTTTTCTAATTGTTGTTTCGAAACCATTTCATGGCGAAGTGGGTTCGGCAATGTTGGCGCCATGTTTCGCTTGCCCGCATTGGTGGTTCTCGCCCGTGAAAACCTGAGTACTTCATCGACATCACAACGAATATCAAATGAATAATCTGCAATTTTATTATTTTTCTTTACTGTTTTTATCGTTAAGTGATAACCCCATAGATTGACCACAAACAGATCATCGCTGATCTTTTTATCGGCGAGTTTTTTTAATTCTCTGATCATGTCCATAGAAAAACGTCGCCATTCAATGTTGCGCGCCAATTTGGTATTGAGATCGCTCAATAACATCGTATCGCTATGGCGTCTTACCAGACGACTTCTGAAAAAGGAATAGAGCTGAAATATTAAGGTATGTTGCTTCAAAATTTCAGGTGGGAACAAGAAAAAGTAATCTCTTGTGAGTAGCTCTTCGTAAAACGAGGGTTCCCAAACCAAGATGTATAAATTGGGTTTAATACGGATTTCACCACTAGCTTGTTCTACCGGTGCTTCTTCTGAAGCGGTGATCGTTCGAGCAATAAAACGAAAGCGATCACTTTTAAACCCTTCGGGCATATTTTCACTCAGCCATTGTCCGGTGAGTTCGTGTAATTGAAAGTCGGTAAACTCTATACGGTCTATACTGTCTCGAATAGAATCACGAGCTGGGCCACTGTCTTTTTTGCCCCTCAGAGCTAAAATATCAGTAATGTATAATGGCGTCTTGTTAGGTACGTGTTTGGCATCGAGTTGGTAGTATTCTTTGTGGTGATCATGATATTGAACCGTCAAAGTAAACAGAGCAAACAGTGTCATGAGATCATCAACGGTCATGATATTTTTTGATGATCGTGTTTCAATGATCGCTTTAGTGCCAGAGATTGACACCATCGATTTCTGATAACTTTTTCGTGTTCGGGGTGGCGCGAGTGCTTGATCAATGATCCCTGCCCAATTTGTTGGTGATACGATGAATTGATCAGCTTCATCACGCATGGATGGCGGTGTGTTAAGCCCGTGTTCTGTGAGCAATTGTTTATTGACTTGAGTTTGTGCCAATGCCTTAGAGCGTTTTTGTTTTTCTGTGAGTCTAACTTTGTCTGTGACCAGTCCAGAAGAGCCTAAAACGGAAATAAGTTGGGTTGGGTTAACAAATTTGTGCAGCATTGTTTTCCCAGCTAATCCTTCCTCAAAACGAACTGGGATTTGTTGAAATAAGCCAATGGCAACGGCAGAGCGCAATCTTTGTTGAATCGCGGCTCGAGTAATTTGTCCTTCTGTAGCTTCGATGATTTCAGTGGTTGAAACTAAGCCGTCTTTTGTCGACAGCCCTCTTAGAGAGATCAAATTTAATAACTCTAAGATGCTTTTTGTTACCCCTTTAAAATGTTGATATTGCTCTATCCAATCTGTTAACGATGGGTGTACTTCAAAAAGATGCCCATCTTTGTGATTTCTTGGCAATTTGATCAAGCGTTTTTCTTGGGTAATCATTGGGAATACACTTTATGTAATTTAGTTATGTTTCCATAGCATAAAGTAATTTTAAAAATAAATAAAGAAAAAGCTTATAAACTGATCTTTATGATTTTAATGATCTAAGTGGTTAAATGATTAAGTGATCTGACGACGAGTATAACTATAAGTCTCTGTTTTTAAGATGCTTTTAAAAATCCTCTTCGAAAGCATGATCAAAGTTGATTTGAAACGATGATCAATCAAAGCCTGGAAATATGATCAACTATTTCTGTAAGTATGATCAAAGGGTTGCACTAACAATGATCAAGGCGATCTCAAAACGATGATCATTGTCTATCCTCAAGTTATCCACAATTTATTTTTCATTGACTGTTCTTCAACATCATTATCAGGGATTAGTAAGCTTTTTTGGGGTTCGAAAGCATGATCAAGTTTAAGCTTGATCGCTAATATCTTTATTTTTTGTATTTAGTTTATTTATTTTCATTTATCGGACTTATTGCTTGAGTATCAATACTATTTAGCTTGATATTGAAAGCATGATCAAGGTGTATTTCGGTGATTTGAATTGATTTACAGCATTGAAGAAGGTTGATTGAAGCCGTTCTAATGAGATTGAGCCCAGTTGAATAAACACTTTCCGTAATTTACTGGGCAAAGTATATGCTTCCGGGACTTTTTTTTCTCTTGATCATCGTTCCAATCATTTGTGATCCAATGACAAGGATCTTAAATGCTTTACTATCCCTTGATCATGCTTCATTTTAGAGGCCTGTTTTTTCATTTGATCGCCTTATTTCCTTGATCATCGTTCCGTTTGTCTTGGGGGGGGAGATAATGAGCCCACTCCCCTATTCCCATGACTTATCCTTTCATTTGGTCAGCAAAAAATTCAGTTTTAATTTGTCTTTTATCGATTTCAGTCTGATCGTGATTTTTTCTACACTTGATTCAGTGCTTTTGAATTTGTTTAGCTCAACTTTCTTATGACTCATTCGCGAATATTCATCGTCAGTACATATTGAAATCACATCGACCGTAATTTATGCCATAAAATTAATCGTTCCGTGTTTACAATGTAAATATGTGACGCTGTAACTCTTTTGTAAAGTTAGAGAAACAAGTTGGTTACCAGAAAAAATTGCAGTGAAAATTGAGCTTTTTATTTACTATTCTAATGAACTATTTCAGCTCTTTATTGTTATCAGTAATCAAATCTGTGATCTAGTCACTAAAAGTCTTGTTCACCTATTTGTTGTATTTTTTACTTTTTGCTGTACTATTGTGTTTAAATACTCCAAGGAATTTGATCCGTATGAAAAGACAGCAAACAATTGATAATCTTCATCAACTTGCCGAACAAACTCAACAAGTCCAAGCCGATCGAATTGAAATTGTTCTAGAAGAAAGAAAAGACAATCACTTTCCACCTATGTCTAAAGCATTAATGGAAACTCGCTCTGGTTTGACTCGCAGAAAATTAGACGATGCGATCAGCCGTATGGAATCTGAAGGACATCAGTTTACGAAAAACAATGCCAACCATTATTCTATTTCTTTAGATGAAGCACATATGCTCATGGATGCGGCAGGCGTGGATAAGTTTCATCAGCGAAAAAAGAGTAAGGACAATAAACCTTGGATTATTAACGTACAAAACCAAAAAGGCGGTACGGGTAAATCAATGACTGCCGTACATTTAGCGGCGTGTTTGGCCCTTAATCTTGATAAACGCTATCGAATTTGTTTAATTGACTTAGACCCACAAGGCTCATTGCGTTTATTTCTTAACCCTCAAGTCAGTTTATCTGAAAATGATAATATCTATTCTGCTGTCGATGTTATGTTGGATAATGTCCCTGAAGGGCAAGATGTCGACTTGGAGTTTTTACAAAAAAGCGTTTTGATGCCTACTCAGTATCCGAACTTAAAAACGATCTCTGCCTTCCCTGAAGATGCGATGTTTAACGCAGAAGCTTGGCAGTATTTATCGACCAATCAATCACTTGATATAGTCAAATTATTAAAAGAAAAGCTGATTGACAAAATTTCAGATCAGTTCGACATCATCATGATTGATACCGGTCCACACGTCGATCCCTTGGTTTGGAATGCGATGTACGCCTCTAACGCTTTGTTGATCCCCTGTGCTGCGAAACGCTTAGACTGGGCTTCAACGGTTAACTTTTTCCAACATTTACCTACGGTCTATGAAATGTTCCCTGAAGACTGGCGGGGCTTGGAGTTTGTCCGTCTGATGCCAACCATGTTTGAAGATGACAATAAAAAACAAGTCTCTGTTTTAACGGAAATGAATTACCTACTGGCTGAGCAAGTGATGATGGCAACGATTCCCCGCAGTCGGGCTTTTGAAACTTGCGCCGATACCTACAGTACCGTATTTGACTTAACGACTGGCGATTTCGAAGGCGGTAAAAAAACATTAGCTACAGCTCAAGATGCGGTACAAAAAAGTGCCCTGGAGCTTGAGCGAGTTCTTCATTCCCACTGGAATGCATTAAATCAAGGTGTGTAATGTATGAGTATTAAAACATCGGATTTGAATGCCAAATTATTTGGTAAAGCAAATAAACGTCGTGTAGCAACGACGGTACAAGAAGCGCAAAGTGCTGCAAAGGATAAAGCGCAAATTATTGAACTAGCCGTTGCAGGGGAGGTCAAGGTTGAATTTGAACTGCAACAGATACCCGCAGATCAAATTGAAGCGAAAACGCGTGTCTTTAGTCAGAATGCTCGGGAGCAGTCATTTCTTACCGAACCTGCGCTTGCCGATATTTTGACGACCCTGAAGGTTCATGGTCAACAATACCCAGCGGTTGGGCGTCGTACTCAAGATGGCAGCATTGAAGTCTTGGATGGCAGTCGCCGCCGTATGTCATGTTTATTAGCGAAACAAGATTTTTTAATCTATGTTGCTGATAACATTGATTCAAAGCATGCCAAGTTTCTTTCTGATGTAGCCAATGCTCATAAACCCTTATCTCTGTATGAGCGCGGCAAAGAGATGCAGGCTAAGCTAGACAGTGGTGAAGCAAGCGATCAAAAAGCCCTCGCTGCGATGTTTCAATGCAGTGAAGCTTTAGTGAGTGGGGCATTAAAAGCCGCGTCTCTACCCTTAGAATTATTGCAAGCTTATCCAAATGTCAGTGAATTAGGTCGTCCCACGATCGTCAAACTGCATAAGCAGTTTTTTAATCTCAGTCATGAACAGCAGCAACAACTTATCGAGCGTTGTCACAGTGATGAAGTCCCTATTTGGCAACAGTCTCACTCATCAGGTGTGGCTCGTATCACCAAAGAAGTGACGGAGCAATTAGAGTCTTGTATTGAAGAAATTGCACCTAAGCCGTCTAAGCCTTCAACCAGTTCTAAAACAGAATTGGTTAAAGGCAAAGCACATTATGTGCGTAAAGGGCAGCAATTAACGCTTAACTTGAGTAAAGTTGACGATAGATTAGCGGAAGAAATTTTGGCATTAATCAAACAAAAAATTCAATAGTCTCGTTGTTTTGTCACGTATCAACCTCAATGATCGAAAGGTCGTTGAGGTTTTTTTGTTTCTTCGGTCGGTAGTACTTGTATATCCGACCGAACAGCCGTTGTGATACCATTAAATCATGTTGTTATTATCAAGTGACTTGTTTTGAATACTATTCGTGATGTCTTAATCAAACACCAATCCCTCTTTATTCGTAGTGCTTTTTTAGTCACACAGAGTGATAGTTGGATTGATGGTCATATCCCACTCTATTTTGCTGAGTTAAATGGCATCGCTTCGAACACGCTTTCTGTTGGCCATTGTGCATTTAATGCCGATACTCATATTACGTTATCTCAATCTCAGCATGTGTTGGGGATGGAGTTTGATTTTATCGTCCTTGATTTTCGCTGCGGTTTTGATGCCAATCACTTTTGTCGTGTTTTAGGGACCTTAGTAGGAGGGGGCATTGCGTTAATTATTCCTCCACGACAACATGATGCTTTAGCCAGTCAATGGTTAAATCGTATTTTTTCTGATTTGACTCACTGGCCGATGAGTGGCAAGGATATTGAAGAGCTCAAATCGAGTCAAAATAATCTCTCCTTTAAACAACAAAATGAAGCGATTCGAAAAATTATTAAGGTTGCCACAGGTCATCGGAACCGGCCTTTGGTGTTAACCGCAGATAGAGGGCGTGGCAAATCGTCTGCACTTGGTATTGCTTGTGCTCATTTACTGTCAACTCGTTCCCAATGTTCGATAGTGGTGACGGCACCTTCTTTTCGTCAAGTGTCGACATTGTTCAGGCATGCCTTAAGTGAATTACCTGATGCACAAACACTTCATCCTCATCAACTCACGTACAGTACTAACAGTCTGCGATTTGTTCCTCCTGCAGAGGTAACCCCGGGAATGGATTGTGATTTGTTATTCGTCGATGAAGCGGGTGCTATCCCTGTTCCTATGTTAAAGCACTGGGCTCGAGCGTTTTCGCGTATGGTTTTTTCAACCACAGTTCATGGGTATGAAGGTTCAGGCAGGGGATTCACATTAAAGTTTCTGCCTTGGTTAGCGTCATTGCGAGAAACCGTGCTTCATTTGCATTTAGATCAACCGATACGTTGGGCTGCAAACGATAAAATAGAGCATTGGCTGAATCATCATTTTGTGCTCGATAGCGAGATTGAGCCCATCACTTACCATTCGGGAACTCATCTTCGTTACCGCGTATTAGACAAGGCCGACTTAATCGATAACCCTGCTTTATTGCGCCAATGTATCGGCTTGTTAGTCCAAGCTCATTATCAAACGACCCCGAATGATGTCTATCAATTGATCGAAAACTCTGAGCAAAATATGGTGATCGCTGAACTCAACGATCAGGTTGTTGCGACGTGTTTAGTTAATCAAGAGGGGCGGTTAGACACCGGTAAGGTCACCAATATTGTTTCGGGAAAATCTCGTCCTAAAGGGCAACTAGCCACCTCAATATTGATGACGAATCTAGGTTGTTTAGAAGCCGGTTATTGGAGCAGTCAGCGTATCATGCGAATTGCTGTGCATCCTCACCTACAACGGCAAGGTATTGCGACTGAATTATGTCAGTATGTGGAAGCAAACTTACCGCTCGATTTTGTTAGTGTCAGTTTTGGTGCGGATGTTGAGCTACTGTCGTTTTGGCTAAGCTTAGATTTCTTTCCCGTTCGATTTGGGTTAACTCGTGATGCCGCAAGTGGTACTCACTCTATATTGATGGTGAAACCCTGCCATCAGCGCAGTCGAGAAGTCCTGACATCTTTACGCGATATTTACTCTGAACAATTGCTTGAGAATATGAAGCAGTTGAACACCCCGATCGACATTCCATTATTGCGTTTATTACTCAGTAATGTGTGTACCTCACCTCAAGCTGGCGCTGTTGCATCTGCCCGTGAAAGCGTACTCAACATTTTTAGCCAAGGGGGCGGAAGTTTTGATTTTGTTCGTCCGTTATTACAACCTTGGTTGTTATCGACAGGGCGAGTATCGCTTTGCTCGGCGTTATTGCTGCGCGCGGTATTTTGCCATTACGATACCCAATCACTTTGCTTTGAATTTTCCTTGACCGGTAAAAAGCAACTTGAGAAGGCGTTACGCCAAGACGTTATGTCCGTCATTTAAATCCAGTAGGCAGGGGTATTTACAGTGTAAATTTGTATCAGTGTCGATTTACACTGTAAATTTTGAGTGCTCAAGGCAACTCGAAACATCTGTGCTAATTCTATAATAGAAAACGACATGGTCTCTGGCATTTAATTTACAGTGTAAATTAACCGAGGGTCAAAGGAAGCGATGACTGCATTTGTCATTAACGGCGGTGAAGGAAATGGATATAACGGTGATGGCGTGTTTTTTCTATTGAGGAAGCTAAATAACATCCGCTACAAAGATGACGGGTTTATGATCGCGGGCTGTACTTGTTCGAGTGGCGATTTCTGTTGAGTTGCCAAGAACATGTTAAGACGATGACTTACCATGCAAAATCATAATGCGTTTATTGTTGTCGCTCAAATATTGTTGACACCACACCACCTAATCTCAATTTGTCATTTCACGATTGTCCTTAAATCAATATTTTTCTCCTTCTACTATGACAGCCTAAGTCATTTCCCTTCAGAAATATTAAGCGTGATATTGTTGACTTGCCGTCAAATTATGGGAATTGCAAACTCTGCCTGATAGGTCGATATTGATGCTCAGTAGAACCGTACAGCAAATTAAATGAATAGGCAGGCTATTGTTTAATACTCGTTACGGTGATGGGTAACAGTATCGTTGAAATACATCTCTCTGTTCACTCTGGGCTTTTTTGCTGTTTTTACGCTCTGTAAAGGCCTATGAGAGCGAATATAGGCCTTATTGTTACTTAGGTCATAGTAAGTGTTTTAATGGCTTACAATGACGTTTCAAAGGGCTTGTTTATCGCTTAGGAAAAGAGATAAACGCCCATAATATTGATAGCGTCAAATGATGGATACCGTTAGGAGCTCTGATGGTAACGAGAACACACTGTGTGGTAATTTACAGTGTAAATTATTGACAAAAAGCTAAAGAAAACAATTGTCTTGTAAAAACTCGCAGTTTGAAATGTTACTGACTACACTTTATGTATATACAAACCTAGGTGCATAAAGCCATGTCAATGGAACCGAAAATTCTTGTTAAACAGTCAGTGATAAAACTGTCGATCACGTTAGTATCAATTGTTTCATTTTTTAGTCTTTTTACTTTGCTTGGTTATGCATTAAATGCTGAGTATATCTATCGCCCGATTGAAAATGGCGCAGCGACTAATCCGGTAACGGCAATCCTTTTTTTGTTACTGAGCCTAGATATTCTTTTTGTGACACCACGTAAAAAGGTTAGGCATGCTTTGGGCGTACTGGCGTTACTGATAGCCGGTGTTTATCTATTTGCCGAGTGGGTTGAGTGGTTACTACCTCTTGAAATTACAAAAGACATTAGCCCATTTTCAGAGGTAGTAAAGTCGGAACAACTCGCTGGATTGAATAACGAGATGGGCATTAATACGTTACTGATGTTTAGTTTTCTATTATTGAGTTGTTATTTTCGTAAATGTCACCAAGTCTCATTAAGCCAAATTTTTGGTTTTTTGACGTTGTTTTTTCCTTTGTTGTCGATCACAGGCTACGCTTATCAGATTGAAAATTTCCACGGTCAAATGTCTTTGATTACAACGATTTTAGGTATGTTGTTAACCGGGGCAAATTTATTGGTTCGCTCAAAAAAGGGCATACTTGGCTATTTTTGGCGCCAAGGTGAAGACGTCCGTGAAGCGAGAATGAAAGTACTACTGAGTTATTTTGTGCCTTTTGTACTTGGCTATACAGTATTGCAAACAACCATTGCTTCATCAGTTATGAGCCTTTTTAGTTTGATGGTGATGATGGCTTGCTGGTTAGGTATTGCGTTTGTTATTTACGATATGGTGTTAAGAGCAAAACACGAGAAAAGTATCGCGGTGTTGACTCGCCGTCTTACTAAGGTGGAACGCCATGATGTATTAACGGACATGCTAAATAGGCATGTATTTATGACTGAGTTACAACAATCGATGGTGGAGGAGCATGCGCTAGATAACTCGCTATGGGTCATGAATGTTGACATTGATAATATGAGAAAAATTAACCAAGACTGTGGTTTTAGTTTCGGAGATCAAGTCATCGCTGAGATGGGAAAACTGATGCAAGACAGTTTGCCAGCGAAGTTAAATTTGGTGCGTTTTGACGGAGACAGTTATCTTGTTGTGGTGAAGCAAGCTCATCTGGATTTAATTTGGTCGCTAGCAGAAAAATTGCGCCACCATCTTACCGAGCAACTGTACAGAAAGTACAGACAAACCATAACAGTATCGATTGGTGTTGCCTATCAAGAGAGTGGCTCAGAAATCAATTTCGCCATCTCTAAAGCAGAGATGGCGACGTTGCAGGCAAAAAAGAAAGGCAAAAATCAGGTTTTCTTCAGTTCAGATAAAGTTTACCAATTTAGTTAGCCACTGCGTCTAAGCTGCTGGGGTTTTAACTTTGCCTTGTTTGAGCGAATTAAGCACATGCTCTTTTGGACCGTCGGCAATTACCGCGCCTTTTTCCATGACGATGATGCGGTCGACAATATCGAGCATGGAGGTTTTATGAGTGATTAAAATGAGCGTTTCATCACTGCGTAACTGTTTGAGTTGGTGCTTGATCTGCATTTCAGAGCGGTTGTCCATGGCACTCGTCGGTTCGTCGAGCAATAAAATTGGCGGTCGACCTAAAAACGCGCGAGCAATACAAATCGCTTGTCTTTGCCCCCCTGACAGCTGATGGCCTCCTTCGCCTATTTGTCGCTCTAAGCCTGCTGGGTCAGCTTGGGTAAAGGCGGTAACACCAGAGCGATGAGCGGCATCAAGCACATCGCGATCATCGGTGAGTGGCCTACCTAAGGTAATATTATCTCGCACACTACCAAAAAAGAGCTGACTTTCTTGGGTCACACAGCCAATATTGCGACGTACGTCAACGTGGTGGAGTTGCGAAATATCGGTGTCATCAATACGCACATGACCATCGGTAGGTTGGTATAACCCCATAATTAAACGCTCTAGTGTGGTTTTACCTGAACCAATACGCCCAATAATAGCCACTTTCTCTCCAGGATGTATTGTTAAACTCACATCTCGGATTGCTGAAGTGCTGGTGTCTGGGTAGCGGAAAGAAACCCGGTCGAGCTCAATTTTACCCTGAATCATCGGACGGTGAATATAGCGCTTATCGGTTTCTTGTTCTTCAGGTAAAGCCATGACTTGCTCTATGATCTCCATTGACGATTTTGCTTGATTGTAACGAGTCGAGAGCATAGATAATTGCACTAAAGGGCTAATGGCTCGAGAGCTTAACATCGTAATTGCAATCAAAGCGCCCATAGAAAGATCACCTTCAGCAATGAGATAGACACCAAAAATGATCAATCCAACACTGGCCAGTTGTTGAACAAAGCCTGCCGCGTTTTGAATTGAATCGGTAATACGTCGGCTTTTGATACTCCAATTCGACATATGTGCTACGGCTTCTTCCCAGCGATATTGAAATTGACTCTGTGCACTAAATAACTTCACCGTTTCCAGGCTGATGAGGCTTTCAATTAAATTGGCGTACTTTTGCGCCGCGAGCCGAGAACCCTCTTCAATTGAGCGCCTTAGTGGTGCTTGAATGATAAAAGAGTGAAGCATCAAAATAACGACCCCAATGATTGGGATCAAAACAATAGGGCCACCCAAATACCAAATTACCAACAAAAACAGAATGGCAAATGGCAAATCGATCAGTGTCGTGATCGTCGCGGAAGTGAAAAATTCTCTGATGGATTCAAATTCTTGAACGTGACGAGCAAAAGCACCGACTGAGGCAGGCTTGGCTTCCATGCGCAGTCCCATCACTTTGCTAAACAAGCGGCTAGAAATAAGAATGTCCGACTTTTTACCAGCCACATCAATAAAGTAACTGCGTAATAATTTTAAAATTAGATCGAAAATAAAAATGACTGCGACACCACTCGATAAAACCCAGAGCGTATCGTATGCCAAATTGGGTACCACTTTGTCGTAAATGAGACGGGTAAACAGTGGTGCGGCAAGCGCAAACAGGTTAATAAATATTGAGGCGATAAACACATCGCGATAGATGGATTTTGATTGCCACAAGGTTGACCAAAACCAATGGCCTTGACTCGATTGATTGAGGTTAGCGGTGCGGTTGTCATAGCGAAACTGACGTTTAACCAAAAAGTAATGACCGGTGTATCGTTCTGCAATGTCGTTAAAATCGACTGAGATTGGCACCATGCCACTCTCGAGCGTGGTGACTTCAAGAGTCTGACTTTCTTCATCAATTTGATTGAGTACGCAAGATTCACCGTCTGCCAGTAACAAAATCACAGGTAACGTCATGGGTGAAATATCGCTAAGTTCAGCTTGGTTTTCTTTGGCAATCAGACCCGCTCTTTCTGCCGCTCTAGGTAACAAGAAAGGAGTAAGCTTGCCATTAGACATGGGCAACCCCTCAATCAAAGCATCTGGTGAGTTGGCAAGATTGTAGTAACGACTGATGTAAATCAACGAATTTAGTAGAGAGTCTTTAATTTTCACTCACTGGCTCCTTACTGCTCAAAAATAAAGCCTTGAAAAACTCTCACAAAGTGCTCAGAAAGAAAATCAAGTTGTTGTTGGGTTTCTACTCGAGAAGCAACGGTGGTGATACCTAAGTTTTGCGCCGTTCTCGAAATCGATGTGAGAGTGAATTTTTGTTTTTCGTCGTCTAAATTATGTGTAAATAGATAATCAAGTTTTACGTAATTTGGCCTAAATTCATTCAGGTAATCGAGAGACTGGAAGTGACGGCCGTAATTATCCACGCCAAAACTTGCCCCGCCTTGACGAATCGCGTTGCAGAAAAGGGCACAGTAATTCGGGTGATGAATAAAGCTTTCTTCACCAATTTCGAAATGAAGGTAGCCGGCAATCTTCGGATTGTTGGCCAATGCCTGAGAGACAAAACGAATAAAGCTAGGCTCAATTAAGCTGCTGCGAGCGATATTGATGGCCGTTGGAATGGGGTTCTCCTCTTGTGAAAGCTTTTCAATAACGGCATTAATGACGTATTGATCGAACATGTCGGTGGCATCAAGTTGTTCAAGGGCAAAGAGATACTGCGTAGCGCGATACACTTGATCGTCTTTTTGGATCAATGAAAACGTTTCTCGATGGAATAACTTGCCATTTGGGAAACAAGCATTTTGGAAACGAAGCTTTACCCAGTGCTCGTGAATGGCTTCTTCGACAAGGGTCTTCCATTGCTGCTTACCCATTAAACTAGAAACCGTATCCGAGCTCACAAAGCCAAATTTGTTTTCTGGTGCCGCTTTGGCTTTAGACAGCGCATTATCAATCATAGATAACACTTCACCACGGCTTTTATGTGTACTGTTATAGGCGACGCCTAATGCAATCGCCATGTCGGCAGAGCCAGTAGGATCAGTGCCGAGCATTTCAACATCGTGAATGATATTACCAGCGATAGTTTGCAATTCATCAGCGTCTACATTGGGGAAAATAAACCCGAATTCGTCACTAGAGATACGTGCAATCATCACCTGTTGATTGACGACAGCGGCAGAGTTGGTCAACTGTGTAGCTAAGCTGCGAACGGCTTGGTCTGCGCTTTGATAATCTCTGTCATCATAAGCCTCACTAATGTATTCCGCGTGCAAAACACCAATACCGCCATGGCCATCTTCTTTGAGCCACTGCTCGAGTTGAGTGAGAAAGTATGAGCGATTACCGAGATTTGAAACCGGATCGATATAGGCTTGTTGACGTAAGCTTTGTGCTTCTTTGGCTTGTTCTTTAAACGAAGCCTCTATTTGCGCCGACATAAAGTTAATCCCATCGACCACAGCGATGAGATCGGTGGTTGAAGGAGTCTTGAGAGGCTGGCCAAATTGATTGTTGGCGATATCTCGCATTTTGACCGTAATGGCTTTGAGCGGTTTTAAGGCGCGATGGAGAATGGCCGAGATAAACAGTATACCAAATAGAAAGGTAAGGCCAATGGCACTGATCAGTTTGGTAAAAGCATCCCATAGTTGTTCATAAATTGCGGCGGTTTGACTGATGATGGTTACTTCGGCAAATTGAATCCAACCACTGGTCAATACTCGGGTATCTTCGATGGGGTGGAAGAGTTCTAAATTGCTAAACCAAGCGGGAACGTTTGCTGAGCGTTGTGGGTATTTTCGCTCAATGACTTGATCGCTGTCTAAAAAGGATAGCTTAACCACAGAATAGCTACTGCCATCAAACAGAGCATTGAGTACGGATTCTGTGGCAACCGTATCCTTGTCTTGCAAATATGGCGTCAGTGCTAAGCCCACCGTATTGATGGTGTTATTGATTTCAGAGCGCTGCTGTTCAAGCAGGTTATCTCTTGTTGTGTTGAACTCAATGACTAGCACTGCAGCCATCAAAAAGATGAATACCGTTATCATGCCAACTACAAGTTGTCTATACAGTGTCATAGTGATTACTCATCATAGTTAATAATAGGTTTGTTAAATTCCATTTTTTTGGCCCGTGAACGCAAATCGTTCCACAAGCTTAATCGGGAGGCGTTTCCGGCGACTTTTCCATTGCTTGAGGATGATTTGATTAGCCAAAGGTTTTTACCGTTAAAACTGTAAATCGGTAGTAGATCTCCGCGCGAAGAGGCCGGTTTGATGCTTTTATCGAGATTGTCGAGAATCAATGGAACCGAGCTTGGTGTTGGATAATAAGCCAGGACCATGTGAAATTGGTTAAGTTTAAGAGCTTTAACGTAGATTAATCGCAATTTATCATCTGGGACGCCCAGCTCGAGCAGAGAAAAATATTTGGCTATGGTGAAATCTTCACAGTCACCCGCATTGGCGCCCAAAAATTCCAAAGGGGTTGCCCAGTAGTCATTTTTTCCCCATAGGTAAATATCGTCGACAAAATACAGGCTATTAAAGAAATCATTGACCGCGTTTAGCTTTTCCATGGTTGAGTCGCGTTGGCCTTGCTCAATAAGTGTGCGCCAAGCTTGCACTCGCTGACCTGCACGCGGCCCAAATGATTCGGTCACAGCGTTGACCCACATCTGATCGCTTGTCGAGTTAGCCAGCCCAAATACACTGGCGCAAACCAGAATAATGGTCGTGAGAAAAGCGGATAATTTCTTCATACTAAAGCGTATTACTCATCATGTTTCCTATTCTTTTAATGCATTACTCTTCGCATTCAAGATGGGTTTGGTTAAGTATTCGAGTACCGTACGTTTGCCCGTTAAAATGTCTACTGATGCGGTCATACCCGGAATGATTGGCAATTCTTGTTCGTTACCAAAGCCTGATTTGTCAGTGCGAATTCTGACGATATAGAAACTGTTGCCGTCCTCGTCTTGACTGGTATCAGCACTGATGTGTTCAAGTTCACCTTGTAAGCCACCAAACTGAGTGAAATCATACGCGGTAAATTTCACAATCGCTCGCAGGTTAGGGTGTAAAAAGGCAATGTCTTTCGGGGAAATTCGCGCCTCTACTAAGAGTGAGTCTTCTGTTGGCACGATTTCGACAATATCTTTACCCGGTTGAATAACGCCGCCGATGGTATTGATATTGAGTTTGCTTATTGTGCCTGTCACTGGTGAAGTGATCACTGTTCTCTTCACCCTATCTTGTAGACCCACAGTCGACTCAGTAAGCGACGATAATTCATCTTGGGCTTGATTGAGTTTTTGTTGTTGTTCGGTTCGAAACTTCAGGGCCGCATCGACTCTTGCCAATGCTGCTTCTCTCACCGCTGCTTCGAGCAAAGGTACTTTGAGTTGGCTCGAAGTTAGCTCTTTGCGACTTTCATTGAGTTGTCGTTGCAATTTTAACAACTCGACCTCAGGTACCACGCCTTCATCTGCCAAAGGTTTTGTGAGATTGTACTCTTTTTGTGTCAGATCAAACGTCGACTGTAAATTGCGAATTCTGGCTTTGACTTCGATTAAGTCTTGTTGCTTTTGCGTAATTTGTTGTCGAAGAACGGATAATTGGTTACTGAGGTTTGACAAATCCTGCAGATATTCAGCTTGTCTTCTGGCCACTAAGCTTGGGTAAGCCTGTTGAAATTCATCGTCAAATGTCAAAGTACTTTGGTCGATCTTGATACTATTCACGATATCGGTTGGGTCGACATCGTGGTTGATCACAACGCTATTGACAGCCGCTCTGAACTGTTGGGTACTGGCTTTTAAGTTGGTGACCTGTTGCTCTTTTTCTCTAAAGTTAGATTGAAATAAGGTGTCATCGATGAGAAGGAGTTGTTGTCCCTTTTTAACTTGTTGACCTTCTTTGACCAAAATCGATTTGACCAGTCCACCTTCAAGACTTTGTACAATTTGAATTTGTGAGGAGGGCACGACTTTACCTTGGCCGACGGTCACTTTATCGATTTGTGCCCATGAAGCCCAAAAGGTCGCTAATACAAAAAATATCACCAGTACCCAAAGCAGTACTTTGGCATTAGAGGGGGTATTGAGAAGCAACGCGGCCGTTTGATCGTCGACAAAATCAAGCTCAGCACCTTTCGCTGGCTTTGTTTTATTTCGCATAGAGACTACCTAATCGTATAGGATGATTCATTTTCATTATAATACCCAACCTTTTAACTTAATATTGCTGCTTTTTCAATCAGATGACCATCTTTTGTCTAAACTCTTGGCACTGGGTCTATTTGAGTGCGTATCTATAATTAAACTCACTTGTGTTTGTATTAAGACAAGCGCAAAATCAGACAAAAAGCAAAAGGAACCAATATGTCAATATCAGATATTAGACGTGAGTACACAAAAGGTGGTTTGAGAAGAAAGGATTTGGCCGCTGACCCTATCGAACAATTTAACCACTGGCTTAAGCAAGCGATAGAGGCTAATTTAAGTGATCCCACAGCGATGACAGTGGCCACTGTCGACGAAAATGGTCAGCCTTTTCAACGTATTGTACTGCTTAAAAATGTCGATCAGCAAGGGTTTGTTTTTTATACCAACCTTGGTAGTCGCAAGGCGACTCACTTAGAAAAGAACGCGAAAATCAGTTTGCACTTTCCGTGGCATGATATTGATCGCCAGGTTCATGTCACGGGCGAGGTGGAAAAACTCAGTGCGACAGAAAATATGAAGTACTTTTTATCGCGTCCAAAAGAAAGTCAATTAGCGGCCATTGCCAGTAAACAAAGCCAGCGTTTATCCGCTAGAGGGGTACTTGAGGGTAAATTTTTGGAATTAAAACAAAAATTTGCTGAGGGAGATATTCCAATGCCATCGTTTTGGGGCGGTTTTCGTGTGAAAGTGAACAGTATCGAGTTTTGGCAAGGTGGCGAACACCGGTTACACGATCGTTTTCTCTATCAACGTGATGGGGGAGTGTGGATCGTCGATCGTTTGGCGCCTTAATCATATAATGCATTGAAATATAGATATTAATTGATTTTACTTTAGCCGTAACTTAGTGGTTCATGATCATAGTTCCGGAACTATGATCATGAAGGTAAAATGGGCAGCCGGTGCCAGCAAGGATCAAGACGCATGGGTTACCGTTGCTGCCTTTACTATATTAAATAATCACCAATCAGCTTTAAGGGATGAAAGTGTCGAGTCGTGTTGTTGAATTGAGTCAATACAATTTAAAACCTGCCGAGATCCTGACTTTGCCTTCGACCATGGCGAGTCATCAGCATGAGCACCCGCAGGTGGTGATCGGTCTTCAAGGACAGGCAGAATTTGATATTCTTGGCTGTGGTAGTGTATTAAATCCTGGCCAAGGTTGTATTGTCAGCTCTCGCCATGATCATGCTTTTGGCGGTTTTCAATCTTCGCCGGATATTTTGGTCTTAAACTTGCCCTCTCCAAGCCATTCTGATCCCATTTTTTTAGATAAGATCAATGAGATAGCGACTTCACATGTATACTTTCAACTGGATCAACGCCTAAAGAAGATCATTGAAATGTTGGTCTTTGAGATGAACCAATACCCTGATGACGTACTATTGAGCCGAGCGTGTCACGATACTCTCGTTGCTTTGATGCATACGCATATCACTGGGCTATCGACTGGGGATCGACGGTCGAGGTTAAATATCGACTTGCTGGATCAATACATAGACACGCACATTGCTCGCCGTATTAGTGTCGCGCAATTAGCTGGATGTGTGTTTCTCGGTGAAAGCCAGTTTTATCGATTATTTAAAGAAAAGATGTCACTGACCCCTCATCAATACGTTTTGATCAAACGCGTTGAACACGCTTGTGAGTTAATTAAGCAAGGTCATTTATCCCTTGGCCAGGTCGCTGGCATGACAGGGTTTTCTAGTCAAAGTACTTTTACCCATACTTTTACTCGCCTACAAGGGCTCTCACCCTCCGCATTTAAAAAGCGTTACGGATAGTTGTGTCTTTTGACCAATCGTGTTACTGGCATGTATTGACAGTGTTAATAATCAGAGCTTTTGACAAAAAGACACGAGTATTTCGCAAGTAAACATTGGCGTCTCAATCTACACTGGGAAATATAAGCCTAGCTCACAATGGAGTGACGTGGTTATGCACCTGGGAGCGAAAGTTGATTTCGGTCAGTAATGTTGAATGGAGGACGCCCTGTGTTGATTGCTAATGAGGTCTTTAAACCTGAGTTTTTTGCTCAATCTAAAGAGGAAATATGGTCGTTTATTTCCCCTTTATATCAAGTGGATGAATCGAGTTGGATAGAGCAGTTACTGCCTTTTGCCAAGGCGAGTGAGACTGAAAAAGCGCTCATGACTGAGCAAACGTCGCGATTGATCAAGTCTGTGCGTGCCGACAAAAAAGCATTGCAAATGGTGGATGCTTTATTACTGGAATACAGCCTAGATACCCAAGAGGGGATCTTACTGATGTGTTTGGCGGAAGCGTTAATGCGTATTCCCGATAAAGCCACTGTCGATGCGTTAATAAAAGACAAATTGACCGTCGCGGATTGGAAGTCGCATTTGAAGCACTCTGATTCAGTGTTCGTCAACGCGTCGACTTGGGGGTTGATGCTGACGGGAAAAGTTATCGGTATCGAGAGTCGAAAAATCAATAGTCCTACACAAGCGTTAAATCGCCTTGCCAATAAGTTATCTGAACCCGTTGTTAGACAAGCCATGTATCAAGCCATGAAGTTGATGGGACACCAGTTTGTACTTGGTCGAAGTATTCAAGAAGCACAGAAAAATGGGCGCGAATATCAAAGCAAGGGGTATACTTACTCTTACGACATGCTCGGTGAAGCCGCGCTCACCAACGATGATGCCCAGAGCTATTTTCAAGATTATTTACACGCCATTAAAGCCGTTGGTCTTGCCGAAGCAGGACAAACTGGCCTGCATGCGCCTTCGGTCTCTATCAAACTGTCTGCTTTACACCCTCGCTATGAAGCGGCTAACCAAGAGCGAGTACTCACTGAGCTTTACCAATCAGTGGTTGAGCTACTCGAAACGGCAAGAGAGCACGATGTTGCCATCACCATTGATGCCGAAGAAGCGGATCGTTTAGAGCTTTCGCTCAAGCTGTTTGCCAAACTTTATCGTCATTCTAGCGTTAAAGGGTGGGGCAAGTTTGGCCTTGTCGTTCAGGCGTATTCAAAACGCGCTCTGGCGGTGCTGGCTTGGTTAACTAAATTGGCGATGGATCAAGGAGATATCATTCCAGTTCGTTTGGTAAAGGGAGCGTATTGGGATAGTGAAATCAAATGGTCTCAACAAGGTGGGTATCAAAATTACCCGGTGTACACCCGCAAAGAATCAACGGATGTGGCGTATTTGGCCTGTGCTCGGTTTTTACTGGGCGAGAGTGTCAGAGGTCATATATTCCCTCAATTTGCCAGTCATAATGCGCATACCGTGTCAGCAATTTCTGTCATGGCAGAGCATCGAGATTATGAGTTTCAACGCTTACACGGTATGGGGGAGGCGTTACACGAGCACGCTAAAAAGCATCATCAACAAAGCGTGAGGATCTACGCCCCTGTTGGCAGCCACGAGGATTTGTTGCCATACTTGGTTCGCCGACTGCTGGAAAATGGCGCCAACAGTTCTTTCGTTCATCGTTTAGTCGATGCCGACTGCCCTGTTGAGCAATTGACCGAGCACCCTGTCGATGGATTGCAGCGACACTCAACCTATCACAATCACCAGATCAATTTGCCATTAGCTATTTTCCAAGAGAGAAAAAACTCCAGCGGTGTCAATATTAATGTTGATAGTGAGTGTTTACCTTTTGAGCAGCAGGTCAAGGGTTACTTAGATCGAAAATGGCACGCTTTTCCGATGATCAATGGCCTATTTACTTATGAAAGCATGATCAAGGAAAATGCGAGTCCAACCGTGATTTATTCTCCTTACGATAAAACCATAGAAGTCGGTCGTGTTATTGAGGCTAACCTTGATCATGTTTCCGTTGCCATTGAATCGAGTCAGGCGGCTTTTTGCGATTGGAATGCTCAGCCAGTGAGTAAGCGCGCCAGGCTATTACGCGTTTTTGCCGACAAATTGGAAGAGAATAAAGCGCAGTTGGTCGCAATTTGTCATCAAGAAGCGGGAAAAACCATACACGATGGGATTGATGAAGTCCGCGAGGCGGTGGATTTTTGTCGCTATTACGCCATGCAAGCAGAAAGCTATTCTTCGCATTCGGTGACCGGTTTTGATGGGGAAGATTACCATACCCTTCGTGAAGGACGTGGTGTTTTTGTTTGTATCAGCCCGTGGAACTTTCCTTTGGCCATTTTTCTCGGTCAGATCACCGCAGCCTTAGCAGTGGGCAATACTGTGATTGCTAAGCCTGCCGAGCAAACCAGTTTAATCGCCGCTCGCGCAGTTGAACTCATGTTAGAAGCGGGATTTCCGCCAAGTGTGATTCAATTATTGCCGGGTCGCGGGTCGGAGTTAGGGCCAGCGCTGACTTCTCACCCCGCCATTGCTGGTGTTGCATTTACTGGTTCAACACCTACGGCTCAGCGCATCAATACGACGTTGGCGAAGCGCAACAGTACTCCAGTCCCTTTTATTGCTGAAACCGGTGGGCAGAATGCGA
Organism: Vibrio sp. HB236076; assembly: GCF_040957575.1. Taxonomy (NCBI): domain Bacteria; kingdom Pseudomonadati; phylum Pseudomonadota; class Gammaproteobacteria; order Vibrionales; family Vibrionaceae; genus Vibrio; species Vibrio sp. HB236076. Next base: position 334,986 of record NZ_CP162602.1, read on the forward strand.
TGATCGTCGACAGCACGGCACTGCCTGAGCAAGTGGTACGCGATGTCATGCGTTCGGCCTTTGCCTCTGCGGGGCAGCGCTGCTCAGCATTGAGGGTATTATTTTTACAAGAAGACGTCGCCGATAGGATTATCGAATTAATCAAAGGGGCGATGAAAGAGTTGCGGGTAGGGCTGCCCTATTTACACGCCACCGATGTGGGGCCTGTCATCGACCAAGTCGCCAAGAGTAAATTGATCGCTCACATTGACAATATGACGCAAAGTCACACCTTGATTGCTAAAACGCCATTGCTGCCTGAGTGTGAACGTGGCTTTTTCGTTGCGCCATCGGCGTTTGAAATTGACGATATCTCTGTCTTAACCGAAGAACACTTTGGCCCTATTTTACACATTGTTCGTTACCGTTCGCATCAGTTAGCCCAAGTTGTCGATAGCATCAATAATACCAAATTTGGGTTGACCTTTGGTATCCACAGCCGCAATGAAACCACGTATCGCTGGATTGAAAAACACGCGCGGGTGGGAAACTGCTATATCAATCGCGATCAAGTCGGTGCCGTGGTAGGGGTTCAGCCTTTTGGTGGACAAGGGCTGTCAGGAACTGGGCCGAAAGCCGGTGGGCCACATTATTTGTATCGATTTAGTCAAACGCGCTTAGTAATGGCAAAACAAGGAGAGCAACAATGAGTCATCAAGTTACCTACTTTACCGATGCCAATCACGCTTGGCCACAGTGGAACCAAAGTGATGTTGACTTTAAACGTCAGTACTTACTTTCTCTTGAGCGCTTTTTATTTGGCCGCTACCCGGATCTTGCCAAGGCGATGCGTTATCAGTTAAAGCACAGCTTAGCTTGGGTCAATAAGGTTGAGAATATGCCTGGGCCAACCGGGGAAACCAATGAGTTGTACAGCTCAGGGCGTGGTGTGTGTGTCATCGCAATGTCAAAGGACACCGATACCCCCTCGGCATTACAGGCGATTTTTGCTATAGTGACCAGTTCGCTTTTAGCGGGAAATACCATCATTTTTTGTTCAGATAATGAAGTATTCAATACCATTATGACTGAAGCATTAAATGAGTTGAACAATCTGACACCCAATGTTGTCCAGTTAACGCCTTATGATGCGTTACAGCCATTGTTGGCGATGGACATAAGAGGTTTTGCTTATGTCGGCACTGCAGACGTCGAGCAAACACTCAACCTAACATTGGCTCAGCGCGATGGGGCGATCATCAGCATGGTGTCAGAAACGGATTTTGTTGCGTTACCGACCGCGCAGGATCCCAACCTTGTGCTGCGCTTTATTACCGAGCGCACACGTACAATAAATATAACGGCCGTCGGGGGCAATGCGACGTTACTAGAGCTTGGTAATGAGGCGCATTAACTCGAATATTCTAGCCCTTTGACGAAAGTCAAAGGGTCATGGAAGGCTTATTTCAAGTGAGGATATCACATGATCGAAAATAGTTTCGCAATAACAAGTACGTTTCTTGCCTATCTTATTTTGATGTTGGCAATTGGCGTTATTGCGTACAAACGAACGTCAAACTCTTCAGACTACTTCCTCGGAGGCAGAACCTTAGGCCCATGGCCTGCGGCGCTTTCCGCTGGCGCATCGGACATGAGTGGTTGGCTGCTGCTCGGCTTGCCCGGCTTTGCTTACGCGTCTGGCATTGAAGCGGTTTGGTTAGGTGGTGGCTTGTTGATGGGGACCTGGCTCAACTGGCTTATTTGTGCCAAACGATTGAGAACGTTTAGCATCCAAACGGATGCTTTGACCTTACCTGAGTACTTGTCACGCCGTTTCAACGATAAGTCGAAATTGATCCAAGTGATCTCATCGTTATTCATTTTGCTCTTCTTCCTTTTCTACACGAGCTCAGGATTAGTGGCTGGTGGTAAGTTATTTGAAACAGTCTTTGGTTTGGATTACACCACCGCCGTTATCATCGGTACTGTCTGTGTGGTCTCTTACACCTTGTTTGGCGGGTTTCTTGCTGTGGCATGGACCGATTTAGTCCAAGGTTTACTCATGGCAGCTGCGTTGGTTTTTGTCCCCGTCGTGATGATGGAAAGCGGTACCACAGAGCTTGTTAACAACCTTGAAGCCATTAACCCTCATTTATTGTCTGTGTGGAATGATGTGAAAGGGGAGCCATTAAGTTGGATAGCGATAGTCTCTTTGATGGCTTGGGGCTTAGGTTACTTTGGCCAACCTCATATCCTGGCGCGTTTCCAAGCGACTCGTTCTAATAAAGATTTGACCACGGCGCGACGCATTGCGGTAGTGTGGACTATCCTTTCTATGATTGGGGCGCTCGCCATCGGTCTGGTTGGCTTAGTGTACGTCACAACCCATCCCGGAACTTCGCTCGAAGACGGTGAAAAAATCTTTATGTTGCTGGTGAATGCGGCGTTTAACCCTGTCATTGCAGGTATTTTATTAGCAGCCATCCTTGCTGCGATTATGAGTACAGCGGATTCTCAGCTATTGGTTTCTTCTTCTGCACTGGCTGAAGATTTTTATAAGCAAGTAATCAAAAAAGACGCGTCATCAGAAGACATTGTTAAAGTTGGCCGTGTGGGGGTATTAGGCATTTCTCTCCTCGCTTTGGTATTGGCTTTAAACCCTGATAGCTCGGTACTTGGACTGGTTTCTTACGCTTGGGCTGGTTTTGGCGCGGCTTTTGGCCCTGCTATTTTACTCAGCTTGTTCTGGTCTAAGATGAATCGCAATGGCGCATTGGCCGGTATTATTGTTGGTGGTGTCACCATAGTGGTCTGGAAACAGCTCTCAGGCGGTTGGTTTGATTTGTATGAAATCTTACCAGGTTTCGTCTTCTCATCGATTTCAATCGTATTAGTGAGCCTGTTAACGGGTAAACCAGAAAGCCATGTTGAGACTCAATTTCAAGAGTTTGAAAAGAAATTGGTCGACCTTGAATAAGTAAAAGGTAACCTCATTGCGGTGTACCCTGTGATCTCATGCCCAGTGTTTTTGCACTGGGCATTTTTGTTAGCACAAAGTAAAGTTTTGTAAGTTTGCAATCTAAAGTTACATAATGTTAAGCATGTCTCATTTTTTACTCGAGAATTGAATTATTTTGCTAGCTTAGCTCGAAAAATGTTCAACCTTAGGCTAAGAGGAAATTATGCCAGATATGTACTGCCCTGTGTGCGATAAGAAAACGGCGCACAAAGTTATCATGACGCGTTGTCACGCTGTTGAAGACGCTTCTTTGGTGCAACGAATTTGGTCAATGACATCAACCGTGGCGAAGTGTATCTCGGGGCAGCATTATTATCAGTTAGAACCACAGTGTTTTTGTCGAGTGTGCAATCACGCCAAAATGATTGGAGAATCCCACTCTCCCTCGAGCCCATCAGCAACACCGCGCTTAAATTTCAAGCAACTTCAGCCTTAGAATGAAAATAGCCTGTGACGGGCACAGGCTGGTATTCGTGATTGTTGTCGTACCTACAGAACGGTTACATCGTCATCACTAATTTGGATAACAACCCAATAAGGCCGCCAAACACGCCGCCCCAGACAACGAGCCAACCTAAGTGTTGTTTTATTAAGTCTTGTACCATCTGTTTGACCATTTGTGGGGTCAGTTCTGCCAATCGCTGATCGATGAGCATTTCCACTTTACTTAATGCTTTTTCAGAGACGAAAGGTTGCTGTAATTGCGTTTGTATCGCGTCTTGAACCTGAGGTTGTTGGCTCAGCTCAACAACGGCGACTTGCATTTTATCAATGAATGGTTCTTTTAAAGGTAGTAAGGCTTCTTTGCCTCCTAGCATACCCAGCATACCGCCAAACGATGAGGCTTCAATGACATCGACGAGGTCGTGAAAAGTCGGTTCGAAATCGATCTTGTTAAGGATCGGCTCAAAGTCGATAAGGTCACTTCCCTGAGTTTGACTCATGGCCTTTTCTAATTGCTCTTGATTGAAAAATTGCTCCATTAATAACGTTTTAATCGCCGTTTTAAACTCTTCGAAACGCGTTAAAATAACCCCTGAGCCATACAGCCCCGGGACTTTTTCAAACAGCATGTGTATGGCAAGCCAGTTTGTGACAGCGCCAGAAAAAGCAAATAATCCCGCATAAGTTAAATAGGGCTGATGAGTCAAATAGCCTAAGCCCCAGACGGTAATGGCAATGATATTGGTGACGATGCTTTTGTTCATTAGACCTCTTTCTTCATCTTATTTTATCAATGGCAAGTATTATCTACGCCAAGCACACTTAATCAAGCCAGTAAGAACCTTAAGCGTGCCTAGCAATATTACTCTTCTGGGGTTTGACCTAAAAAGCCGCCAGTCTGATGGCGCCAAAGATGGGCATAAATTCCTTCTTGCGCTAACAACTCTGAGTGTGTGCCTTGCTCTACAATTTGACCTTTGTCGAGTACGATTAATTTGTCCATGGCGGCAATGGTGGACAGTCGGTGGGCAATGGCAATTACGGTTTTACCATCCATCAATTGGTTCAGACTCTCTTGTATTGCCGCTTCGACTTCAGAATCGAGTGCAGAGGTCGCCTCATCTAAGACCAAGATAGGAGCGTTTTTCAATAATACTCTGGCAATGGCAATGCGTTGTCGCTGTCCACCCGACAGTTTGACACCTCGTTCACCGACTTGAGCATCAAAGCCGCGTTGGCCAAAGGGGTCAGTTAAGTCATCAATAAACTCATTGGCATGGGCTTGTATTGTCGCCTGTTGCAACTCTGCTTCGCTGGCCTCCGGGCGGCCGTAGAGAATATTGTCGCGGATCGAACGATGCAGTAGCGATGTATCCTGTGTCACCATACCAATATGGGCTCGCAATGAGTCTTGTGAAATGGTGCGGATAGATTGGCCATCAATGGTGATGTCTCCTTGCTGAATATCGTGAAAGCGCAGTAACAGATTGACGAGCGTTGATTTTCCCGCGCCAGAGCGACCCACGACGCCAATTTTCTCCCCAGGCTTGATCGACAGATTGAGGTTTTGAATGACGGGTTTTTCTTCGCCATAGTTAAAGTTAATATTCTTAAATTGAATCTCGCCAGAGCTCACCTTAAGCTGGGTCGCATTGTGGTTATCTTCAATATCAATGGGCTTAGATAAGGTTCGTATTCCGTCCATCACCGTGCCGATATTTTCAAATAACATACTCACTTCCCACATGATCCAGCGAGACATACCATTGATTCTTAATGCCAAACTGACGGCGATCGCAATAGCGCCTACCGAAATCGCTTCATTCATCCACAGGTAAATCGACAACGCGGAGACAAAGAAAACCAATAGGTAGTTACTGATCTGTACAATGGTGTCAAAGCCAGTGACCAAGCGCATCTGCGCGTGGACGGTGTCAAGAAAGCCCTGCATACCTTGTTTGGCATATTCGGTTTCTCGTTGACTGTGTGAAAAGAGTTTGACCGTTTGGATATTGGTGTAGCTATCGACGATGCGTCCTGTCATGGTTGAACGCGCATCTGCCTGTTTAGAAGACACTTTTTTTAATTTCGGAACAAAGTAGAGTTGTACCCCAATATAGGTCACTAGCCAGGCTAACATCGGCAACATCAAGCGCCAATCCGCGTGAGCTAATATGACGAGCATACTGGTAAAATACACCAACACATAGACAAAAACGTCTAAGGTTTTCATTACGGCTTCTCTGACTGCTAAAGACGTTTGCATGACTTTGGTCGCTACGCGTCCGGCAAAATCATTTTGATAAAAACTGACGCTCTGTTTGAGTAAATAGCGGTGTGCCAGCCAGCGAATTGACATGGGATAGTTACCAAGCAAAGTTTGATGAATCAGCATCGAATAAAAAAAGATGACTATGGGCATCACAATAACCAGTAACAGAGTAAACCCAATCAAATAGGTCTGATTTTCCTGCCAGAAGGTGGCTGGGTCACTGGTGCTCAGCCAGTCGACTAACTGGCCCATGGCGCTAAACAGACTCACCTCAATAATGGCAATAAAGGTCGCCATGAGTGTCATGATGGCTAAAGGCTTTTCAAAACCGCGGGTGTAGTGTCGACAAAAGGCAAACAACCCAGACGGTGGGGTGGTTGCTTGTCGCTTGGGAAAAGGGGAAGTCAGTTTTTCAAATCGCTTAAGCATTAATGATCCTAGAACGTAAGGTGAGAGGCTAAGAGAATCATTGATACTAGCGAAAAAGCATTAAAATGTAATCACATCATTGATGTTAAAGGAGCAATAATATAATGACAGTCTGCCGTGACATAAGCCCTGGCAAGATAGGGGAAAAGTGCGCATGTATCGCGCTGATGTAAAAGAGGTGAGGTTAAAAATCAATCAGACCAACGTGCTTGTTAGGGCAACCCCTCATCGAGGATTGCCCTAAAGCTTAAATGACCACTGAGCTTAGCAATTAGAAAGCATAAGAAATACTAACAGTGCTGTAGATTTCATCATGGTTATCATCATCAGAAACCTCAGTGTTGTAAATATACTGAGTATCGAGGATTAATGAGACGTCATCGACCAATTTATTGGTTAAATTTGCACCCAGCGTATACTCTGTGTTTGATTGACCGTAATCTACATCCGCACTACCACCGACCGAGAGAGATTTCGAAATCTCTTTACTGCCCAAGATAAAGGCATTGAGGATCAAATCGTTTTCTTCCTGATTTGGGTAATCATCATCGTTTGCTTGGCGTTTTGAATAACGATAACCCGGACCACCACCGACGGTTAAGGTTGCGGTTTCAGAGTCAACCAAGTCGTTTTGAATACCCATAGTAATGTCGTAAACGTGGCGATACGTACCGTATTGAGAATGCTTATATTGGTTTGAAAGGTAGGTCGCATACTCTTCATAAAAGGTGTAAGAGACTTTGTAATCAAGGGTGTATTTATTGACCCCGTCGTCATCATCACTGGAATTGGTGTAGTAAGAGCTCGCGGATAAGGCATGGGTGATTTTGTTTTTTTTGTACTGCAGTGCGCCGCTACTGTTAAGAGAAGAAGAGGTATCATCGGATTTTGAGTAAATAAAACCCAGTTTAGCGCTTCCGGTTAACCCTTCATCTTTATCTTTACTCGGCGTCTCCGCCAATGCGTTTGTCGAGATTAAAAGCCCACCTAACAGGGGAGCCATTACCGCTAATTTCATAGTGACCTCATCGTTGATATTAAATCACTAGGCTAGCTAAATCCCCGTTTTGACTTGTCAAAACATCACTGCTGACAAGTCAGAAACGTGTTAAAAATCAATTAGAATACAGTAAATCGTATAAGAATAACGCGAGGCTACACCTTTGGTGACCTAAGGTGAATAATTTGCATACTGTCTGCTTTAACACGCCTTTTTTTAGCAGAGATTTTCTTAGGTCCTACTTCGCCATTGGCTGTGTTGCAAATGAGACTGGCAGCACTCAAACTGGCTAAAGGCAAGGAAAAGGTCAACTCTTGGTCTGAGGTGTTGAGTAAATACAGCAACTCTTCTCCGTCTTTGCCAATACCTAGATGCAATAGCAACGCTCGGCAGTGATGCCAGTCGTCCATCGACATTTCGCCTCCTTCAGGGCGATACCATGCCACGCGGTTTTTGTTGCGGCTTTCTCCACTAAAGGCCGCAACAAAGTTGGCCATGATAGATTGTCGGTATGAAAATAATGTTGCTAGCCAGTGCTGAAAAGATGTCTTGCTGGTATTGAGATCCCAGTCGATCCAGCTGATCTCGTTGTCTTGGCAATAGGCGTTATTATTTCCTTGCTGTGAATGAGATAAAAGATCGGCGGCTAAGACATGGGGGATCCCGAAGGCAAACAGCACACTGGCGCTTAAGTTGCGTTTTTTACGCTCGCGAATCGCGATGATCTTTTTGTCTTTACTTGGGCCTTCTACGCCGTAGTTCGCAGATCGGTTATCACCGTGGCCGTCGCGGTTTTCCTCGCCGTTGGCGTCATTGTGTTTGTCTTGATAACTGACCAGATCTTGTAGGGTAAACCCATCGTGATAGGTAATGTAGTTGACGGTCAACCGATGTGGCCAATCAATGGCTTGGTATAAATCACGCGATCCCATCAAGCGAGTGGTAAAGTCTTGCATAAAACCGTCATCCCCACGCCAAAGGCTTCTGGAGACATCGCGCAATTTATCGTTGCACTCGTTCCAACCATAGGGAAAGTTGCCGACCTGATAACCATTTGGCCCGATATCCCAAGGTTCAGCGATCAGTAACGTTTTCTTGAGAACCGGGTCTTGAGCGACGGCTTTAAAAAAGCCACTTTGCGGATTGAACTGTTCACCCTCTCTTCCCAAAGTGGCCGCCAGATCAAAGCGAAACCCATCGACGTGGAATTCTTCTACCCAATAACGCAAGGAGTCCATTACTAAGTTTAAGGTTGGCTGGTGGGTAAGGTCGAGCGTATTGCCACAGCCTGTGAAGTTGGCGTAATGGTCACCATATTGAATGTAATACGTTGGATTGAGTCCGCGCAGATTAAAAATAACATCGTCATCACCTCCTTCAGCCGTGTGATTAAACACGACATCAAGGATGACTTGAATGCCGTTTTTATGCAGCTCTCGAATGGTGGTTTTAAGCTCAGAGACCGGATCATTAATAGCAAATCTTGGATCGGGCGCCATAAATAAATAGGGATTGTACCCCCAGTAATTGACCTTTTGTTGGGCGAGTAAGTGTGGCTCCGGCATGCAAGCTGCGACGGGAAGTAATTGTAACGTATTGATATTTTGTTGTTTGTAAAACTCCAGCATAGCAGGGTCGACTAAGCCTAAATAGGTTCCTCTGTGCGACTTTGCCACTTTGCGGTTTTGCTGAGTGAGCCCCTTGACATGCGCTTCACAGATAATCACGGATTCTCTTGGTAATGCCAGCGGCGTAGTGTCTTGCCAATCAAATGCATTATCAATAACCACGCTTTTGGCAATAGTAAAACTGGTTTTCGCATTAAAAGGGGGCTCATAACTCAGCGGCGCATCAATGCTTTTCGCATAAGGGTCAGAAATCAATAACGGCTCGCCGTCCACTTCGATCAGGTAGCCATACCTTTGCCCTGCCACGACATCAGCAACGAATCCATAGCGAATTCCTGCCTCTTGGTAAGGCAACTCAATGATGTTATAGCTATTTGATTCATCATCAAAAAGTGCTAATTGAATCTTAGAGTGAAAAGGAGCGTAGACAGAAAATTGGCATCCGCCTTTTAACAGGGTCGCACCTAGTGGGAAAGGCGAGCAACAAGTCGTGTGTTGGAGAGTCATAGCGGTCCCTTTTAAGTTGACGAAACGGGAGTGGCGGTCCATCGCCACTGAAACGATTGATCAATATTACACCGCTTTGGTGAAAACAAGGGAAAAAAGTGATTTTTTTGAGCACGTTATACAAAAATATCTTTGATTATTGAGATAAATAAAAACCCAGCAAAATACTTTTGTCTGTAAAATAGGTTTAGTATGAATAACATTGGTCGATATAAAAGCGAGAATAAAGGAATGGATATAAACTTATGAGCGCGATAACAATGGCGATTGGCGCGACGTTATTGGCTTTGGTGGTCATTATTATCTGGCTGATTTCTATGGTGTTACGTCGTCAACGATTAGAGGCTGAACGCAAAAAGCAGGCCGCGGCTTATCGAAATGCCATGTTAAAAGCCAAAGAGCAAGAAAAGAAAGATCGCCAGTTTAAAGCGGAGTCTGGCCACGTTCCAACCATGTTGTTTCTGGCCAAAGAGTCAGAAAGAAATAATGTTAAACAAGCCCTCTATTGGTACGAGCAAGCGGCGTTAAAAGACAACGAAATGGGCATGTATGGATTTATTCGCTTAAGTCAAAAGTTTAACGATGACATTGTTTTAAAAGAAAAGGCTAACTTCTGGCGCTATGCGGTTGCCGGTCTGCATCAAGGAGATATTGACTCTCTGTTTAAAGCAGGTAAGGCGTATATCGAGGGCAAAGGCATAGAAAAAAACTCGACGAAAGGACTGAGTTTTATCCATCGCGCGGCCGAAAAAGGGTCTTTGGATGCAATGTTGTATCTGGCCGATGAGTATAAAGAGCAAGAGGGGGAAGGCGAATCGGCTTTATCTTGGTATCAAAAAGCCAGTCTGTTAAACAGCGCGCAAGCCATGGTCGGTTTGGGTGATTGTTATATTCACGGGATAGGTACTGCGCCGAGTAAAATTAAAGGTGCCTATTGGTTTGAAAGGGCGGCAGAGCAAGGTTACCCAGCGGCCATGTATCACGCAGGGATGGCATGGTATGGAAGTGGGCCTGTCGGTAATGCTTTGGCTTATGTCTGGCTTTATCTCGCGTGCCATTTTGGTTATGAAAAAGCGCGCTCATCACGAGATAAGGTGGCAACAACCATAGGGGTTGATACCGTTGTAGGTTTACAAGCGATTGCGAATCCTCTGATTAACAAAATCAATTCAGGCCATGTTGGCAAACATACCATCATCAAAGCACTCAACAAGGTGTATTCACGACCTAGTTATTTTCCTTCCGAGCAATCCGTTGAGTCAGACCAATATGACGGATCAGAGAATGCACAAGCCCCATTGAACAATGAGCACAAAGAGAACCCGCAGGAAGAAAAAGCCTTGAATGATGATAACGCTGGAGCAGAAGCGCGCGCGGAGGATGGCAATCAGGACAATACTTTAGATTTTTCAAAACCTTTTCAGTAAGTGCAATATCCGTTTTGGCTGTGGGTAAACGCCCCAAAAGATAGGTTTGGGGCGTTGATTTGAGATTAAGCGTCTTGTTTAGATTGGCACGCGGCTGCTGTAAAGACCACATCGGTTGAACTGTTGAGAGCCGTCTCGGCAGAATCTTGGATAACCCCAATGATAAAGCCAACCCCAACGACCTGCATTGCCACATCATTAGAAATGCCAAACAAGCTGCACGCCAGAGGGATTAATAACAGTGAACCACCGGCAACGCCTGACGCGCCACACGCAGAGACCGCAGAAACGATACTAAGTAACAGAGCTGTTGCGATATCGATTTCTATGCCCATGGTATGAACGGCTGCCAGGGTCAGTGTGGTGATGGTGATCGCCGCACCGGCCATATTAATCGTTGCGCCGAGCGGGATTGATACCGAATAGGTGTCTTCATCAAGATTAAGCTTTTCACAAAGCGCCATATTGACAGGGATATTCGCCGCGCTAGAGCGAGTGAAAAATGCCGTGACACCACTTTCGCGTAAACACTTAAATACCAAGGGGTAGGGATTGCGCTGTGTTTTCAGCCACACGATAGCAGGGTTGACGATCAAGGCAATAATCAGCATAGAGCAGAGCAAAACCGCCAGTAAGTGAGCATAGCTGGCTAAAGCTGAGAAACCTGTCGTGGCCATGGTTGAAGCCACTAAGCCAAAAATACCAAAAGGAGCTAAGCGGATAATAAATTTTACGATCTGAGAAACGCCATGACTGAAATCATGTAGTAGCGTTTTCGTGGTTTCTCCGGCTTGTCGTAGGACTAAGCCAAAACCAATTGCCCATGCCAAAATACCGATATAGTTGGCATTAACCAAAGCGCGTACAGGGTTGTCGACCACGTTAAACAAGAGGGTTTTCATGATCTCTGCAATGCCGCTTGGCGGTGTCGCCCCTTGAGCACTTTCGACCAAGGTTAGCGTAGTAGGGAAGAGAAAACTCATAATAACCGCGACAAAAGCGGCCAAAGCCGTTCCGACTAAATACAGTAAGACGATAGGGCGCATTTGAGTTTGACTGCCTTGACCTTGCTGAGCAATAGAAGCGACAACGAGTAGAAAAACCAAAATGGGCGCGACAGCTTTGAGGGCACCGACAAAAAGAGAGCCGAGTAAACCGATGTCTTGAGCGAACCCAGGGGTTGCAATGGAGGCGATAAAGCCAAGTACAATACCGGCTAAGATTTGAAGCACTAAGTTGCCATTTAAAAATCGAGCAACGAGAGTGTTTGGTTGCATATTTTGTTCCTGCAATATTTAGGTGATAGTGTGACCGTAGTAGTTGATCTCAATGTTATCGGTCAGTGCCTAAAAACGGGCACCGCCAGGCCAAGGTGAATTGGCATTGAAATCGCCACACAAGTTGATTCGCGACCGATTTTCACGTCCTGATGTTTTCTTTCACTCACTATGATTCCTTCATAGTGAACTTAAGTGATACGCCAGGTTGAAAAAGTCGGTTTTTCCGTGCGAAAAACACAAGGTGGTTGTGACCGCCTCAGCTCGTGAAGAACTGAGGGGTCATATACTAACTTGGTATTATTTTGTGTCTAGTTTTTGTTGATATTTAGCAGCTTTGTTTGCTCTAAATCATTTGTTTAGGACGTTTATGCAGAAAATAGGCAAACATAAAGCGTTTGTGTTTGCCTTGTAGAGGAGAGTTAAGCGCGGGTTTTTCTTTCTAATACCAAAACCAGAGCAATAGCAAGCGCAGCCATGACTACCGCCATCAACACTTGCGGGTCTTGGTGAAGTGTTTGTTCAAATTGCCAAGGCGATAAGTTGTGCTCTTGGTTAGGCACCTTCTCACCGTGTGAATTGATTCGCCAGGTCAGGGTTTCCTTCCAAGGCCAAATCTTAGGTAATGTACCGATCATGAGCCCGGTTAAGGTCATCATTGTGGCATGGCGATATTGCCTTAACAGCCAAGATAACAAATGTGAAAAACACAACAAGCCGGTAATGCAACCCAAGATAAAAATGCCAATCACCTCGAACTGCGCGCTTTTAATTGCCGATAAAATCGGAGTGTACATCCCGATTAACAACAATATAAAGCTGCCAGAAATACCGGGTAGTATCATGGCACAGATTGCTATCATACCGGCGAAGAAAACCGTCATTAAATTAAAAGATAAATCGATCGGGTTTTGTACGGTAATAAAATAGGCAAAAGCCACAGCCACAGACAGTAACACAAAATGATGAAATCGCTTTTTATCAACTTGAGTGAGCATGTGATAAACCGACACCAAAATTAAGCCAAAAAAGAATGACCAAGTGGGGATTGGATGGTGGCTAAGGAGCCAAGAGATGCCTTTGGCTAAGGTGGCAATGCTGAACAATATGCCAGAAAACAAAGCGACCAGAAACGTCCCGTTGATGTTCTGCCACAGCGCGGAAAATCCCTGTTGACGATAAAGACGCCACAAAGAGGGGTTAATACGGCGAATACTTTCGAGTAATTTATCGTATATACCCGTTATAAAAGCAATCGTTCCTCCTGAGACACCAGGTACGACGTCGGCAGCGCCCATAGCAATGCCTTTCAACACGGTTTTGAGTATTGACATGAAAATCCCATATGTGACTTTTTGACTGATTATACCGAAAGTCGCGCGCAATATAATGGCGATACAGCCCTTGGAATGATTTTTTGCAAAAATATGAAAATAGGCTTATATTTGCAAATTGAAATTCGCATAATGCAACGTTTCATTGTAAATTGGAATCAATCACACATTTTTAGTGCATTTATCGATTACTTATGGAATATAAAAGTTGGCACACTAAATGCATTAATTAAATTGACCCTAATTAAGCCGAGGGTCACCTAGCCAACTGACGTTGTTAGTGAACGGACTTTGTTCACATCATATAATAGCCAATCGCCTCTTTTTTGCGATTGGCTTTTTTTTGCCTTCCCATTGCGCTCTCTACGGCACTAATGCATTAAATCCATCAAGGCTTGTGCTTTTTGTTTCGCTTGCTTGCGACTGCTTATTGCAAGTTTTTGGTATAGGTTGCGAATATGGCTCTTGATTGTGGTGTACGCCACGTCCATCTTGCAGGCAATTTCTTCGTTGCTCAATCCGAGCCAAATAAAGCCAAGTACTTGCCATTCTCTCGGTGTGAGCGGGCTAGTGCGAATAAATTCAGGCACGTCAGTCTCGCGATGGAGGAGTTGTTCGACAAAGGCGGGAGCAAATAATGTGGTTTCTGCATTTCGCTCTGAATATTGGCTTTGTTGCATCGCTTTTTGCAGGTACTGCAAGTGGTGTTTCGGCCAAGGGTGTCGTGCGCCATCGTCTTGCCAATCGTTTAGCAGTTCAAGCAGACGGGATGATTCTAAACAAAAAGCCGTGACGATTCCGCTTGACTGCACTTTGGGTAAGACTTGACTGAGGACTTCACGGGCTTTGGTTTTCTGTCCATTGTCAACGTATAAGGCGGCCAAGAGAATTTCATTGAGCTGGCAGTCAAAATTTAGTTGATGGTGATGACAGGTATCGATGAGCTGGTGAGTCAAATGAATCGCTTGTTTGAACTGAGCTTGAAAACGCAGGACACGAATGTGATTTCTGCCTTGTAATTGATCAAAGTGGTTGCAGAAGGTATTGGGAAGGGAATGGTTTTTCTGCCAATCGACTAACGCATGCTGGTTGCCTCGCTCTACCCAATGATAGATCAATGCAGACGATGCTTGAGCAACCCAATCGGGGTGGTATTCACCCGTTGTTAAGGTATCACTGAGCGAATCCCAATCGATGAAGCAATTTTTTTTAATCGGATCGGCATACATTATCATTGCCATTAACGCTTGACGATAGAGGTCATGTGACGCGGCGTGTTCGCCATCATTTGATGGTTGTTGCTGGCAGTAAGACATGGCCTCATCGAAGCGTCCCCAGTGCCAAAGCAGCTTGACTCGCAAACGAATGACCATCTCGTGCAAGGAATGGTTGGACAGGTGATAGTCTTGAACAAATTGAAATAAACGCTCTTGATGCTGATAGGCGTGTTGAGTACGTCCTTGAGCGAGGTAAATTTCATTTTGTTGTATCAAAGACCAAAGCACTTGTTGATGCCCTTGATGCCGTCTGGCCAATCGTTCACTTTGCTGTGTTAAGGATAATGCCCGGAGTAAATGCCCTTGTACTAAGTTGCTCTCACCGAGCACAGAGGTCGCTAGCATTTGGCTGCGATAGTCATCGGCGGGGATGTTATCTAAGGCTTCTTTGGCCAATCGCTTGCCTTTGTCAGCCTGGTGTCGATTCATGGCAATTTGGGCTAATAACGCACAGTAACGGCCTGATGCCGACCGCGACCAATTGATCTTATTTTGTGTGCAATATTGCTCTGACTCAAGGAGGCAGCGCTCAACCTGTCCAAATTGGCTGTGCCCTTGATGAACCCAAGCTTGTAAGACGGTAATTTCCGGTTGGGCCAGAATATGCGGGTAAGGAAGTTGATTGAGCGCCTGTTCGACCAATACACTTTGACCACTGTTTAACAGTTGCCATCCGTGCTGATTGAGTATCGATTCTAAAATTGTGAGTTCTTGACTTGCCAATGCATGCCGTAAAGCGGCGGAGTGGTCTTGTAAATCAAGAAAAGTATCAACGGCTTGCCGATGACTTAATGCCTGTTGTTGTTGACTGAAACGCTGCTTTCTTAGTTGAGCTAAGCTGCCTTTTAATACGGCCGGCATACCCAGTTGGCCGTCACGAGAACGGCTGAGTAAATGAAAGCGTGTGGTCAATTGCTCAACGGCGTGCTCGATATTTGTTTCAAAAGGCCAAGCGTGAAGTAAGGCGTTGTTGACGGTATCAAACAGCGACAAGTCGAGTAAGGCAGATTGTAAGTCTAAGGGCAGCGGTGCAATGACTTCTTCTGTTACGTATTGGTATATCGCCGAGTGAAGAACGCCCTTTTTTGTGTCGGGATCAAGAGAGGGTAAATCTTGAGGGTCGATGGTGATTGGCTCTGAAGATTGGCACAGCAGTTGAAAACAAGCAGGCCAGCCCGAGGTATAAGCAATGTATGCATCAGCTTGTGTTGCGCTTATGGGTGCGCTGAGTTGTGCTTCTTCTTCAGTCAGTGCCAGTTGTGTTGCAGTGATTAATGCGTCCTGCTTAGAGAGCACGCGTTTCGCGGTGGCAAAAGGCATTTTTTGGCGTGAACTGAGGATCAGTGTGATTGAGTACGCCAACGGCTTGAACCACTTCGATAACATCGCGAAAGCATCCGTGCTTGCCACTTCATGGATATCATCAATAAACACATACATGCGGCGGGGCTGGTCTTGTAAAATGAGAAGAGCCGTTTCAAGTGCTTGCTCGACGTTGTCTTGGGCTAACCAGTCAAAACACCGGGTCATGGGATGTTGGCAGGCGAGAGAGCAGGCTTTTAAAAAATGATAGATCAGGCGCTGAGGATCACTGTCATCGACATCAAGCGTTAACCAACCTTTGTTGTCAACAGTATTATACCAATGCCGCATCAGTTCGGTTTTGCCAAAGCCGGCTGGCGCCTCGATGAAAATGCACTGGTAATGTCTGTCATGGCGATGGAGTAGGGTGTCTAAGCGGCGGCGAATAGGCCATTCTTGTGGATACGTGGCGCATTGATTTTTGTGCCGTATCCAGGGTAATTGACCGTGGCTTTTTTTTACGCCTTTGCTTTCATTCATTGCCAATCCTTTCACAAAAATATACTCAACTGAACACAGTATAACAGGAATTTTGTCTACGCCTTTTGTCTCAGCCTTAAAATGAGATGTAGGAGGAGGATGCAGCCAGATGAAAATCGTCTCATAGTAGAGATCCACACTCTACGGAAAGAGAGATTTAAGATGACAACCCAAGAAGCTTCATTTGATCAACAGGCCTTTAAGCAAAGCGTTATTCGCCATTTATCCGCAACCTATGCCACAACGCAAGACAATGCGACGCCCCGCAATTGGTACTTGGCGATGGGCAGTGCATTGGCCGAACAGACGGTACTGACCATGCTCAATACTGAAACGGATCCGGTTATCACTCAATCGAAGCAGTTAAGCTACCTGTCTCTTGAATTCTTGATTGGGCGTTTAACGGGTAACAACTTGATTAGTCTGGGCGTTTACCAACAAGTTGAACAAGTGATGAGTGAGCTTGGCCAGCCATTGGTGGATTTACTTGAAAATGAGCGTGACCCCTCACTGGGCAACGGTGGCCTTGGACGATTGGCCGCGTGTTTTATGGATTCGCTGGCAACGTTAGAGTACCCAACCGTAGGCTATGGCCTTCATTATGAGTACGGCTTATTTAAGCAGTCTTTTGAACAAGGGCGACAAAAAGAAGCCCCGGATGCTTGGTGTGGGGTTGAAGGGTATCCGTGGGAGATCGCCCGCCCAGAAATTGCGCAAAACATAGGCTTTTTTGGTCATGTTGAGGTTTATCAAGAGGCGGGTAAAGAGCGCCGTCGCTGGGTGCCCGGGATGGAAGTGAAAGCCATGCCTTGGGACATACCTGTGGTGGGGTATCAAAATAACTCGGTTTATCCTTTGCGTTTGTGGGAGTGTCGAGCAGTTGCGCCTTTTTCGCTGGAAAGTTTCAATAATGGCAACTATTTCGAAGCCCAGCACGCTTTGATTGACGCTGGCAATATCACTAAGGTGCTCTATCCAAACGATAACCACCAAAAAGGCAAAACGCTGCGTCTGATGCAGCAATATTTTCACAGTGCGGCCTCGATTCACGACATTTTAAGACGCCACCTTGCCCAAAATCGTTCACTGGCATCACTGCCAGAGTTTCACACCGTACAGCTCAATGATACCCACCCAGCCATTGCCATCCCTGAGCTGATGCGTCTTTTTGTCGATCAATACCAATTAGAGTGGGACGAGGCATGGGCGATTTGTAGCAAGACCTTTGCTTATACGAACCATACCTTGTTGCCTGAGGCCCTTGAAACCTGGGATGAAGCACTGATTCAGCAACTGCTGCCAAGGCACATGGAAATCATTTACGAAATTAACCACAGATTCTTGATTGAAGTTCGCAAAAAATGGCCTGGTGATGTGGCTAAGCAACAAAAACTGTCGATTATCCAAGATGGGTTCCATCGCATGGTACGCATGGCTAACTTGTCTGTGGTCGGGTCTTATGCCGTCAACGGCGTAGCAGAGTTACACTCATCACTGGTAAAAAAAGACTTGTTTCCTGAGTTCGATTTGATGTTTCCTCAGCGCTTGACCAATGTCACCAACGGGATAACACCAAGGCGCTGGCTTAAATTTTGTAATCCAGCCTTGTCTGCTCTGATTGATAGTCACATCGGTGAAAACTGGCCTAAGCATTTGCAACAACTGCAAGAGTTGACGCCTCTAGCGGACGACAAAGAATTTCAAAAGTCGTTTATGGACATCAAGCTGGATAATAAAGCCAAATTGGCCGAATGGGTGAAAGCGCATCTCGATGTCGAGATTGACCCAAGCGCATTGTTTGATGTTCAAATTAAACGTCTGCACGAGTACAAACGCCAGCACCTGAATTTATTACACATTTTATCGCTGTATTACCGCCTTAAAAACGATGCCAGTTTTACCATGGCACCAAGAGTGTTTTTCTTTGCCGCGAAAGCGGCGCCAGGGTACCACCTTGCAAAAGAGATTATCTTTGCCATCAATAAGGTTGCCGAAAAAATTAATAACGACCCACAAGTGTGTGAGCACTTAAAAGTGGTCTTTATACCCGATTATCGCGTCAGTATTGCCGAGTTAATTATTCCGGCTGCGGATTTGTCCGAACAAATCTCGACGGCAGGTAAGGAGGCATCAGGGACGGGGAATATGAAACTGTCACTGAATGGCGCCTTAACGATCGGCACTCTAGATGGGGCGAATGTCGAAATTCAACAAGAAGTGGGTGACGATCACATCTTCATTTTTGGCTTAACGGTGGATGAAGTGTCTGAACTGCGTCAACAAGGCTATAACCCCTTTGATTATTACCATAACGATGAATTGTTAAAAGCCTCGATGGACTTGTTATTGGGCGACGAATTTACGCCTGGTGAACCGGGTAAATTGCGCGCTGTCTATGACAGTTTGCTCGATGGCGGCGATCCCTATTTGTGTTTGGCAGACTTTGCGGCTTATGAAAAAGCACAACGCGAGGTCGATGCTCTGTACTTGCAACCTGAGCGATGGGCCAAATCGGCTATCTTGAACACGGCAAGAATGGGGAAATTTAGCTCTGATCGCTCTATTCAAGATTACGTTGAACGCATTTGGCACTTGGACGTTGCCGCTCGATAAGCAAGGAGATTGTTGATGGAACCTGCAGAAAAAATCAGTGAAGAAGTGATTGTTGAGTTGGCAAAAAGAGCCAATTTATCGCAACGATATATCAATGCTTGGGGGCAAGAGACCGACATTGATAGTCAAGTTCAGTTAAACTTATTGGCTTGCTTGGGCTATGACACGCGAAGTGAAGATGCGCTGCGTCTGTCGGCTGAAAAAATCAATAAGCCAGATATTATTGCGCCTTTAACGGTGATTAAACAAGGAGAGGCAGTCGAAATTGCCTTAAACCTTGGCGTCACCGTTCGGCCCAGTGACTTTCAATGGCAGCTTAAATCAAGCAAAGGTGAATGCTTTGAAGGTTACTTGCAAGCAGCGGTCGTAAGAGATGAGCGAAAACAAGGGGGGGCACTGTTCATACACCTTCCCGTTGAGCTGGAATGTGGTTATCACCAACTGACGGTGATTCGCAAGCGTCGCCGTCATCCTTATCAAGTTCAAGTGGCGATTGTCCCTCAGCAGTGCTACCAAGCACCGGCATTAGCGGCGGGGGAAAAATTATGGGGTCCGAGTGTTCAGTTATACTCATTGCGCAGTGAACATAACTGGGGTATTGGCGATTTTGGTGATCTAAAATTGTTAGTGAGTGAAATGGCGCAACGAGGGGCCGATTTTATCGGCTTAAACCCAATACACGCGCTTTTTCCCGCCAACCCTGAAGCCGTCAGTCCTTATAGTCCATCGTCACGACGTTGGCTAAATACCTTGTATATCGATGTGACCTCCGTTGCTGAATTTTCACATTGTGAAACGGCGCAAGAGCGAGTGGGCAGTACTGAGTTTCAACACAAAATTGAACAGGCAAGGCAAAGTGATTGGGTCGATTATCGTTTGGTGAGTGAGTTAAAACTCGAGGTGTTGTTTTTGCTGTATCAAGACTTTGTACAGCGACATTTACTGACGCACTCACAGCGTGGGCAAGACTTTGTCGAATTTGTCGAGCAGGGGGGAGCAAGCTTAACTCATCAAGCGACATTTGACGCCATTCACTGTCAACAACAAAACGACGATAAAACCGTATGGGGTTGGCCCGTATTTGATGAAGCTTTTCGCCATTTCCACGCGAAAGGTTCACAAGCTTTTGTGTTGGATAATAAAGAAAAGGTAGATTTCTTCAAATATTTACAATGGGTTGCAGCCCAGCAACTCGATGAGGCGCAGGGTTTAGCCAATGCCTTAGGGATGAAGATTGGGTTGTATCGCGATCTCGCCGTTGGTGTGGCAGACTCAGGCAGTGAAACCTGGGCTGATGAGGGGCAATTGGTGCTTTCTGCCAGTATCGGCGCTCCGCCAGATGTCCTGGGACCGAAAGGTCAAAATTGGGGCTTGCCACCGTGGGATCCTCGGCAACTACAACAAAATGGTTATCAAAGTTTTATTGCCTTGTTACGCGAAAATATGAAAGATTGCGGCGCGCTGCGTATTGATCATATTTTAGGTTTACTGCGTTTGTGGTGGATTCCCAGAACGGGGGGAGCGGATCAAGGCGGTTATGTTAATAACCCAGTAGAAGATTTACTCGGCTTGTTAGCGCTAGAATCTCACCTTGCGAAGTGCAGTGTGATTGGCGAGGCATTGGGGACGGTGCCTGAAGAGATCAAACAACAGCTTCTCGATACCGGTATTTATGCTTTTATCGTCTATTTCTTTGAGCAATCAAAACACGATGGTGGAATCGTGTCCCCAGAGCATCATCAACCTAAGTCGATTGCGACCTTGTGTACCCATGATATGCCGACGTTGACAGGGTATTGGCATTGCCACGATCTTAAAATGGGGCAAGAATTTGGTCTGTATGATGATCCTGACATCCTAAAGCGATTGTACGATGAAAGACTGGCTGATAAACAAAGTATCCTCAATAGTTTGCATTGGTATCAGCGTTTACCCAGTCACATTGGGCACGACGCGCGGTATGTGCCGATGGATGACACGCTAGCCTTAGCGCTGCATCAACATTTGGCGCTGGGCTCTTCGTCCTTGATGGCGGTGCAGTTAGAAGATTGGTTAGGAATGGAGTTACCGGTCAATATTCCCGGTACGGTTGAGGAGTACCCCAATTGGCGCCGAAAACTGTCGGTGACTATCGAGGACTTGTTTAACCATCAACAGGTAGAGAGGTTAGCGGTCACAATTGACCAAGCAAGAAAGCTCAATTAGTTGCATTTAAACTGGGTTTCCTTCAAGGTAAGAATATCGAAATTCAGCGTTTACAAAAAGAGTAATACCAATCTGATACGTATTCGGTCAGTGATAGCGCTAAAAAACTTGATAACCGAGTCACTAATTTGGGGGTATTTGGTTTTCAAATGGTGATTTTTTCAATGGCTTATCGAGTTTTTTACCCGCTATGTCGCCCTGCTATCAAATGAGATTGGCACGATAATTCGATTATAAATGATTCCAAACGTGTGAACAGGGAGAGTCCTTTGCATTGTCATCCACGTCATACCAAGCAAGTTATTGCTCAATTGTCAGCGGCAAATTTTGCTGATCCTTTCAGTTTTTTAGGCCCGTATCAGTCCGATAAAAATGTTGCTTTACGAGTGTGGTCACCAGAAGCCGAGCGCGTTTTTTTGTCTTTAGGTGATGAGCGGTTCGCCCTTGTTGGCGACCAAGGTGTCTTTACTCTTGAATCCTCATTAGATTTGACTGACCAATACTACACCTTACTCGCGCAAAAAGGTGATCAAGAGTGGCTGATTGAAGACCCATATCAATTTCACGATATTTACTGCGCCTTTGAGACACTTCACCAGGCCGATAAAATGGCGCAAGCGCTTGGCAGCCACTGTGTGACTTTACAGCGAGGTGAGGCGTCGATTTCCGGGGTGCGCTTTTTAGTCTATGCCCCTCACGCCTCTTCGGTCAGTGTGATTGGAGAGTTTAATCACTGGGATGGTCGACTGTGTCCGATGCAAAAGCTAGACTACGGTGTGTGGGGGATTTTTATCCCTAACTTGCCAGAGGGGACGCGTTATAAGTTTGAAATTAAGGGACCTGATGGCACTGGACTCCCTCATAAAGCGGATCCTTGGGGCTATTATGCGGAGCAATACCCTTCTTTCGCCTCTGTTGTTTATGATCACAGCCAATATCAATGGCAAGACACTGCTTGGCAAAATCGTCAACACAAGCCATTACATCAGCAACCCATATCGATTTATGAAGTGCATTTAGGCTCGTGGAAACGTCATGAAAACGGCCAGGTGTTAACCTATCGCGAGTTAGCAGAGCAGCTGATCCCTTATGTTGTTTCTCTTGGCTATACCCATATTGAACTGATGCCGATTTCGGAATACCCCTTTGATGGCTCTTGGGGGTATCAACCGGTGGGATTATTTGCTCCCACCAGTCGTTACGGCAAACCCGATGACTTTAAATTCTTTGTCGATCAGTGTCATCAAGCCGGCATTGGCGTTATTTTGGACTGGGTACCGGCTCATTTCCCAGCCGATGGTCACGGCTTAGCGAACTTTGATGGCACGCCGTTATTTCACGACCCCGACCCACGTCGCGGTTGGCATCCGGATTGGAACTCCTTTATTTACGACTTAGGCAAAGAACACGTCAGGCGATTTTTGTTGGCCAATGTCCTGTTCTGGCTAGATAAATATCATATCGATGGCATCCGTGTTGATGCCGTTGCCTCAATGCTGTATTTGGATTATTCCCGAGAAGACGGCCAATGGATTGCCAATCAAGACGGCGGCAATCAAAACTACGATGCGATCAATTTTTTCCGGTGGGTCAACGAGCAAGTTTACCTCCATTTCCCCAAAGCCATGACGATTGCAGAAGAGTCGACGGCTTTTCCTGGTGTGACCGCGCCCACGGAATACGGTGGTTTGGGCTTTGGTTTTAAGTGGAACATGGGTTGGATGCATGATTCACTCAACTATATTCAAAAAGAGCCTATTTATCGACAATACCATCATCACGACATCACCTTTCCACTGATTTACGCCCACAGTGAAAATTACGTTTTATCACTGTCTCATGATGAAGTGGTGCACGGAAAAAGAGCCCTGTTAGACAAAATGCCAGGTGATGAATGGCAAAAGACGGCAAACTTGAGAGCCTACTTGGCCTATATGTATGGTCAGCCAGGTAAAAAACTCAACTTTATGGGTTATGAGCTCGGGCAAACCGCCGAGTGGAATCACGATGACCAACTGCAGTGGTTTTTGTTGCAATTTGATCGCCATCAGGGCATTCAGCGTCTCGTGTCTGAACTTAACGACGTGTATAAAAATACCCCTGCACTTTATCAAAACGATCGAGAGTCACAAGGGTTTGAGTGGCGTAAACAAGACGATAGTCAGGCGAGTATTATTGCTCACGAGCGGATTGGACTTGATGGACAACGCGTGTTGATTATTACCAATTTCACTCCTGTACCTCATGATCAATATTGCTTGGGGGTGCCAAAGGCTGGGCGTTACCAGTTGCTGCTAAACTCGGATAATGCCGTTTATGGCGGCAGTGATTACTCGGTATTGTCAGAGGTGACAACCAAAGTGAGCGCTCAAGATGGGCAAGCTCAATCGCTGTGTTTACGCCTCCCACCCCTAGCGACGGTTTTTTACCGCTATCTCGACTAAGCCAAAAGCCATCAAGTATTCTGGTTTGAGTGCTTGATGGCTGCCATCAATCCACCACCTTTATTGGATTTTATTGCTGGTTAATAAAGGCTTTAAATTTCTGCCTAGTGTCGGCATCGGCTTGTTGGTACCAATAATGCAGTGCTTGCTCGACACTGTTGTCTGGACCGGTAAGGGGTTTGCTCAACACAGCCGCTTTACCGCCATTTTGGTTGTAAGCTTTAACCTCGAGCACGTAGTCTCGGCCGATTTGAATCCCTTCTTTGATCAGTCTGTCTTGCGTGAGCTCAATTGGGTGATTATCTTGATTGAGTAACCGCCATTGCAAATCAGCAATGGCCTCTTGCGCTTGGTCAATATCGCGATAATGGGGCAGCTCAAACCGAAGGTTTTCTTTCGTTGCATGAAATCGAGCAATAATGACTTTGCTTTCGACAATCACCTGTTCACTGCCTTTATCAAAATAGGGACGGTAACGAAAAACGATTTGGTTTTCGCCGTCGGCAAGGGTGAGGTTTTTCTGGCTTGCAAAAAAATGGCCTTCGAGTTTTGGCGCCTGTTGGTTGACCGCTAAAATTTGGATCGTATCTGGCACCTCGATACTGACCTCAGCATAACTGTTGAAAGCGCTCAACATTAACCCGACTAGAATAAATGATTTTTTCATGACAGTAGTTTTCCTGTTGATATTAGACCAGTGTGACACAGAGAAATGAAGATATGATGAATCGATTTTTTAGGCCTTTCTCATAAAAATCACCAAATTAGTTGATGAATATCACGGATCAAATAATTCCCCCTGTAAGAGTCAACAACTCGACCGATATAGTTTAAAAATCATGCCCCGCGATTTAGTACACCTAAAAAAACGGTTTTTTAACGGAAAGAAAATAAGAGGGCAGAGGCACGGTTTGGCAGTCTATTTTTGGCTTTGACTTTGAGGGAAACAGGATGAAAGCGTACGCAAATTTACCATTGAGAAGCCAGTTGACGATTCCATTGGTGCTTATGATCACCGCGCTACTGATACTGGCTGGTGTCAGTTGGAATAACAACAAGCAATTAACGGAACATGTTGATCAACTATTAATACAAATTACCCCAGCCTCGTTGGAGCTGCTCAATGGCGACCGCGATCTTTATCAATCGGCTATTGGCCTTCGCGATGCCTTAACCGCGGCTCAAGATGGCGCTGATCCAGCCAAATTCATTGATGGGTATACAGAAAACCAACAACAAGCACTTGATCGTATGATGCACCCGATAGCGTTAGCCACCGCAGCGGGTTTGCCCAATGCCAATGCGCATCAACGCGCGTTTGAAGCGTCGTTCCAGCAATGGAAAGCCAGTGCTGATAAGGTGGTGGCACTGATTAATAGCAACCAACTGACAAAGGCGCAAGAGTTGCTAATGGGCGAACAGAATCAATTGTTTAGTTCAACGCGTGACTTTTACGATAAATTTGAAGGCCGTTTAGATGAGTTTCGACACCTCATCGCTGATGAAACCGTCGTCATCGAAAAAGAACAGTTGACCCATACGCTGTACATTACTTGTGTGACGATTCTAATCGGTCTCTTCTTTTTGATTTGGCTGCCAAAATCGCTTATTGAACGATTGGATTTATTGAAAAGTAAAATGCAAGAACTCAGTCAGTCTGGTGGTGATTTAACCTTGAGGTTACCTGAAATTGGCAATAATGAGCTCTCTCAATTGGCTCGTTCAACCAATCAATTCTTGAGTCATTTGCAGGCGTTACTGCTCAAAGTCAATAATGAAGTGGTCGAAATTAAAGATCGCTCTGCGAGTATCCATCAAGTGTCTGCGGATACACAAACTCATATCCATTCACAAAGCCGCTCTTTACAAGAAATGGTCGATGCGGTGTCAGAGTTAAACTCAGCCATCAGTGAAGTGGCTACCCAGTCACAAAATTCTGCGGATGAAGCTAATCAGTCAAAAGGTGATATCGAAAAATCGCACCAAGACATTCAGTTGGCGGTTGAGAAAATGCGCAGCTTGTTATCTGATATGGAAACCGCCGCGCAAGTGGTCAGTCGCTTAGAGCAAGACAGTCACGATATCACTTCCGTTATTGATGTTATTGGCGGTATTGCTGAGCAGACGAACTTACTCGCTTTGAACGCAGCGATTGAAGCGGCGAGGGCGGGTGATTCTGGTCGAGGTTTTGCTGTGGTAGCCGATGAAGTTCGCCAGTTGGCACAAAAAACCCAACAATCGACACAGAGTATTCAAGATATGCTTGAGCGATTAAATAAAGGAGTGAGCGAAGCGGTCAATGTGATTGATTCTAGCTCTAAGCGCGCCTCTGAGACGTCAACCTACACAGAGTCTGCTGGTGAGGCCATGAACTTGATTAATTCAAGGGTGAATACCATTACCGACTTTTCTATGCAGATCGCCGCGGCGACAGAGCAGCAAAGCGCCGTCGTCAGTCAAGTAGACAGCAACATGGAGTTGATGAACCAACAAGGTGAGCAAGTCACTCAAGGTAGCGCTAAAGTGAATCGAGCGATTGAAGACGTGTCGACGTCGATTGAGAAATTGTCCCAGCAAATTGGCGTCTTTAAACTGAGTTAGATGCCAAGCTTTTGTCTCTTAAGTAAACAGCGCCTGCTCCTAGGCGCTTTTTTTTGCTTTAATCTCGGCGAAAAATTGATAACAAGTTACTAGCGACAGGACTCAAACACGGGTTAAAAACGCGATGTTGGCTTTTAAACCATCGTCGTGACAATAATTAACCAGACTTATTATGTGGCAATAAACCCGCCTTTTGCCTCGTTATTAAGCCCTTGTGCGTCATTATCACTGCCCACGTATCGAGTGACAATGGTAAGAGATACAATGAAATATAGTTATCGCGATCTCATTTACACAAGTGAGTGATTGACGTTTTGGGGGTAGACGCGTTACTAGTGAGCCTTAAAAAATAACGATAACAACAATGTCTTCAAGGAAAGGAGTAACTATGAAGTCGGTCATTAAGGCGAGTCTATTAACACTAGCGTTAGCGTGTTCTACAGCCGCACACGCTGAAAATTACACCATAGGTACCGGTAGTCAAAGTGGCACTTACTACCCACTAGGCGGTATTTTATCTAAGGTTTGGAGTGAAAACCTACCCGATTTTAACATGCGTGCAGAGGTGACGGCGGCATCGGTTGAAAATACCATTAAAGTGGCATCAGGCAAGCAATTGGTCGGTATTGCACAAGGCAACGTTGTGCTTCAAGCGATGGCCGGAGAGAAGCCGTTTCCCCGTCAATTAGATGTGTCTGTACTGTTTGCCCTTTACCCAAATGTCGTGCAATTTATTGTTCCTGCCGATTCTGATATTCACTCTGTACAAGACCTCAAAGGCAAGCGTGTTTCGCTTGGCGCCCCGGGTTCTGGTACGCGAGTGAGCTCATTAAATATTTTAAAAACACTGGGTATTGAAGAAAGTGATGTCAAAGCGCAGTCATTGAACTACACGGCGACCACCAGTGCCCTTGCCAATGGTCAAATCGATGCTGGGGCCATTGTTGGCAGTCTTGGTGTGGGTGCGATTACCGAGTTAGCCCTGACTCGCGATATCCGTATTCTTTCCTTCTCTGAGCAAGAGTTGGCTGAAATCACTAAGGCGAATCCGGCTTACATTGAATTGGATGTTCCTCAAGGCAGTTACAACAATGTCAATGCGTTCAATGCGCCAGCGGTTTGGAATGTCTTGGTCGTCAACAATAAAATGGACAAAGACCTCGCTTACCAAATGACCAAAACGGCGTTCGATAACATCGATAAGATCCGTCAAGTGATTGGTGTCACTAAATTCACCACCTTGGAAAACATGACAAAATTGCCAGGTGCTCAACTTCACCCGGGTGCTGAGCAATACCGTCAAGAAATGGGTCAGTAGATCCATCTTTGAGTTGAGAGAAATGTCCACCGGATAGGTGGGCATTTTTTTGTTTGGATATTTGAGTTTGTTAGGTTGAACAAATATCGAGGATTTGATTTCTCATTAATTGCACGGAGTACGCAATGACCTCATCAATCTGTAAAAATAAAGTGTTGTCCGATGGCTTACTTTATTGTTCTGCTGTTATCGCCACCCTTTTTTCTCTTTTTCAACTGTGGCAAAGTATTGACCCTTCTCTTTCCGCCCCAGTTTTTCGACCCATCCATCTGACTTGGGCCCTTGTTTTGGTCTTCTTGGTTTATCCTTCCGTCAGTGCAGAGCGTCAGCCCGTTTGGTATTTTTTAGGTCGCTGTGTCGACCTTGGGCTGGTGGCATTGACTTGTTGGTCGTGCTTGGTAATCGCACAGTTTGACTATGATGATATTAGTTTCTTGTTAGACGGGTTAGGCCAAATAGAGCAATTGGCCGGCCTGAGTTTAATGTTGTTATTATTAGAAGCCACGCGACGTACCGTGGGCTTTGTGATGGTGTTTATCGCCGCATTATTTTTGGCTTATGCGCTATTTGGTGATGCTTTGCCTGCAGAGGTGGCGAGCAAAGGGTTTAGCTTAGAAGAAATCATCCGCTTCCATATCTATTCAACTAATGGTGTGTTTGGTGCGCCCTTGGCGATTGCCGCAGGGGTGGTGTTTATCTTTGTTCTGTTTGGCGCCTTTTTACAAGTGACAGGGGCGGGGCAGTTTTTTATTGATATGGCGTTTGCCATTGCGGGTAAATATCGCGGTGGGCCGGCGAAAGCGAGCGTGATCGCATCGGCCGCTTTGGGATCGATTTCTGGCAGTGCCATTGCCAATACTGTCACCACGGGTGCATTAACCATACCTATGATGAAAAAGCTCGGGTATAAGCCAGAACAAGCGGCAGGGATTGAAGCGGCAGCCTCAACGGGAGGGCAGATCATGCCACCGGTTATGGGAGCGGGCGCTTTTGTCATGGCGCAATTTACGGGTATTCCTTACAGTGATATTTTATTAGTCTCCATTGCCCCTGCAATTTTGTATTTTGCTTGTACGTTGCTTTATGTTCATTTGATGGCCTGTAAACTCGGCTTAGAAGGCATGGAAACCACCGAAAAAGCCAGAGCCATCTTAGTCAATGGTTGGCACTTTTTACTGCCTTTGGTTTTGATCACCACATTATTGATGATGAGCTATTCCCCTCAACTGGTTGGCGTGACCGGATGCGCGGCGATTTTAATTGCCTCGATGTTGCGTGCCCACAGTCGGATACAATGGCAAAAAGTGATTGAAGGGCTCAAAGAAGGGGCAATCTTAGCATTACCGATTTCCGTCGCCTGTGCAACGGCAGGTATTGTGGTTGGTGTCGTCGGTCAAACGGGGATTGGTTTACAGTTTACTCAGTTTTTGATTGCCATGTCAGGTGGTTATTTGTGGTCTGTGCTGGCATTGATTGCGGTTGCGGCGGTGATCCTAGGAATGGGGTTACCGGTGACAGCCGCTTACATTGTCTTGTCTATTATGGCCGTGCCCGCGTTGATGGATTTTGGCGTTGGGCTTTTGGCTGCGCATATGATTGTATTTTGGTTATCTCAAACGTCAAACGTCACGCCGCCAATTGCCTTGGCAGCGTTTGCCGGGGCGGGCATTGCCAATGCCAAACCGATGCAATCGGCTGTGCAAGCTTTTAAGTTGGCTCAGGGCTTCTTTTTGATCCCCGCTATGATGGCGTTCTCAGGGTTAATCTTCCTCGATGGCAGTCTTTTCCACTTCTTGGTTGGGGTGTTGGCAACTGCGGCACTCTTTGTTGCTTTTGCTGGTGGTATTGAAGCGCGTCTAATCAATCCGTTATCAAAACCAGCGCGTTTGTTATTACTCGCTCTGGCTTTAATGGTGTTGTTTAGCAGTGACATGCTGCGTATTGGCGCGATATTGGCGATTGGTGTGATTGTGTTTGTCAATGCGAAAAAGCCTGTGGTGACACAGGCATAAGACATTTCGGCACCGGTCGCTAACGATGTATCCTTTGACTTAGCCATTGAGAGACGAGTAGTGAAAGTAGGGCGATGAGGATGGAAAAGAGACATAACCTCATCGCCTCGTATTCGGCACCAGGAGTTTCGATAAAGGTGTACATCGCGAGCGGTAAGGTTCGTGTTTCTCCGGGTATATTGGCAGCGAAGGTAATGGTTGCGCCAAACTCTCCCAAGCTTCTTGAAAAGGCTAACACCACCCCTGATAACAGCCCTGGTAATGAAAGCGGTAAGGTAACGCGAAAGAAGGTTGCCAGACTTGATGCCCCCATGGTCCGCGCTGCTTGTTCTAATCGATGATCAATGGCTTCAAGTGACTGTCTGATTGAACGCACCATAAGCGGAAAAGACACCACTGCGGCGGCAAGGGCAGCCCCTCGCCAACTGAAGCTAAAAGTGAGACCAAACCATTCGTATAACCACTGACCGATTATCCCTTGCCTACCCATAACCACCAGCAACAGATACCCAATGACCACAGGGGGCAATACCAAAGGCAAGTGGATAAAACAATCGAGAAGCGCTTTGGCCTTAAACTCTTTCTTGGCCAGGACCCAAGCACACACAATGGCAAAAGGGGCACTGACCAGCACCGCAATACAGGCCACTTTAAGGCTTAAAATGATGGCCGCCCACTCATAGTCACTGATCACGTTCAGCGTTCCCAAATTGATAGTGTTTAAACACGCGCTTGGCCTCGTTCTCACTGAGGTATTGGTAAAAACGTTTCGCTTCAGGTGAGGGATGTGGCCCAATCAAACCGATGGGATAGCGAATGGGGTTGTGCAGTTGTTCAGGAAATGGGCGTACCACACGGATCCCTTGGGCAATAGCGGCGTCGGTGGCATAAACAATGCCAAGGGGAGTTTCTCCTCGTTCGACTAACGCTAAGGCCGTTCTCACATTACTGGTTCGAGCAATCAATTGGTCGAGTTGGTCCCACAGTGATAAAGCTTGTAAAGCTTGCTTGGCATACATGCCGGCAGGGACGTGATCTGGGTCGCCAATTGCAAGTCTTTGGTGACCTAAAAAGGAGACCAGTGGCCAGTTGGAAGCGCTGTTTATCGCATCGATGTTGACCTTATTATTGGCGATCAGGACCAGTTGGTTTGTCAGTAAGTCACGTTTTGTATTGGGGGTAATAAATTGCTTCTCGGTTAGAAAGTCCATCCATTTTTCGTTGGCAGACAGGTAGATATCAGCGGGGGCCCCTTGCGCAATTTGTCGCGCTAATGTCGATGACGATGCAAAGTTCAGGATGACCGCTTGATTGGGGTAATGACGTTGATATTGATTAGCAATGTCAGTTAATGCATTTGTTAAAGAAGAGGCGGCATAAACGTAGACTTTGTTTTCAGCTGATTGGTTTTCATCGGCTTGGCTGTTGGGTATGAGTAACAATGACAACAGCAAGGTAAAGAAGAGCGTTAATGTATTCATCATGAGAAAAGTTCTATAAGGCAAAAGCTTATTAAAGCGAGTCTGGTTGCAATTAGCAAGTGGAGAGAAATAAACCATTGTTAGAGCTGGGGTTAGTCCGAGTTAACCACATGGGTTTTCAACAAAGCCTTTGTGTGTTTTATCGTGGAGCGCTTTTTCTTCCATTGCCATAAGCGTTCTGTTGCCTTAGCCGCTTGTCGCTCTACATCAATAATCGCAAAGGGGTAGTTTTGTCCTAATTGAAAGTCAAACATACTGGCTTCCATTGGCGTAATATCTGAGGGGCGCCACCTTAACTCAACGGGCAATTCGGCGAGTTCAGGTACCCAAGTGGCAATAAAATGACCTTCAGGGTCATGCTCATGTGCTTGTTTGTATGGGTTGTAAACTCGGATCGTGTGTATACCAGTGACGCCTGCTTGCATCTGAATTTGGGCATAGTGTATGCCGGGCTCAAAATCGGTAAACATTGAGGCGAGGTGTTTTGCCCCGAGTCGCCAGTCAATGTTGAGGTGATGGCAAAGAAAACTGACCAACATGGCCCGCATTCTAAAGTTAATATAGCCGGTGGCATGTAAACATCGCATACAGGCATCCACTAACGGCACCCCGGTTTGCCCTTGTTGCCAAGCGAGCAGATCAGAATGGCACTCTTGCGATGAACGATAGGGGTAGCGCTCATAATTGGGGTTGAAACATTCGCTTTCTATGCGGTGTTCAGACTCAAACTTTTGAATAAAATGGCTATGCCAATGTAGACGCTTAGCAAATGAGCGCGCCGCCTGTGGCCAAGGTGACGAAGACCGGTTCAAAGCTTGATACACTTGTCGAAGCGAGATATTACCCCAAGCAAGATAAGGAGACAGACGTGAGCAATGATGCCTGGCTAGAGCCGGTTTAGAGATAGACTGGCGATATCCTTGCATCCGTCGATTGAGAAAATCGTTGAGGGTGTTCAATGCCATGCTTTGCCCGCCGGTCTGAAAGCCCCTTTGGCGAGCTTGCCATGATTGAGGCGCGATCATGCGTAATGATTCTAGCGCTTTGTCCCATTCGGCCCACGGAGGCATTTGCGCCTGCCAGTTAATATTTTCAAGTTGCCCGTGGATGTAGCGTTGCCAATCTTGTTGCCATTGAGTGCGATGCTTTCGGCCTCGTTTAACCAAGGTGTAGGGGCTTTCTTGCCAAGACACCTCATGTTCTTTACACCACTGTTGCAATGAACGATCCCTTTGATACGTGAGTTTAAGCCCCACTTCTTGGTAAGAGTAAATGGTGTCGATGGCAAAGTATTGGTGAAGGGCTCGAAACACATCAACCGCATGGCCGAAAAGTGGTATCAATTGACCACCATGCAAATTCAGTTGCTGGTTGATATCTTGAATCGATTGCCACACAAACCGCCAATGACGGGTGTGGTAATGGGCATCGTTGAGCAGTTCAGGCTCAAAAATATAAATGAGTAAAACCGGTTTTGTACCACTCAAGGCTTGGGCGAGTGGAGCGTGATCAGAAAGGCGTAGATCTCGTTTAAACCAAACAACATTGACCATGGGCTGATGACATTGAAAATGGTATCACTTAGTACGTTGTTGGAAACAGAGCAGATCAGCGGCTGATTACTTCGAACGGCGTGTATACAGTCGGCTGACCGAAGATTTTACTGGGGGGGCAATCTTGATGACGCCCTTTTGTAATATCAGGTTATTAGGGTAAACGATGACATGCCCTTTTTTATGGCGAATCACCACATGAAACATACTAATGTCTATGATCTCACCACTGATATCTTCGTCTTTATCGATAACGCGAATATGGTGACCAATTCGGTAGGGGAAAGAGAAAAAAATCAAAAAGCTGGCAGTGACGTTGCTCAAAATCGACCACTGCGCAACTAAAGCAACGCCGAGTACGGCAAAAATAGAAGACAAAAATAAGGAGACATCGCCAAAGCCAATCCCGGTGCTTATCGAAAAAAAAGCAAAAGCGATAAACAGCAAAGCCACATTGACACAGCGTTTGATAAAACTGTAGCGCGCGGGTGTGACCCCTTTGGACGTGGCCAGTTGTTGTAAAGTGCGATTGGAAATGCGTTTGACTAACCAAAACAAGGCAACGACAAAGCAGGCCATGATCACGCGGTATCCCGTGGCGTGATTCAGCAGAAGAGTTTGATGAAGCTGCGCAAATTCAATCACAAGTAATCCTTTGTTTTATACACTGGGGTAGAGGCTCGCTCAGTAACACAATGGTAAGAGACAAAGAATACGTTACAACGGAATCTCGTAGCGGTCAAAATAACTTGTGGCAGGTCATCGTAGGGGAAAAGAAAAAGCGAAAGCGGGTGCTTTCGCTTTTTGGGTTAAATTAAGGGGAGTAACTCAATACCAAGAACAGTACTAAAACTCATCACAATAACCAGTGACATTTTAAATACCGTTTTTGACCAAGCGATGTAATTGCCCTCTTTGATACGACGAAATGTTACTTTCAGCCACATAAAGCAGAGCAAAGCGGCAACCGCAAGGAACTCAAAACCGGCATGACCAAAAGCGTATAAAGCGAGCGAGAGCACAGAAAACAGCACCACATAGGCTTGCATGTGCTTGCGCGCTTTTTCAATACCACACACAATCGGCAATACAGGGACGTTGGCTTGTTGATAGTCTTGCATTCGAAACATCGCAATGGCGTAAGAATGCGGCATTTGCCATATACAAAATAGCGCGAAGAGAATAATCGCTTCTAAACTAATGTAATTGGTCACCGCTAAATAGCCAACAAGTGGCGGAATCGCCCCAGAAATACTGCCAATCAACGTGCCGTAGACGGACGTTCTTTTGTACCACATGGTATAAAAGAAAACGTAAAATATATAACCAAGTAACACCACCACTGCCGAAAGTGGATTGGTGAATTGATATATCAAGCCTGTGCCGACAATCAGTAATCCGACCGAATAGATAAAGGCAATATCGATATTGATATCACCTTTGACCATTGGGCGGTGTTGAGTCCGTGACATTTTGCTGTCGATATCGCGGTCAAAAATATTATTGACCACGCACCCTGAAGCAATCACACAAGCAACACCTGCCATCGTGATCAACAACAGCCAACCACTCGCCGATTCTGACTTTGCAGCGAGGAAAAACCCCGCCGCGACAGAAATTAAATTACCAATGATAATGCCTGGTTTGGTAATGGTAAGGTAGCTTTTGATCATACTGCCTCTACATCATCATGTTGATGTTGAGGTTCCACATGATCCAAATTGAACCCCCAACCAGGATCAGGACAACGACAGCGGAAAACAATAACGAGGTCATGTTCCAGCGTCCGGTTTCTGATTTTGTTTCCATGTGTAGGAAGTACGCAAAATGGACAATCACTTGTACAATGGCACAACCTAACAAGATGGCGACCGTTACTCCCTTCGGTAAGCTTTGCGTGGCGGCAAAGTAAAACGGGATTACCGTTAATACCAATGAAGCGACAAAACCTATCACGTAATCACGGATGCCTGTTTCTGAGTGTTGTTGACTCATTACATTACTCCTAGTAGATAAACGACAGTGAAAACACAAATCCAAACAATGTCGAGGAAGTGCCAGAACAAGCTCAAGCAGCCAAAGCGCGTTTCTAACGTGTCGGTTATGCCTTTCTTACTCAATTGGAAGTAACATACCACTAACCAAATCAGGCCGAAGCTGACGTGAAGTCCGTGCGTGCCGACCAGAGTAAAGAAAGCGGATAGAAATGCGCTGCTTTGTGGCGTTGCACCGTGTTCGATCAGGTGATGAAACTCATAAAGTTCCATACCAATAAAACAGGCACCGAGTATGAATGTGACCGCGAGCCAGAGTTTCATCGCGGCAAGATTGCGACGTTTCATCGCAATCATACCAAAACCAAAGGTAATACTACTAAACAGTAGCGCCATGGTTTCGGCAAAGACAAAAGGCAACTCGAAAAGATCTTTGCCGCTTGGGCCGCCAGCGGTTGCATCGGCTAATACGGCAAAAGTCGCAAAGAGACTGGCAAATAAGATGCAGTCACTCATCAAGTAAACCCAAAAGCCGAACAGTTTATTTTCAGCGATTTCATGATGATGATCATGAGCGTGTGAAGCGTCATTAGTGTGCATGATTCACCTCGTTATCACCTTGTTTAGCTTGGAAACCCGCTTGCTTTAATTGCTCGCGTCGTTTGGCTTCGATCTCTTTGATTTCATCAACCTGTACATAGTAGTCAACGTCTTCATTAAAACTATGACGAATACAGGTGACGACGATGCCGACAAAACCGATGATGGCAAGCCACCAAATGTACCAAATGGCCGCGAAGCCAAACACCAATGACCACGCCGAAACATAGATACCCGTTGGGGTATTTTTAGGCATGTGGATTGGTTCGTACTCTTCTTCTTGCATTGGATTGAACTCACCGCTTTGCTTTTGATACCAGAATGCATCAATTTCATCGCCTTTTGGCAACTTCGCAAAGTTGTAGAACGGAGCGGGAGAAGAGGTAGACCATTCAAAGGTACGCGCATCCCATGGGTCACCGGTTAAATCGCGATTCTGATCGCGATCGCGGATACTGACCACAATTTGAATGATTTGGCACAAAACACCCGCGGCAATGATAGCCGTACCAAATGCGGCTACCGCAAGGAATGGCATAAAGTCTGGGTTAATGTCTTGACTGATACGACGTGTCATGCCCATAAAGCCCAGTGCGTAGAGTGGTAAGAAGGCGAACATAAAGCCAATCACCCAACAGAAGAAGGCTCTGGTGCCCCATTTTTCATTGAGCATAAAGCCTGTCGCTTTCGGGAACCAGTAAGTGACACCAGCAAAGCAACCAAAGACCACACCACCGATAATCACATTGTGGAAGTGAGCAATTAGGAAAACACTGTTGTGAAGAATAAAGTCAGCACCCGGTACGGCCAAGAGGACACCTGTCATACCGCCAATGGTAAAGACAATCAAAAAGCCTACCGTCCACAACATTGGCGTTTTAAACTCAATACGGCCTTTGTACATGGTAAATAACCAGTTGAAAATCTTAACCCCAGTTGGAATCGAGATAATCATGGTTGCAATACCAAAGAAGGCATTGACGTCGGCACCGCCACCCATGGTAAAGAAGTGGTGTAACCAAACGACAAAAGCCAAAATGGTAATGACCAGTGTTGCCCAAACTAATGAGGTGTAACCAAACAGTTTTTTACGCGAGAAGGTGGCGGTCACTTCGGAGAACACACCAAAAACAGGCAAGACGAGAATGTACACTTCTGGGTGACCCCAGGCCCAGATGAGGTTGACATACATCATCATGTTGCCACCTAAATCATTGGTGAAGAAGTGCATGCCCAAGTAACGGTCGAGTGCGAGTAGGGCGAGTGTGACCGTTAAAATTGGGAAAGAGATAATGATCAAGATGTTAGCGCACAATGAAGCCCATGTGAAAACAGGCATTTTCATCATTGGCATTGACGGTGCACGCATACGCAAAATGGTCACAAAGAAGTTGACCCCAGTTAGCGTGGTACCAACCCCTGAAATCTGTAAAGCCCAATCCCAATAGTCGACCCCGACGCCTGGACTGGCATCAATGCCCGATAACGGTGGGTAAGCAAGCCAACCCGTTCGTGCGTATTCGCCTAAGCCCAACGACATGTTGGTTAAAATTACACCAACGACAAACAACCAAAAGCTCAAGTTGTTGAGGTAGGGGAAGGCAACGTCACGGGCGCCAATCTGCAAGGGAACAACCAAGTTCATCAAACCAATTACCAATGGCATGGCGACGAAAAAGATCATAATCACACCGTGAGCAGAAAAAATCTGATCGTAGTGGTGCGGCGGTAAATACCCCGCTTCACCGGCAGAGGAAAGCAGTTGTTGGCTACGCATCATGACGGCGTCAGCAAAACCACGCAGTAGCATAACCAGCGCAAGGGCAATATACATAAAGCCCAGTTTTTTGTGGTCAATCGACGTAAACCACTCATTCCATAGATATTGCCACTTACCAAGGCGTGTCACCCAAGCGACAACCGCTAAACCCACAATAGCAATGACTGCGAGGGTTATCATGATAATAGGCTCATGATATGGAATCGATTCTAATGATAATCTTCCAAGCATAATCTCAATTATCCTTTATCTTCAGTCATGTGTTCATGACTCTCTTTAACATCCATAGTCATACTATGGTGCTGATGACCTGTTGCTTTGCTCGTACCCATGCCGACACCACCTGAATGTTGCATACCACCGGGGAATTGTGTGACGACAGAGTTAAAGAGATCAGGCATAACCGCAGAGTAATAAGTGACCGGAACGTCGATACTTGGCTTGGCCAATTGGCGGTAATCAGCAAACGAGTTTAAAGAGTTTGGTGACGCTTTTA
Organism: Vibrio sp. HB236076; assembly: GCF_040957575.1. Taxonomy (NCBI): domain Bacteria; kingdom Pseudomonadati; phylum Pseudomonadota; class Gammaproteobacteria; order Vibrionales; family Vibrionaceae; genus Vibrio; species Vibrio sp. HB236076. Next base: position 372,518 of record NZ_CP162602.1, read on the forward strand.
CTTCATCAACCCAAGCGTTAAAGCCTTGTTCTGTCTCAAAAGCACGCGCTTTAAATTTCATGTGGGAAAAACCATCACCACTAAAGTTAGATGAAATTCCGTCGAACTCACCAGGGTGATCGGCGATCAAGTTTAAGCGCGTAACCATGGCTGGCATGGCATAGATTTGGCTTCCCAGCTGAGGAATAAAGAATGAGTTCATGATGTTGTCAGACGTGATCTTGAACTTAACCGGTACATCTTCGGGGAAGGCAACGTAGTTGACGGTTGCAATGTGTTGCTCGGGATAGATGAACAACCACTTCCAATCGAGTGATACGACTTCAATGGTCATCGGCTTCCCTTCGTGCTTGAGAGGAACCGAGGGCTCGAGCTCATGGGTACTGTGCCAAGTAATGGTGCCCAAAATGGCAATGATGATTAATGGCACAGTCCACACGACAATTTCAATTTTTGTCGAGTGAGACCATTCAGGTTTGTACTCTTCGTCGGTGTTGGACGCTCGATATTTATAGGAGAAGTAAATTGTCATTAAAATCACTGGGATAACAACAATTAACATCAGAAGAAGAGCCGTGATGATGAGCTCTTTTTCTTGTACTCCGACCGAGCCTTTTGGATCGAGTAGCACGAATTTACACCCTGAGAGCAGGAATAAAACCGCACCACATAATCCAGTCCGCGACAAAATGTTTTTATATCTTGAGGCTTCCATTGACTTTCTCGATGTTTTGCAAAGTAAAGCATCGCTTCACTTTGCGGGTTGGTAGTAATAAGAATAATGTTTGTGAATCTGTAACAAGGCTTAAGTGATAAGAAATAAGAAAAGGAGACAAAAAATGAAACTAACTTATTTCAGATCAATAACAAATTGTTACATTTCGCGCATTATCCTGATAAACCCAAGTAACATCACGTAATGAAAATGAAATATAAGTTTTCATTTTTGTTGGGTTTTTTTTGGGGATTTTTAATATATTAAATTTTTGTTGATCTTGTATGATTTTGTGAAAAAATGGACATTTTAAATTAAATGTAATTAAAACATGAATTTAAGTAATTGCATGTCCATTTTTTAGGAGGTGTTAATCGAAGTGATTACGAGTCATTACTCTGAATTGATATATTTATTTACAAATTCATTTTTTGACTGAATGCATTTTTTTAAAATCGGACAAAACCAGATTTAAATTGGCATGAATTTTGTATTTACTGGATTTGAACTCTTCTGGCGTGACAAGGTCGGGAATTTGGTAAGTCAGCATCTGTGCGGCAAGGGCCGCTTTAACGCCATTGTTGGAATCTTCTAGTGCAATACATTGCTTAGATGGTACGTTAAGTCGCGAGGCTGCCAGTTGATAGATTTCGGGGTCGGGTTTGCCACAGCTGACTTCACAACCCGTGGTGATATGGTCAAAATATTGGTCGAGGTTGGCCAGTTTGAGTTTTTGCTCGGCGACGCTGCGCTCTGAACTGGTGGCCACGGCAGTGGGGATCTTTTGCGATTTTAACCAAGTGAGCAACGGCAACACTCCTTGTTTTTTATCGATCGGCGTGGTGCTAATAATGCGATAGTAATCTTGTCGCCACGTTTGGTGCAGCCGTTCATAATCTAAATCCTTTCCATAACCCTCGATGAGCTTAGTGCGGATGGTTTTTGCATTACAACCGATAATACTGAGGTAAAGCGATTCTAAAAAAGGGACCCCGACTTTGTCACAAGCTTGTTCAAACACTCTCAGACACAATGTCTCGGTATCGAGAAGTAGTCCATCCATATCAAATATTACCGCTTTAACACTCATTGAAACTCCCTAATTAACCAGCGTTTTATTATTTGCAAAATGTGATTGTTTCATAGTGATGCCGTGAAGAAAACCATTTACCATAGCACAATGAGTCATGGCAGCTGGTGGCGTGTTGCTCTTGGTATGACCTTGAGCAAAGCGGTTGACTTCACTCAGTGTACTTAATATTAGGATCAGCGACACGCGTTTGAGTTGCGTTTACAGGTGACGGATCTTTTGAGATCTGCGAGTGTCGAAACCACAAATAACAACAGGTTGTAGAATATGTGGATGGAAGGTTTGGGGCAAATAATCGAGTTTTTTGCACAACAAAAGGCGTTGTTTACTGGCGTGCTCGTACTTTTTCTACTGATGACAAGAAAAGTGCTTTTGGCTTGGATTCGGGGGCAAGGGGCTTTTATCAATGAAAAGCAGCGCAGTTGGATGTCGTGGACCAAAAATGGCATTTTTGCTCTATTGGTGTTGAGTTTATTTGTGTTGTGGAAATCTGAAATCAGTGAGTTTGCGCTGTCTGTGACCGCCATTGCCGTGGCGATCGTTGTGGCGTCAAAAGAAATCATTTTGTGTTTTACCGGTTCGATCCAGCGAGCCAGTTCACGTTCTTTTCGAGTGGGTGATTGGATTGAAGTGGGCAATTTGTGCGGTGAAGTGATCGAACACAATTTGATGGCCACCGTGATTCAAGAGATTGATTTACATCACGGCCAGTACCACTTTAATGGCAAAACCGCCACGTTACCAAATAGTTTATTCTTCACCCACCCAGTAAAAAACTTAAATTTTATGAAGCGTTATGTGTTTCACAATTTTACGATTACCGTGACGGAGTTCGTCAATTTGTATTTAGTGGTTCCGAATATCATGGCGAGCATACATGAACACTGTCACGCTTTTCACGAAATTGCCAAACGCTACAACAGTATGATTGAAAAGCACGCTGGTGTTGACCTGCCGAGCTCTGAGCCACATGTTCATATTCAAAGTACCTTAACCGGTGAACAGTTAGTCAAAATTATGATTTTTTGCCCAACCGAACAAGCAACGCTTTTAGAGCAGCAAATACGGGCCGATTTTATGGAGATTTACCACCGAAAATACCCATCAGAGCAAAAAAATTAACCCAATGTGCTCGCATTTCAAACAATTTTGGCACTTCTTTGTACAAGAAGTGTTCACACGGTGTAGGGTGAGGTGTAAGTCACTAAAAAGTCATATAAAACCGCTTACAATGCTCTTACTATAAAAAGAATCATCGCAAGGAGTTGCTGATGGGAATGGAAAGATTATCCGCAAATCAACTGTATTCAGTGGCGAAGCTTGAACAACTATCGTGTAAGTCCACCAAAGAGTTGCAACCAATCGATGATATTGTAGGCCAAGACCGAGCTAAAAAAGCGGTTGAGTTTGCCATGTCTATTAAAGAAAAAGGCTATAACATTTTTGCCATTGGTGAAAATGGCCTGGGTAAACGCACCATGGTGTTGCGTTATTTACAGCGCCATCAACACGACGAAAATGCCTTGTTTGACTGGTGTTACGTGGCTAACTTTACCGATATTCGCGTTCCTAAGGTACTCAAGTTACCTCGAGGTGTGGCGGCAGAGTTTAAAGTCGACATGGAAGCGATGATCAAAAAATTGGTCAATGCCATCCCGCTTGCTTTTGATAATGAGCTTTACTACGGCCGAGCCGATAAACTCAAAAATCAGTTAGCGCAAAAGCAACAGAGCGAATTAGAGAAAATCACTCAAGAAGCCAAAGAAAGTGGTATCAGCCTAACGATCACGCCCCAAGGTGATTATCAGTTTGTCGCACTTACATCTGATAATGAACAGCACACCGAAGAGAGCTTTGATGCGCTCAGTCCGGAAGAGCAAGATTATTTTGACCAAACCATTGGCGAGCTCGAAGTAAAGTTGCGCGGTATGGCGCGCGATCTTACCGAAATGGAACAAAGCTACAGCGATAAAATTAAAAAGCTCAACGATGAAGTGACCAAAGGCGTCATTGACCATGTCATCAAATCGCTCAAAGAGAAGTATCGCACTTACAGCGAACTCAAGCAGTACATTAACGAGCTGCGCAAGGACATTATCGACAATGTGGCGGTATTTATTGAAGAGAGTAATGAGCAAGGTGAAATTGCTACGGCCGCGCTCGATAACAATTTGCCACGCCGCTATAAAGTCAATGTCTTAGTCAGTCATCAAAACAATGAAATGCCTGTTGTTGTTGAAGAGTCGCCTAATTATCACAGCTTATTTGGCTATATCGAAACCGCCACGTTTAAAGGCACAGTGTTTACAGACTTTTCACTGATCCGCAGAGGCAGCCTACACAAAGCCAACGGTGGTGTGTTGCTCATGGATGCACAAAAAGTGCTTGAGCAGCCTTATGTCTGGGATGGCTTAAAGCGCGCCTTGCGCTCACGTCAATTGAGTTTTACGTCATTGGAGAAAGAAGTGTCATTAAGTGGTTCGGTCTCTCTTGACCCAGAACCGATCCCATTGGATGTGAAAATTATTCTCTTTGGCGATTATCGCACTTATCAGTTGCTGCAACACTACGATGCTGAGTTTGGTGAATTGTTCCGTGTGACCGCCGATTTTGAAGATGAAATGCCACGTAACAGTGAGTCTGAATGGCAGTACGCTCGCTTTATTTCCAGTATTGTTCACGACAATGGACTGCTGCATTGCGATAAAAAAGCCATTGCCCGTATCATTGAATACAGTTCGCGCTTGGCAGGCGATCAAGATAAAATTTCACTGTTTTCGGCAACGATCGCCAATTTACTGCGCGAAGCCAATTATGTCGCTCGTCAGGCTAACTCCAACATGATCCGCATGGGGCACGTTCAAGAGGCATTGGACAATCAAGAGTTAAGAGCGAATCGCTTACAGCAAAATGTGATGGAAACCTTTACTAAGGGAACGACCCTGATCCGAACCCAAGGTGAAGCCATTGGTCAAGTCAATGCACTTTCGGTGTTGCAAACGACCGATCATATGTTTGGTGCGCCAAACCGGATTACCGCCGCCACGTCTTATGGGCACGGTGAAGTGATCGATATTGAACGCAGCGTTGATCTCGGCGGCAGTATTCACTCTAAGGGGGTGATGATTTTAACGGCTTACCTTTCTTCTGTGTTTGGTAAAACCGCGAAAGTGCCGCTATCGACAACGATAACCTTTGAACAATCTTATGGTGGCGTCGATGGTGATAGTGCCAGTATGGCGGAGTATTGCGCCGTGGTGTCGGCGTTTGCCAAATTGCCCAATCGTCAAGACATTGCGATCACCGGTTCAATGAACCAATTTGGTGAAGCCCAGCCGATCGGTGGCGTCAATGAAAAAATCGAAGGTTTCTTTGATGTGTGCAAAATAAAAGGCCGTCATGCTCAGCAAGGGGTCATTATTCCAAAGTCAAACCAACACAACTTAATGCTGCGACAAGATGTGGTTCAAGCGGTAGAAAAAGGGGAGTTCCACATTTGGGCTATCGATCATGTCAACGAGGCGTTGAGTATGTTTATGGGTAAAGAGGCAGGAGAAATGAATAGCGAAGGGGTATACCCAACCGAAACTATTTTGGGTATCGCGCAGTCGCGATTAAATGCTTTGCGCCGTTAAGGCCATTCGATAAATTGAGGCAAAAAAACCACCGTAACATCACGGTGGTTTTTTTATACTAAGACCTCGTGGTACTGAGGTTGAGTTTATCGGTTAACCGTTTCATCATCACTTGGCCAAACTCATCAAAGGCGATGCCTATTTTGGCGTAATGTATCGAACGTTGGGTATTACAGACCTGCCCACTTAAAGTGACGAGCGTTTTACCATTTGGAGCGCTTTGCAAGATATCGACTTGCAGGTGATCACCCACGGTGAAGTTGCGACTCATCGGGGCCGTTAACAGGCGACATCCTCCCTTAGACAGATCGCGCACTTCACATTCGGTTTTATAATCTCCCGAGCGAATTCGACCCAGCAGTTTGACTGCCACACGCGTCTCTTGCCTCAATTGGGAGACTTGCATATCACTGGGTAAGGCCAAGGCCAGTAATTTGAGTGGGTGCTTAATCGTCAGCTCAATTTTGGATTGGAAGGTGATCACAGCCCCTTCGCCTTGTGGCGAAATCGCTCGCACTTTGATACGAAACCCTTCTTGTAAATACAAGTGTTTATCAGAGAAAGACAGCCTAGGCTCCTCTATGAGAATGTATTGATGATCATAGCAGCCTAAAAAGCGGCTTTGAACCTGACAACTGTCGCCAATGGGTGGACAAATCTCAAGCTCCACGGTTGAGCTGTGATCAAGCATGGCTAAGGCGTCTGTACTATTGATTGTCGACGTCGAAGGGGACGTGGGTGAATCGGGAAAAGAGGTATTTTGAAGTGTTGATTGAGTCATGAATTGTGTTAAGCCTGTTGACGTTATAAATGTGTTTTATACCAATCCGATGAAGTTTGTGGTCAATGACAGCACAGGAAAAAAGCTCTAGGTCAAGGCAACCTCTTTTCTTATTAATATAAGAATTCTAGTCTTTCGTCTATCCGCGTTTTTCTCAGCGATGTTTTGAGTTTATTAACCCGTTAGAGTGACCCGTTATTCCGTTAAATCGGTATGATATTGAGCCGTTTTACTCAATCGTATTGTGTTAAAAAACGTTGGTCTAATTATCGGTTTTTTCTCGGCATTTTGTTGACCGCGTACTCAATGAGATTGGGCTTTATTCTATTGAAAAGTCCGCTTGGTTTTTCGTTATCGATTACGGCGAACCCTATCTTTTTTATATACCATCTTCGTTAGATAGGGAAGTCGTCGCCCAGAAATACATCCTCACCGTCAACGGGGAAATGGCGTGGTTAACCCTATATTGTTAACGAGCGATAATTGACGTGGGGTTTATACTTATCGCCTCGATAATCACAGCGTTTAGGATTTGTATTTGTGCAGTAGAGACCAAGGAATAGGGCAGAGCACGTGATCTTCCGGGTGACGAGAAAGCCGGTCTTGATGCTCGTCAGCACTGGCGATAAAACGCACCAAAGGTAGCACTTCAACCTGGATTTTGTCGGCGTCATCACGCTTGGCAATAAAGGCTCTCGCGGCGATTAAATGTCGTTCGTTTTGACTGTATACCCCAGTACGGTACTTTCGGCCAACATCCCAACCTTGCTTATTAATACTATAAGGGTCGATAAGCTCGAAAAAAAAGTGCATCAGTTGTTCGACACTCACTTGTTGATCGTCAAATTGTGTTTTGACACATTCGGCGTAACCGTCGTATTCTCCGACGAGTTGATCGCTATTGCCATTCGCCCTGCCCGCTTGGGTGGTGATGACACCGGGAATGTGTTTGAGAAACTCTTGCACACTCCATAAACACCCGCCGGCAAAATAAATTACGTGTTTCATTCACTACAAACCTGATTGCGACCATTGGCCTTCGCGCGATATAACGCTTTATCGGCACGATAAAATGTTCGCTGTGTATTTTCATTATCGCGATGGTCTGTCAAACCGATAGAGACTGTCAAGCCCCGCTCTCCTAAAATCGTTTGCCACGGAAATAACTCAATGTTTTCTCTTAGTCTTTCCGCGTGCATATTGGCTTGTATGGGGGTGTTTTTCTCTAACAGTATTAAGAACTCTTCACCGCCAAAGCGCACACAAGAGGCCCCTCTAAATTTAAAGTATTTGGTGAGTTGCTCTGCCACGGTGACGATGGCTTTATCACCCACCAAATGGCCTAACTCGTCGTTGATCGATTTAAAGTGATCGATATCAATGACTAAGAGGGTGAACGGCGTTTGATGCAACAAGAGATCTTTGAGCTTAATTTCCATCCAACGGCGATTAAAGAGATGAGTGAGAGGATCGGTGTGCACATCCTGGGTCAGTTTTTCAACTTTGTTTTTGTGTTGCTCGGTTGTTTCTTTGAGCTCTTTATTTTCGATTTCTGATAATATCAATTTAAGTTGGAGCTCAAAGCGACTTAAACGGCGTAGTTGACTGCTTCCCAACTCCATGATTGGGATACTGCGTAGCAGGTCAGTTTCCAATTGAAAACTTTTCTTTTGATGGCTAAGGGCTTCTTGATAGCGCCTAAGGCTGGTGCATACATCACAAAATGTTTGATAATAGTGATGTTTTACCGAAGGAGAGCTCACTGACAATAAACGACTTTTCCCAGTGGATAGCAAGCTGTAAGCCAATTCAGAACGATTGATTGCCATCAGGCATTGGCACAATTCCATTCGTATTTGACAGGCGAGAAAGGCATCGATAGTTCCATGACTTTGTTGAAGTTTTGCCAGGGCTTTTAGCGCCTCAAGTGGTTTGTTTCTCGTTCTACTCAGGCGCGCAAAATAGACAGAAACCAACCCGGATAACCGTTTGTCACTGACCAGTATCGCTAAGTCTTCGCACTCTTGTTGTAAATTTTCTGCGGCGTTGAGGCGGCCAAGTTGCAAAAAGCAGTCGAGAAAAGCCAATTTAAATGTCAGTCGCAGTGCACGGCTGCTCACAGCGTGATCGATGGCTTCAAACAGCTGATAAAATTTAAGTGCTCGCTTATAGTCGCCATAGCTGCGACAAAGATCCCCCATACCTAACAAAGCGTGCGCGTAAGAATCAATAAACCCGTGACTGACAGAAATATTGGAAATATCGACGAACTCATCGAGTGCCGCTTGGAACTGACCACTTTCGATTAATCGCTCACTGAGTTTGATCTTCACCAACAAAATGGTTTCGGCATCGTCTGGTAAGCTCAATAATTGCAATGCATAGTGCAGTTCTTCGATACTGAGTTGTGGCTGTTGCAGTAAATATCGATAATCAGAGCTAATGATATAGCAGTTGGCTCTTTCTATCGGCGTTGTCGCAATGTGCTTGCGAATGTGATTCCAGAAAATAATGGCGTTTTCACCAGACTGGGCGGAGGGGTCTAGACCCGCTTCAGAGACTTTGTTAAGCAAATTTTCCATTATTGTTGGCCTGTCGATTTTAGTGCGGTTGGCTGGTGTTGTTCAAGCTGATCGAGCGTAAAGGGAAAAGTCAAAATGTCGTGTAAAGAAATCATCACTTTATCGTTGCTATCAAGGGATTTTCTTTCCCAAGGGTAGGCGTCAAGTGTGGTGCAAATCGCGTTATAAACCCGTTCAGAATCACAGTGATTTTCGGTGACCAACAAAGCCAAATACTCCGAACTCAGCCGAGAGATATAATCGTGCTCCGTGGCCAAGCTATGAATGATTTCTGTACAGGTATCTAGATACACACTATTTTGATGGTGTAACAATACAATGGCATAGGGGCTATGGCTGAGCTCAGATTTAAAGAGCACCAATTGTTCCCACCAAAACGTCTCAGACACCAAGTGCGTGAGGGGGTTATGACTATCGTATTCGAATTGGCCGCGAATTCGGTTGATAATTTTGCGCGATCGTTTCTCTAGTTGAGCCCGAGAATCTTGGGCGTTGTCAAAGCTGATTTTTTGTGTGTGTTCTTTAAGCTGTACAAGCGAGTGCTTTTTGTATTCGATAAACGCTTCGAGCGCCACATCAAATTTACCTTGTTGCTCTGCTAATTGTGATTTTTGAAAATAAATCTGACTGATGATTTCTTTGTCTTCGCTATTGGTGGCGGCAATTTGGGCTTTGTCGAGGTACAGGGCCGCTTGCTCGGTTTCCTGTTTGAGCAAAGCGAGCCTCGCCTGCCTAACATAGGTATGGGCTTTCATCCAGGTCATGTCATGGGAAACCGCGAGCTGATGGACTTTATGAGTCGCGGCTTCAGCGTCTTGATAACGCTCCAAGCCAAGCAGTGCTAGAGCGCGAAAATCCCAGATTTTCGCTAAAGCGATATCATTCGTGTGGTGTTTGAGTAAATCCCTAGCTGAATCAAGGGTAGACAACATATCGACATAGCGGTTATCAAGGTAGTAATCCCTGGCGACCAACAGCTGTGCATCTAACTCTCTGAACGGCAGTCGCACTTGATTGGCAATATCGGCAGCGAGTTGATGCGTGCTGGTGGCAAGGGATAAACGCTCTGTTTCACGCCAGATATTGGCAATACCAATGAGGCTGTCAACCAAAATGTGATGATCATTGCTCAATGTTGCTTGCTCAAGGCTTTGAATCCATGCTTGCTGAGCAGAATAAAACTTTTTTTGTCCCCAGTGATGCTGACCTTGCAAGTACAATATCTGAGGCAACCACTCGTCAGTCTCAAGGGTCATGAGCAGCCGGTAAGCATCGCGCGCCAGTTTGTAACCTTGTCGAAACTCTTTTAAAAACCAACAACAATGTGAACGAATGAGCAATGCTTGAATTTCGCCTTGCGGAAATAACATTTTTTGCGCTTGAATTTGGCATTGCTCAGCGATGAACAAGGTTTTTTCGGGAAAGTCTTCAACTTGCTCTTTTAAGTGTACCAATTCACTCTCGAGTTGCTCTTGATTTTTATTCAACGTAATAACCTACCCCAGAATAGAACTTAATTGTGCGTGAGCCACATCGGTTGTCGTGCTGTCGTCTGACATACAAATTTTTCATCAGTATAAGAGTTATAGCACTTTCTCACTAATTTTGTTCTGATTTACTTTTAATTCAGTGAGTTATTACACAAAAAACCTCTACAGTTTTAATTATTGTACAATTCTGATTTTTTGCTAAAATAATTGTACACATTATAAATTCGTATAGGTGTTGAGATGAAAAAGATTCCTGTTGGTATTAGCTCTTGTGTGATTGGTGAAAAGGTTCGATTCGATTCAGGCCACAAAGTGAGCCAATTTGTAACAAAAGAGTTGAGTCCTCACTTTGAATTTGTATCAATTTGCCCTGAAGTCGGTATTGGTCTACCTGTGCCAAGACCGACGATTCGATTGGTATCTGAACAAGAGCGAATTGCACTGGTCGAAACGAAAAATCCCGACCGAGATTATACGGATTTAATGGAGACCTATTCCAAAAACAAAGCACAAGAACTCTTGAGCCATCAATTGTGTGGCTATATCGTTTGTGCAAAATCGCCAACTTGTGGCATGGAGAGGGTCAAAGTTTATCAAACCAATCACGCCGAAAAAAATGGCATTGGTCTCTATACCAAGCAATTGATGGAAACCATGCCTTGGTTGCCCATTGAGGAAGACGGACGACTGAATGATCCTGTGCTAAAAGAAAACTTCATCGCCCGTGTATACGCCTTGTTCGACTTCTATCAATCCGTTACAGACGCACACAGCGCTGGGCAAATTGTCGCCTTTCACTCGCGTTATAAACTCACCTTGATGGCTCATAATCCCAGCGCCTACCGCGAGCTTGGCCAACTGGTCGCTAACATCAAAGAATATCCAGCGGATGAATTTTACCAAAAGTATCGCTTGCAGTTTATGCAAGCGATGGAAAACAGAGCGAGCAGAAAAAATAACACCAATGTAATGATGCATATTCAGGGCTACTTTAAACGCTCACTGACGACAGAACAAAAATCAGAACTTGCTGAAGTGATCAATCAATACCGCATAGGTGAGTTACCCTTACTGGCTCCGTTGACCTTGTTAAAGCACTATCTACACATGTTTCCAAACGATTATTTGCAGACGCAAAAATTTCTACAACCACATCCTCAGGAGTTAAAACTGCGCTATGGACTCTAAAGTATCACCTTGCTACTACGCGATTCGTGAAGTCTCTGAAATGACCGGTGTCAAGCCCGTGACTTTGAGAGCGTGGCAACGGCGTTATAATCTCGTTCAACCTGAGCGTACACCAAAAGGGCATCGCTTATACACTGAAGAGCACATTGTTCTGATAAAAGAAATTCAGCACTGGCTGTCACGCGGTGTCGCGATAGGCAAAGTGAAACCCTTATTGGGGACTCAAGAAGTCAACCCACAACCGGTAATGCGTCTTGATGAAGTGCAAGAAATGGTGCAGGCACTGACGCAATTAAAGTCACAAAAAGCACAGGCCATTTTATCGACGGTTTGTAAAGAGTACCCTTTAGACATTGTCAAAGATCAGTTCTTTGAACCTTTGTTAGCGGCGATTAACGCGCTAAAAGTCAATGTGAAATCCATTGCGTCAAGTTGCTTAGTAACCTTGGTTTCTCAACAGTTTGCGTGGATGATCGACGCCAATAATAAGGCCGCGAGCAAAGGGCATTGCATGTTGGTGAGCCTAGAGCCGATGGAGAGTCTTCGCACTTGGTTGAAAGCCCTAGAGTTGAGTGAATCTGGCGTGGTGGTGACAACTCTCTTTGGTTGCCAAGATTTTTCTAAGTTACTCGATATTGATGAGTTGAGCCGCGTTTCTATTTTCTCTGAACATCAACTGACTTCTAAACAACTCGAGACGATTGCGCAATTAAAGCAGCGAGGTGTGGCGCTTGAGGTCAGTGAAGTGATTACCACTCTACACTTTGACGGGGGGGATGCATGAAAGTAGTTTGGTTTCGACGCGACTTACGCACTTTGGATAACACGGCGTTACTGCGAGCAATAGACACAGGGGAGCCGGTACTTGCGCTGTATGTAGCTAGCCCAGAGCAATGGCAAACACACCACATGTCACCGGCGCAATCGGATTTGATAAAGCGACGTCTAGTAGAATTAAATCATGAGCTGGACGCTCTCAATATTCCTTTGCTATACCAGCAAGTGGCGACGTTCGATGACATGGTTGACCTGTTGGCCGAAGTGGTGAGTGAGTATCACTGTGATGAGGTTTTCGCCAACAAAGAGTATGAAGTCAACGAGGTGCTCAGAGATGAAAAAGTGGCTGAGCACTTGACCAAACATCAGGTTAAATGGCGCAGTTTCGACGATAAATGCCTATTAAAGCCGGGTGCGGTGTTAAACAAACAAGGCGAGTACTTTAAAGTTTTTACGCCTTATAAAAAAGCGTGGTTAAAGCAATATCAACCCCCTGTTATTGAGAAAACGAGCCCTGCAACAGAGCATCGGCAAGACGTTACTCAATGGCGCTATCACGGCGATGTGGTTTGGGATTACCCTGTTGTCGATACTGCGACGAATTGGCCTGTACAAACCCGTGAAATCCTAGCCGCCTTACGGCAATTTTGTCGACAAGAAAGCCGGCATTATCATCAGCGACGAGATTTTCCCAGTTTGGATGCAACCAGTCGTTTATCGGCGTATTTGGCGATAGGGGCATTATCGGCACGTCAATGTGTTGCCCGTTTATTTTATGAAAGTCATCATAGTGATTTGAACGAGGGGCAAGAAACTTGGCTGAGTGAATTAATTTGGCGAGAATTTTACCAACATTTGTTGTTTTTTGAACCCAAGTTAGTTAAAGGTCAGGCATTCTTACCTTGGGAAACTCGTATTCAATGGCGACAAAGTGAAGCCTGGTTGACGCGTTGGCAGCAAGGGAAAACAGGTTATCCGATTGTCGATGCCGCAATGAGGCAGCTCAATCAAGATTACTGGATGCACAATCGATTAAGAATGGTGGTTGCCAGTTTTTTGGTTAAAGATTTGCAGCTTGATTGGCGGTTGGGCGAACAGTATTTCATGAGTCAATTGATTGATGGTGACTTTGCCGCTAATAATGGAGGTTGGCAGTGGTCTGCATCAACCGGTTGTGACGGCCAGCCATATTTTAGGATTTTTAATCCGATAACCCAAGGTAAGCGCTTTGATGAGGCGGGTCAGTTTATTCGACGTTGGCTGCCTGAGTTGGCCTCAGTGCCGGATAACTATATACACGAGCCTTGGCGCTGGTCGAGATTTAACACCTTGACTTATCCCGAGCCCATGGTAGAACACAAGCAGGCAAGGCTGATAACCTTAGACTGGTTTAAACAAGCAAAAGATGGTGAATAGATGTTTCATTTTGGCGATAGGTTGCGCTTAACCTTTAGGAAAGTCATGGCGGTAAGCGCTTTGGCATTGTTGGCAAACCAAGCGCATGCACTCACGTTTCCACTGCCCCCTGAAGGTAGCCGCCTAGTCGGCCGTGTACAGCATCACATTGTTGAAGAGGGCGAGACGATGGCCAGTATCGCCAAACAATACGATATTGGTTTCTTGTCATTAATGGCAGCCAATCGCGGTGTCGATCCATTTTTACCACAACCTGGCTTTGCATTGACGATTCCAACTCAATTTATTCTTCCTTTGGTCAAGCGAGAAGGTGTTATTGTCAACTTAGCGGAATTAAGGCTTTATTACTTCGACCCAGATAAACCTGTGGTGCATATTTTCCCGGTTGGTATTGGCCGTATCGGTCGCGATACACCTGAAATGGAAACCCATATCAGCCAGAAAAGACCGAACCCAACCTGGACACCGACAGCAAACATTCGCAAAGAATACGCGGCGAAAGGCAAAACCCTTCCTGCAGTGGTGCAAGCTGGTCCCGATAATCCGCTTGGGGAATATGCCTTGCGTTTAGCGTATGGCAGCGGAGAATACTTGATTCATGGCACTAACAAAGATTTTGGTATTGGGCTTAGAGTCAGTGCCGGTTGTATTCGAATGGAGCCAGAAGATATTGATTGGTTATTTCATCACGTCGAACGAGGGACAAAAGTACAAATCATTAACCGCCCGGTGAAAGTGTCTTTAGAGCCGGACAGAACCGTATTTGTTGAAGCTCATGAACCTTTAACTCGCAGTGATGGTAAGAAAGAGTCGTTACAAGTCCCTGACGAATTATCATGGTGGCTTGATGAGTATCAGTTAGATGCTCAACTAGCGAAATCAACCATCTTAACTCAGACGGGGATCCCCAAAATGATTGCGGCGCATCAATAGCGGTTGCCTACCTTGATGAATAACAACAACTCGTTGCTCGCTTTAGCTGAGTAACGAGTTTTTTTGATTACGATGAGTGGGCAATTCAATTATCCTGCTTTTGATGATAAAGGTTACCGTAAACAGACGTGTGGCAACGAAAACAGAAATACCTTTACGCAATGGGGTAGTCAATGATCTGGGGCGGTTGCACAGATCGAATAAGTAATAAAAACGGCAAGTGATATTTCTTTAAGCCGACACTTCAATGATGTTATACCAATCTGATTAAGTATGTGATCAATGACAGCGCACAGATCAAGCTTGAGAACAAGGCGAGCCTTTTCTTATCAAGCACGGAATCTAAGTCGTTACTCTACCTGTTATTTTCTTAACGATGTTATCGAGTTTTTTAACCAGCTAAGATGACCAGATATTGAGTTAGATTGGTATTCTATCGATTCGATAAATAAAAAAGTGGCGACATAGAATATGTCGCCACTTTTTAATATCTCAATGTGATACACGGATTAACCAAGGTTGTTACGTGTATACTTTGCACATTACTTAGTGTAAGACTGAGCAATGTTGTCGATGCGGTCGTTTGCACGGCTTGCTTCTTCTTGAGCAGCAGCAGCGGCTTCAGCAGCTTGTGATGCTTTTGCATTTGTATCTGCTTGTTGGCTCTTGATGCTAGAGATATCTTGCTCGATAGAATCAAGGCGAGTTTGGATATCAGATAGCGCTGAAGTGGTTTGCTCATCTGGGCCTGACGCACAACCAGCAAGAAGTAGAACAGAAGTAGCTGCAGTCGCGATCAAAATCTTTTTCATTTGAAACTCCTTAGATGCTTTTAAATGCTCGTTTAACATTTTGTATAAACGATTATTTTTATAGTAACGTTTTCTCAGCGCGTTGGCTAATTATTCGTCATTTCTCTTTGCGTCAGGTGAAAATACGAATTTAAAGTATGGCTTCAAAGCGCAAAGTAGAATCATTATTTCACCTTACAATGGCTGTTGTGTAAAATCGATTTCAATTTTTGATAAAATTTTTGTGATCACTATGCTTAAATGCCTACTTCAAGGTATTATTGCCCTCAAACCGGCCCTTGATATAATGGTTATTAGTGGCGGTTGATTTTTTATCACCATCGTCATGGTTGCTTTAATTGGCATCATCGCCATGGTTAGTTACTTAGGTTTACCGTCATTTTGGATAAACCGTGTTTTATGTCTCAACTCATTATGGGGAAACACTTTTGCAATTTAAAGAGTTAGGTCTAGACAATCGCCTATTAAAAAACTTGAATCACTACGATTTTAAACAGGCTACTGATATTCAGAAGCAAGCGATACCCGTTGCGTTAGCGGGCAAGGATCTTCTCGCGTCTTCAAAAACCGGTTCAGGAAAGACACTGGCATTCGTTCTCCCCATGCTCCACAAAGCGCTTAAGAGTAAAGCGTTTTCGGCAAAAGACCCAAGAGCCGTCATTTTGGCGCCCACCCGTGAGTTGGCCAAGCAAGTGTACACTGAGCTGCGTTCTATGTTGGGCGGTTTGACTTATCACGCCGCCCTCATTGTTGGTGGTGAAAACTTTAATGACCAAGTGAAAGCCTTGCGTCGCTACCCCAAATTTATTGTCGCGACTCCGGGCCGCTTAGCGGATCACCTTGAGCACCGCTCACTGTTTTTAGACGGCTTAGATACTTTAATTCTCGATGAGGCGGATAGAATGTTGGATCTTGGCTTTGCCGCCCAACTGATTCATATTCACCGAGCGGCCAAACACCGCCGACGTCAAACGCTGATGTTTTCTGCCACGCTTGACGATGCTGAAGTCAATGATCTTGCCAGTGATATGCTCAATACTCCGCGCCGTATCTCCATTGGCTCTGCTAACGCGGAACACAAGGATATCACCCAGAAGTTTTATCTTTGTGATCACCTTGATCACAAAGAAGCGCTGCTGATGAAAGCCCTAGAGCAAGCAAAATACCGGCAAGTGATTATCTTTACCGCGACCCGTGCTGATACTGAGCGTTTAACTATTAAGTTGAACGAGTTAAAGATGAAAGCGGTCGCGCTCAGTGGCAATTTAAATCAATCACAGCGCAATACCATCATGAGTCAATTTGAACGCGCGGTGTTTAAAATATTGGTCACCACGGACATTGCCTCGCGAGGAATTGATATTGCTTCGGTGACTCACGTCATTAATTTTGATATGCCAAAGCATACAGAAGAGTACGTACATCGAGTCGGTCGTACCGGCCGCGCTGGAAATAAAGGGTTCGCACTTTCTTTTGTCGGGCCCAAAGATTGGCAAAGTTTTAAACGTGTCGAGGCTTATCTACAACAAGATATCCATTTCGATGTCTTTGAAGGGTTAACCGGTAAATTCAAAGGCATTAAAGAGCGTCAACCTTTTAAAGGTGTTAACAAGAAACCGAAAGCGAAAAAACCAGTCGCGAAGAAGAACAAAAATAGCCAGTCTACGAAGGCACGCGATAAAAGCTATTACAAAAATGTCTCTGTTGGTGATGATGTTTTTGTTCCTAAAAAAAAGCCTAAGCCAACGGAATAATCCTTATTTGCTCAGCACTAAAAAAACCGCTTTATGAAGCGGTTTTTTTATTTGGCGAATACTTTACATCAATGACAAGGGGAATAATGGCTGTCATGCGCTAAAGTATACGTCTCATTAAGCAACAGAACTTAATTGTAACGACATTAAATTTTGAAATAATCCAACTTGTTCTTTTGGTTTTCGGCTAGCGTGGATAACTCTTGGCTAGCGGCAGCGGCTTGAGTAATTCCCGTTACATTTTGGCTCACGAGATCGTATATATTCGTTAAGTTTGTGTTGATATCACTGGTCACTTGGCTTTGTTGCTCTGAAGCCGTTGCGACTTGAATATTGGTTTGAGTGACAGACTCAATGGATTGGGTAATCTTGCTTAGGGCTTTATTGAGCTCGGTCGATAAGGTTTGGTTGGTACCCAACATTTCGATGCTCGCGCGCATACTGTTGTTCGCATCACCAGATTTGTTTTGCAATTCTTCAATGATGGTTTGGATCTCTTTGGTTGACTCTTGAGTTCGCGCTGCAAGCATTCTCACTTCGTCTGCGACCACCGCAAAGCCCCGGCCACTTTCACCGGCGCGGGCGGCCTCAATGGCCGCGTTTAAAGCCAATAAATTGGTTTGTTCAGAAATGTTTTGAATCACTTCAATCACTTGACCAATTTTATCCGACTGAGATTTTAAAGAGCTGACCACATCCGCTGCTTGCTCAAGTTGAGCAAACATTTGCGAGTTTGCTCGGCTACTTTGATCAAACATATTCATACTGTCTTGAGCGAGCTGATGGGCCTCTTGTGATGCCTCATCAGCGTTTTCGGCACTCTTAGCCACGTCACTGGCGGTTACTTCTAATTCATTTACTGCCGTCGCCACTTGCTCGACCTGCATTTTTTCTTGATCGGAGTTTTGTCTCGACTGCGTCATTACAGTCGCAAGTTCGGTGGCTGCTGCCGAAACTTCAACACTAATACGTACCAGCACTTGCACAGTTTGTCTTAGTTGGACAATGGTTTTATTGACGTCTTGCGCTAAATCGGCGACCTCGCTGCGGCCAACTTCTTCGGCTTTGACCAATAAATTGCCTTGAGCAACGCTGCGCATCGTGGCTTGTAGAGATTGAATTGGTTGAACAATCCAACCGGCCAAGGCCCAGCTAATGAACATGGCGAAACCCAACACCAAGAACAAACCAATCAAGGCATAGGACAGCACTTGGCTGTGGGTGGCTTCGCTTTGCGCGACCTTGTCAATCGAGAGTTGATTGAGTTTGAGTGACAGGGCATCGATCGCAGAGAGCATGTCTTGGCCTAGATGACGATACGTCTCCATTGCTCGGTTAAACTCGGCTTGTTGCGAAGCAGTAAACCCCGATTGATTACGCGTGATGAGTTGTGGCTCAATGGTGTGTTGGGAAAAGGTAACGTACGCTTTTAGCGCATTGGATAGGCCCATGGTCTCTTGGTGAATGCCGGGCATTTTATCGATAATAGCCAGTTTTTCTTCAATCAAGCTTTGTTTTTGACGCAGAACTGAGAAAAATGAACGTACGTCGTCAGGGTTAAACAAACTGTAAATCGCTTTGATTCTCATATCGTAAGCACTTGATACGATATCACTTTCTGCCGATTTGTAGTCAACTAAACTCGCGGTGGCCTGGCTGACCTCTTGAAAAGCCGATTTGAGCGATTGAGTGGTGTACAGCAAGCCGGCTAACAACAACAGTGTACTCAGTAATACCGGGGTAAATATTTGGGTTTTGACTGAAAAGTTCGATAACAAATGCCGCATTTAAATAGGTGCCTTATAAAGTAAAGTCGTCACTTTTAAAAGTAATTTAATAGCTTAACTCAAGGGTATAGCCGGTATTATGAGGGAATGAATATTATTTTCAATACTATCATTAGTGGGTTTGGCCTATTAATGATATCACTTTAGTGAGTGTTTTGTGAACCAAGTATAGCTTTAGGTAATTTGTCATCTAGCGTTCAATTAACTGAAACACAAGTGTCACATTAAATATCTAGAGTGACTCTCGTTCAGACAACAACGGCAATTAAGCCAACAAAGGATATTGTGATGAAAAAAACATTTATCGGTGCAGTTGCACTTCTAAGCGCTATGGCAATCACTCCCGTTTCAGCAAAAGAAACCATTTCTGCTGTGGGTTCTAGTAGTGTGACACCATTGATGGAAGTTTTCTCTGAAACTTACATGAAAAAACACCCTGAAGTATTTATCGAAGTTCAAGGCCCAGGTTCTTCTGCAGGTGTTAAAGCGGCTAAAAATGGCAGTGCGGATTTAGGTATGTCATCTCGCAACCTAAAAGAATCTGAAAAAGAACCTACTTTGGTTGAAGAAGTGGTTGCACGCGATGGTATCGCGGTTGTTGTTAACCCAAAGAACACGCTTAAAGGTTTAACTTCTGATCAAGTTTCAGCCATTTACAAAGGCGAAGTCACTAACTGGAAACAAGTTGGCGGCGAAGACAAGCCTATCGTTGCTATCACTCGTGATACGGCATCAGGTACTCGTGGTGCTTTTGAAGACATCATGTCTCTAAAAATGAAAATCAATGGTAAGAGCGTTTCTGCAATTTCTCAACGCGCTCAAGTTGCTAACGGCAACGGTGCTTTGAAAACCATGGTTGCTTCAAACCCATACGCGATTGGCTATATTTCTCTGGGTACCGTGGACAGCACAGTACACGCTTTGGCCGTTGATGGCGTAGAAGCCACTGTTGCCAATGTTAAAAACAGCTCATACAAAGTGGCGCGTCCTTTCCTCGTTCTTTACAAAGAAGGCCAACCGTCAGCAGAAACACAAAAATTCCTAGACTGGATGCTTTCTGCTGAAGCACAAAAAATGGTTGATGCACAAGGTTACATCTCAATCCATTAATCTCTACCTTTAGTTGCTCAGCCCACCTTGGGCTGAGCCATTTTTGATTCACAGTGAACTGTGAGACCTATATTATGACCATCGCTTCTAGTAAGAAAATTATGAATGATTCTGCTCAAGTAGAGACCAAGCCAAGACTGCGCACTTCCAAACGCGTTGATGTCAAAGAGCGCATCTTTCACGGTTTGTTTCTCACCAGTGCGGTGATCGGCATTGTTTCCCTTGCCATCATTGCTTATTTTATTTTCCAAGAAAGTATCCCTGCTTTTGCTGAAGTTGGGGTTTCGGGCATTGTCTTAGGCCAAAACTGGCTTCCACCCGCGCTATACGGTGTCGCGACGATGATCGTGGCGTCGATTGTTTCTACCATTGGCGCAGTCGTTGTCGGTGTTCCTATCGGTGTATTAACGGCCATTTTCATTGCCGAAGTCGCCCCCAAAAAACTGGCGGATATTATTCGCCCAGCCGTTGAGCTGTTAGCCGGTATCCCATCCGTGGTTTATGGCTTTTTTGGCTTGGTCATCATTGTTCCCTTGATTCAACAAATTTTTGATGTGCCAGCCGGTAATACCATTTTGGCTGGGATTATTGTGCTCGGTGTGATGATTTTACCGACGGTGATTACTGTTTCGGAAACCTCGATTCGCGCGGTACCTCGAGCTTATAAAGAAGGCTCGCTGGCGCTCGGCGCTTCAAAAATTTACACCATTTTTAAACTTCTCGTTCCCGCTGCGCGTTCTGGCATCATGACCGGGGTCATCTTGGGTATCGGCCGTGCGCTCGGTGAGACCATGGCAATCATTATGGTGATGGGCAATGCGCCTGCAATGCCAGGCAGTATTTTGGATTCAGCGCGTACTTTAACAGCCAATATTGCCATTGAGATGTCTTATGCCAGTGGTGTACACGCCAATGCACTTTATGCGACTGGGGTAGTTTTGCTGGTGTTTATTATGATTTTGAATGCGGCGTTACTTTATTTAAACCGTGAGAAGGCAAGGTGATTTCCATGGATACCGTAAAATTAAAACAAGCCAGAGAAAATAAAGACCGTCTATTGAACGGCGCGATTTGGGTGTCAGCGGGGCTTACCGTTGGCTTTTTGTTCTGGATTATTTGGTACATATTATCCAATGGCTTACAACACGTCGATTGGAGCTTTATCAGTGATGATTACACCCGCACGGGTGATGAGCACGGTATTTTCCCTATGATTGTTTCGACCGTGTACATGGTGATTGCTTCGATTGCTGTGGCAGCGCCATTGGGGATTATGACGGCGATTTATCTAACCGAGTATGCCAAAGTGGGCAGTCGATTGGTGAAAGTGATCCGTTTTTGTACTGAATCACTGGCCGGTATTCCATCGATCATCTTTGGTTTGTTTGGGATGACGTTCTTCGTGGCGATTCTGGGACTGGGCTTCTCAATTCTCTCAGGGGCATTAACCCTAAGTATTTTGATCTTACCTGTGATCATTCGCACAACGGAAGAAGCATTGATGTCAGTGCCTCAGACCTATCGCGAGGGGTCATATGGTCTTGGAGCATCAAAAATTTACACCATTTGGCGTCTTATTTTGCCCAGTGCGATGCCGGGTATTTTGACCTCGGTTATCTTGAGTATTGGCCGTGTGATCGGTGAGTCTGCTCCGGTTTTCCTCACCGCGGGGATGGTGGCGCGTATTCCTGATTCATTACTTGACTCAGGGCGGACCCTCACTGTGCACTTATACAAATTAACCACAGAATTATTTACCGTAGAAGAGTGGAACCAAGCCTACGGTACCGCAACGGTTTTGATTGTCGTGGTGTTACTGATCAACACTATTACTAAGCTTATCGCCCGTCGCTTTAATACTGCGACGTACTGATCAACCAATGCATTGACAAGTTTAAGAGAAATAAAATGAACAAGTTTGATATTGAAAATCTCGATTTATTCTACGGCGATAACCAAGCATTGAAATCGATTAATCTGCCGATTCCAACTCGCCAAGTAACCGCACTTATCGGCCCTTCTGGCTGCGGTAAGTCAACACTATTGCGTTGTTTAAACCGAATGAATGACCTCATCGAAGGCGTCAAAATAACCGGCAAGCTGGATATGGATGGACAAAACATTTACGGCGACGTAGATGTGGCGGATTTGCGTATTAAAGTCGGAATGGTGTTCCAAAAGCCTAACCCTTTTCCGATGAGCATTTATGAAAATGTCGCCTATGGTTTACGCGCTCAAGGGATCAAAGACAAGAAATACATCGACGAAGTGGTTGAGCGTTCGCTGCGTGGTGCAGCATTGTGGGACGAAGTGAAAGACCGACTAAAAGCACATGCATTTGGCTTGTCCGGTGGTCAGCAGCAGCGTTTGTGCATTGCGCGCACAATCGCCATGGCGCCAGATGTGATCCTAATGGATGAGCCTACCTCAGCGCTCGATCCTATTGCTACCCACAAAATTGAAGAGTTGATGGAAGAGCTCAAAAAAGATTACACCATTGTCATTGTAACGCACTCGATGCAGCAAGCTCGTCGTATTTCAGACCGCACGGCTTTCTTTTTGATGGGTGAGTTGGTTGAGCATGATGACACGGCCAATATTTTTAATCAGCCTAAAGATGACCGTACCAAAGGGTACGTTAACGGTGACTTTGGCTAACTCTTTCTTTTTATAACAGAATAATAATTAAGCGATGGAAACACTTTGCCCCTCAATTGAGGGGCTTTTTTGTGTTTACTCTTTATACCCATCTAACTAAATAGCTGTTCACCCTAGCGGGTTAAAAAACTCGATAACGTCGTTAAGAAAATCACTTGTAGAACAACTACTAACTGTCTTGTATTTATAAATAAATAGGTTGCCTTGTTCTCAAGCTTTTTCCCTGCGCTATCATTGACCACATACTTAATCAGATTGGTATAACTCGCGAGTTACTGTGAGTCACCTCGGTAGTATACGACGCGATTCAGAGCCTTGCTAAAAGTGGGGCGGCCTTAGTCGGTTGCTCTTTTTTCGCTTGTCGATAGAGCGTCAACAAGTGGTCTGGCTGCCAGTTTCCACCTTGTGGATGGTAATGGGCTTTCATCATGACTTGCAGCTCTTGTGTGATCTGCTGTTTAGTGGTGTCCGACAATGGCTGCGTTTTCAGCCACTTGGCAAGATGAAATTGGATGTTAGCCGCGTTACCGGTTTTTATCATTTCAGCCAGTGGATCACGGCTTAGCTTAACGCGTTTTTTTATGCCTGGGATCATCGGTGCGTTGGCTTTCTCTTCGTTGCCCATTGGTTCATTGTCATGAGCAGACGTGGAAGGCGTCGAGCGTCGCTTGCGATACCAAATAAAATAGCCCGCGCTGATAATCCAAGCGGCCCAAGAGGATAGAGCCGCATATTGCCAAAAAGCGCTCACGCCTTGCATGTCGCGAGAGCCTGCTGTGTTCAGCGACTTTCCGGTTTGGACAGTCTCGGAATGGGCAGGCGGCGTGTTTGCTTCTTTAATTGTTAAGGTCAATCCCGCGACTTGAGATGTCTGTGATTGATTGCTGTCGGTATCCCACCAGTTGAGAGACCATGCAGGGAGCGAAACCTGCCCTTGTTGAGTGGGGATCAAAACGTGCTTGACTGTCATCGTTGTACGGCCTTGTTCATCGGTATTAAATTGGGGTTTGTTTTTATAAACGCGAACATCATTGCCATAGTTGATGTCTAGGCTGGGAAACTGCTCGGGTTTCAGGCCAGAGAGGCTTAGAGTGAGGGTGCGTGTAATGGCATCACCCACTTTGACCGCTGCTGGCTCTTTAATGGTTTGTCCATCGCTGTCTTGCCATTGTTGGTCAAGGACCAGGTGATGAGCTGGCAACCAATCGCCATCAGTCTGGTTTGGTATTGGGCTTACGGTAATGGCGGTCTGCGTTCCTTGCGTTTGTAGTGATAAAACCTGAGTGCGATTGGCATTGATGGCATGATAGTAATAAGTGCCATTAAATGCCGGACCAATTAACTGATAAGTCCCTGCTTTTTCTGCCGTTAGTTCAAAGTTTTGCTCGACAACCGTCGCATTGATGCCCTCAACCACGGCTTGATATTGGCGAGATTTTCCCAGTGGTGTTAACGTCATTCCTTCAATCGTGGGCGGGGTAATACTCGGGTTTTCAATACGACGTGTATCGGCTTTGATGATCAGTTTGACTTGTACTCGAGTACTTTGTTGTGGGTAAAGAGTGGTATCGGCAACCTTGACATCACTGGCGATGAATTGACTGGCTTTGAGAGTAGTCGGTGACGCGGACACACTGAGCGTGATCGGCTGGGTTACCTGATTGGCCACTTTAAGCGCGGGGATAACCACTTGCCCAGTCTCACTGGTCGCCAGTGAAATAACCCACTCACTTTGCGAGGAGTACTGGCCATTGATAATGTTCCTCGAGGTTGAGTAGTGGGGCTGGCCAACAACAAAACGCGCTCGAAGCGGGCTCAAATCCAAGTCGTCTGAGTCGTGGATATCGTCATCGCGAATGGTCAGTTGGATCAGCTCATTTTTAACAACCTGTGTTTTCGATACGCTGGCCACAGGCGCGGCAAACAACGGGCAAGTGAATAAGCCAAACAGAGTGAAAAAGAAGACATTACAGAGGTTTATTTTCATGGTTACCACACTATTGTTTAGATTCCGCTAACTTTTGTTGTGCTTGCAATCGCAATTCGGCACGGATCAATCCAGCGGGGTCTCGCGCATTTTCGACCGCTTGCAGCCGTTTCAACTCTGGGTCTGCGGGGTTGTCTTGTCGTGACCTCACGGCTTGCTGATGGTCTTTTTGGCCTTTGGCATCTTGTTGGCTTTCTTTTGGTATTTGGCTTTGTCGTTGTGTTTCTGGTGAGTTAGGTAGCTGCTCACTCTGGCGCTTTTTAGGCGATAGCGCGGTCCCATTATTGGCCGATTGTGCTTGACTGCGCTGATTTTGTGGCGCAGATTTTTGTTGCTGTTGCTGTTGCTGTTGCTGTTGCTGTTGCTGTTGCTGTTGCTGTTGCTGTTGCTGTTGCTGTTGCTGTTGCTGTTGCTGTTGCTGTTGCTGTTGCTGTTGCTGTTGCTGTTGCTGTTGCTGTTGCTGTTGCTGTTGCTGTTGCTGTTGCTGTTGCTGTTGCTGTTGCTGTTGCTGTTGCTGTTGCTGTTGCTGTTGCTGTTGCTGTTGTTTGAGGGCCTGTTCCACGATCGCTAAATTTTTCTGGGCAGCGGTAAAATTAGGATTGTTTTCAATCAGCGTTCGATAAATATCGATTGCCTTTTGATATTGGCCATCCTGCGCGTAAGCGTTGGCTAAATTATAGCGTGCATTGGGGTCATGCTGACCTTGTAATGCTTGGATCGCAGCAGAATATTGGCCGTCTCGATAATAGGACAAACCTTTCCATTGCGGGTCGTGAAATTGCTCTGCGGCGTGTGAATATCGCTGCTGTTCGAAAGCCTGCATCGCCATTTGATCGTCATTGTAAAAGGCTGCGGCCTGAACTGGGCTAGGGAACCAAGCCTGAGTACAAATGGCCACGAGGGTTAAAACCAGGCCTTTGCGAAATAGCAAGGCCGCCAATAGGCCGATGAGAGGTAATAAGTAGATGCCGCTGTTGAGGTCTGATTGCTGCTCACCCAGTGCAGACGCGCCTTTGAAATCCTCGTTATTAGACCAATCGATCAGCTGTTGTACGTCTTGATTATCGGCGCGAATGGGGACGACGATACCGCCTTGCTCACTGGCTAAGGTGCGTAAGTTGTCCACCTTGGGCTTGGCAATGACGGTTTGACCATTTTGTGACGTAGCGAGCTCACCTGAGGGCAATGGAATTGGGGCACCGTCCGCGGTCGCTGTCATGAGAACCGATAGGCGATAATGATGATTCGCCAACAGATCCAAACTTTGCTTGAGACTGCGATCACTGAGCTGATCGGTGATCAAAATAATACTGCCATTGGCTTGCCCGGTTTGTTTTAGTAAATCAATCGCTTCTGCAAGGCCTTTGTCGGCCTCATCGCCCTGAGAGGGCATCAGAGCGGGAGACAGAGGCTCAATTAAATTTTTTAATGTCCGACTGTCTGAGGTCATAGGGCTTAGTGTATAGCCTTGATCAGAATACACCACAAGCCCAGTACTGCCTTCTTGCCAATATGGAAGCATGTCTAATGCTTTATATTTAGCTTGTTCGAGTCGGCTTGGGCTTAGATCTTTGGCATACATTGATGGAGACATGCTGATGACAACGACTCGTGCACTGCTTAAGGAGAAATTGGCGGTCGTTTGTTTTTGCCAACTTGGACCGGCGAGAGCCAGGGTCATGAGTATCCATATCGCCATCCACAGTCTCACGGAGGTGGTTTTGTTCGGTAAGACCGATTGCAGGTGTTTGGCCAGATGTGGGGCCAACCACGTCGACTGAGTGCGGCGGTTGAGGTAAAAAGCAAACAGTGGCAACCACAATAAATTGAGTAGCCAATAAGGTGAAAGGAAGTGAAAGGCCGTCATTAATGCAATCTCCGCCAAGCAAAAACAATCAAGGAAAGAACTAAAGACGCCGCGAGTGGATAGTGAAACCAATCGGTTTGTGGCCGCCATGTTTGACTCTGCCCTGTCACGGGTTCGAGTTGATTGATGGTGTTGTAAATCTGCTCGAGATCTTCGGTATCTCTTGCTCTAAAGTACTGACCGCCCGTTAGGTCGGCCACTTGTTGCAAGGTCTTTTCATCCAAATCTTCAGCCGTGTTGACTTTGCGGGTCATGAAAAATTGTTTGACCAACATTTCTCCTGCACCTAAGCCAACAGTGTAAATCGTGGCGTGGTATTTTTTAGCTAATTGCGCGGCTTCGTTCGGTGAGAGGACGCCGGCGTTATTGCTGCCATCACTTAAAACGATCATCACTCGCTGAGGGGCGTCGTCGTCAATGAAGGTTTTCGTTGCTAGCCCAATGCCGTCACCAAGTGCCGTTTGCTGGCCGACTAGCCCGATCACGGTGCGGTCGAGTTGCTTTTCGATAGTTTGACGATCAAAGGTTAAAGGCGTTTGCAAATAGGCGTGATCGGCAAAGAGTATTAAGCCTAACCGATCCCCCTGTCGTTTTTGAATAAAGTGTTTTAACACCGTTTTCGTGGCGGATAAACGGTCGATATACTCATCACCCAATTTCATGTCTTCTTGTGCCATTGAGCCTGATAAATCGACTACCAACATCAAATCTCTTTGTTTAGGGTGGAAAGTGATGGGATCGCCTAACCATATAGGTCGAGCACAGGCGGCGATCAACATAAACCAGCTTAAGCAAAGCAAGAGTTTAAGCACAGGCGACACTTGTGTGGGGGAGGACTCACTATCGCTTAGGTAGCCGATTTGTACGCCACCGGGTTTGGGAAGAGGTGGCCAGAAACGGTACACAAACCATGGCAATGGCAGAGCAAGCCAAGCCCACCACCATTGAAAGCTAAACGCACTTAACCAGTCACTCATGGTGTCCTCTCTTGGGTGGCAGTGCCTGTTCAACCCACAGGCAACAATCGTCGATCAGTGTTTGATTGTCCTGGTGAACATCTTGGTAGAGGGCTTTTTGCCAAGCGCTTTGCCGTTCCACAAAGCAAGGTGTTTTCATCTGCTGATCGAGAAATTGATACCACTGGGTTCCACTGAGCTTAGCAATGGTTTGTCGATCAAAATAACTCAATGCGGCCTGCCTTAAAATCTCTAAAGCCGAAGAGGGGGTCAGTGGGGCGGTTGGGCGATAGAGCAAAGCCAACGCGGCTTTTTTTGCTCGGTAGCGGCGATGGCGCCAGCGTATAAAAACCACCAATCCTGCCAGGCTTAGCAAAATAAAAGCGATGATGAACCACCAGCCCCACGACAATGGCAGCCAAGATGGCGTCGGGGGTAATAGCGAAGGTTCTAGAGGTAAAGGGTGCGTATTCGTCGTCATAAGTTTAAGTGAGTTGTGCTAAAAGGGGCTGGCCACTAGAGAGGCAGAGAAAAGCAATCTCTCGCTGTTGGCACAGATCTTTAATCCGTTGCTGATGGTGAATAAAATTGTGTTCAAATGATTGTCGCTGTTTGCGTTGGCCAAAGTTAATCCGTTGTTGTCGGCGGCCTTTTTTTGCCCAAAATTGGCCTCGAAACCGGCTTTGACCTTGTTCCATGGGGTCGGCAATTTGAACCATTTTCAGGCTGTGTCGATGAGCGAGCAAATGCAGACCATTTTCATCGTCCTTTCCCCAATGCGACCAATCGCCGAGTAAGACAATATCGGCACCGTGAGGGGCTAATCGGTCGATGGTCTGCCAAGGTCTTGGGTGAAAGGCTTGCTCTGATTGAAAGGCCGCGGTGACGTGCTGGTTGTGAAGCGCGCACATTTGCTCCAATAATGACAATACCCTAGCTTGCCTTGATGACGGTGGCAATTGAAGGGTTTGCGATGGCGAGTGAATGACGGCTCCGACGCGATCGCGATTGGCCAAAGTGAGCCAACTTAGCACACTGGTAAAATGCGCTAGCTGTACAGACTTGAACACATAATTCGAGCCCCAAAATAGAGTCGGTTGTAAGTCGAGGTATATGAGTAACGGCTTTTCGCGATCTTCCGTGAACACCTTGGTGTGGGCCTTGCCCGTCCTCGCTGTGACACGCCAATCAATGGTGCGAATGTCATCGCCGACTTGATATTGACGGACTTCGTGAAAATCCATGCCTCGTCCGGGGCTTTTACTGGTTTGATTGCCGGCCATTTGACGCCAAATCGAGCGCTGTGGAGGCAGCCATCGAACCGACTGACTGCGATAATACAGCAGTTCATCGAGCGTCAAGTGCACACCGTTGGCATGAGGAGGTAGGGAAGTTTGAGCCATGATATTAAGCGCTGCCGACTAAAGAAAGTAAGCGGTCAACGACTTGATGGCCACTGATGCCTTCCGCCTGAGCTTGATAGCTCAGTAGCAAGCGGTGGCGCAACACGGGAAAAGCCATGACTTGAACGTCTTCTGGGGTAACGTAATCACGCCCCTCTAACCAGGCGTGGGCCCGAGCACAGCGGTCAAGGGCAATGGTGGCTCGCGGACTCACTCCCATCGTGAGCCATTTCGCCACTTGGTCGTCATAGTGCTCAGGTTGTCGGGTTGCCATGATCAAGCGAATGATGTATTGCTCGACGCTTTCCGACATATGCACATTGAGGACTTGTTCTCTTGCAGTAAAAATATCTGCCTGAGACAGATGTGGTTTAGCCATTCCTTGCTGACCTTGAGCTTCACCCCGGTTCAATCGCAAAATCGCAAGTTCTGAGTCACTGTCTGGGTAATCGACATTTAAGTGCAACAAGAAGCGGTCAAGTTGTGCCTCTGGCAAGGGGTAAGTGCCTTCTTGTTCGAGGGGGTTTTGGGTGGCCATGACCAAGAATAAATCCGGTAATGGGTAGGTTTTACGCCCCGCGGTCACTTGTTTTTCTGCCATGGCTTCTAACATGGCCGCCTGTACTTTAGCCGGTGCTCGGTTGATTTCATCGGCTAAGATCAAAGGATTAAAAATGGGCCCTGCTTGAAAAGTAAATGAGCCTGTCTCTGGCCGATAAATATCACCGCCAGTTAAATCCGCCGGCAGTAAATCTGGGGTAAATTGCAAACGGTGAAAATCGCCTTCAATGATATCTGCCAGGGTTTTGACGGCTCTGGTCTTTGCCAGCCCAGGGGGCCCTTCAACCAAAATATGACCATCAGCGAGCAGCGCAATCAAGAGTTGATCCACTAAGGCCTGTTGGCCAATGACTTGAGAGTGTAAATAGTGTCTAACTTGTTGGAAGTTATCTTGCATTGTTGCCTCAAAACTCGTTTTTTATACAGACATTCATCTGAGGAAAAAGTTCAACTAATATTTTGATATTAAAGATATTTATTTAATTGTTGGTCTTGTATTGACGGCCGGTATACAATGGTCTGTTGTCGGCACACTGAGCCCTAATTCCAATTGTCATTTCTACACTATAGTATTGAATTGGCACGGAAAGACAATATTATCAATGTGATATGGGTCCAATTTTTTCTGCTAGTCGCCGTACTCAACTTGAGTTTTTACCTCCTCCGCCGATACTTTTAACCTGTTCATATTTTGGGTATTTATATGTCAATTTTTCACTCGTGGACAATCAAACAAAAAATTGTCCTTGCTATGGCCTTTGCGGTCTTAGCCTCCACGATTATCGTTAGTTATCTCATTCAAGGGCAAGCTCGAGAGCTCCTGCGTCATCGTTTGGTGGATATCGAACTGCCCCTAGTGTTGAGTAAAATTAGTGCCGATATCGACAGTCAAGTGAGCCAAATGCTGTCGGCTTCGAAGCAGTTGGCGAGTAGTGAATTTATTACCTCGGCGGTAAGTGGGTCGCAACGCGATAGCGCTACCGAGGCGATGATCGTAGAACAACTTAACGATCTTAAAGCGCAATACGATCTGAATGATGCCTCAATTGCCAATCGAGAGACCGCGTATTACTGGAATCAAAATGGCTTTCTAAGACAGCTAAACCATCAACAAGACAGCTGGTTTTTTGATTTTCTGAATTCGGGAAAAACCACCAACGTCAGTATTTTTCAAGAACCAACGGGTGAAGTTAAAATGTTCACCAACTACCAAAATCGCAAGAATAACACCGTTGCGGGTATGTCACGCTCTTTGCAGTCGATGGTCACCACCTTACAGTCTTATCAATTAGAACAAAGTGGCTATGTCTTTTTAACGGATGCCGAGGGCAACGTTAAAATTCACCCCAAAACCGCAAAGTCAGATCAATCGCTACTCAGTCTTTATGGCGCTTCTTCACAAGGGCTGTTAAACCCACAGCAGTTTAACTTGATCGATGCGGATGCCGCGCAGGGGGAAGTCTTTGTCGCCAGTCAATATATCGCCAGTATGGATTGGTATGTGGTTGGCGTTGTGCCCAAATCCGAGGTGTTTGCTGCGCTTAATGATTTGCTTTTTTACATTATTGTCGTGACTGCGGTTGTCGCGGTTATCTTTATTGCCATGGCCTTGATGATAGCCAATAGTATTACGCGCCCGATTAAGTTATTGGCAGAGCGGTTCATCGAATTAGGTCAGGGTGAAGGGGATTTAACCCAGCGTATCGATATCAAAGGTCAAGATGAAATTGCGCAAATGTCACGTGGGTTTAATGGCTTTATCGATAAAATCCACCGCACCATCGATGAGGTGTCTAATACCAGTCGCCAGCTGAGTACCACGGCACACATGGTCTCAGAGCAAGCGGCTAGTACACACAGCAATAGCCAAGAACAACGGGATCAAACGATTCAAGTTGTCACCGCGATGAACCAAATGGGAGCAACAATCTCTGAAATCGCAGCCAATGCGGCAACCGCTGCCGACTACGCTAACCAAGCCTCTGATCATGCCGATCAAGGGCGCAATGTGGTAGAACATACCAAATCTGTTATTGGCAAACTCTCTGAGGATGTGGGGCAAATCAGCGCCGTCATTAATCAACTGGCTCTGACCACCAATAACATCGGTTCGATTCTGGATGTGATTAAAGGCATCTCGGAGCAGACTAATTTACTGGCGCTTAATGCGGCGATTGAAGCGGCGAGAGCTGGGGAGCAAGGACGAGGTTTTGCCGTGGTTGCCGATGAAGTTCGCAGCTTAGCGAGTCGAACGGCTGACTCCACATCGGAAATACAGAAGATGATCCACCAGTTACAGCAAGATGCTCAACAAGCGGTGTCGGCGATGGAGAATGGTCAAACGATCACGCAGCAAGGCGTGTCAAGCAGCGATGAAGCTGTTGCTATGTTGGCGAATATTTCTCAGCACATTGTGGATATTTCTGATCGCAATACGCAAGTCGCCACCGCGACTGAGGAGCAGTCAAGTGTGGTACAAACGATCAACAACAATGTTGAAGAGATCAACAGCATTAACGAGCTGACCACGTCCACGTCGCAAGACCTCGCCCAAGAGAGTGAAGCATTGCGACAACTCTCTCGTCATCTCGATGAGTTGGTGGGCCGCTTTAAAATTTGATATTCTTCTCACAAGCAAAAGTTGAGAGGTAGTAAGATGTCTGACAAAGACCAAAATGAGCTTGAGTCGATTCTCGAACAAGCGGGCGATAGTGATGCTGAGGTTGCATTACCTAGCCTAGATCAGCAAAAACAAATTGTTGCTGAATTAAAAAAGTTAGAGCAAGAGGGCAAGTTAACCCCCGAAGTATTGGAGCATTATTTCTCGCAATACAATCCGGATGATACTGCGCCAATCCATTAAGAAAAGGCTGCCGATGGCAGCCTTTTTTTGTTAAGCGATTCGTCTGTGCTCAGCGCAAGAATTCGCGACTAGAAGGGGCACACTCTAAATACCTTAGTAGGGTATAGACACTTTCTTTTTGCAAGGCGACTTTGCGAAACAAGTCGGCAAAAATCTCATCTCCACCAAAGCAAGTCAGAATATAGCGATTAATGTCATCGTCGTTGTAACCTTCGACATACATGGTCCTGACCCATTGATATTCGACCGATTTGAGATCCGTTAAGGTGGACTCACTGAGTGTTGTATTTTTAATACCCAAACGTTTGCCTACTTACCATCAAAGAGAGGCAAAAATTAAACCAAAACAGTGTGAACAAAATATGACAATGATGTTTAATCAATAAGATACTTCACATGGGCTTGCATCTCTTCACCGATTTCTTTGCGCATATTCATGAGTTTTATCGCTGATTGTTCCAGTGCGATGTCTTCATCGGTTTGTGGAACCCATTTGGGCACATCGGTTGGTTTACCTTGTTCATCCACCGCGACCATAATGACGATGCAGTGAGTGGTTAAGCGATTGGTTAACACTTTAGGATCGCTGGCTTGAACATCGATGGCAACGTGCATGGATGAACGCCCGGTATAGATCACCTTGGCATTCACTTCGACTAAATTGCCGACATGAATGGGCTGTACAAAGCGTATTCCCCCGGCATAAGCGGTGATACAATACTTGCCGCTCCAACCCGCAGAACAGGCATAAGCCGCAAGGTCAATCCATTTCATGACAGCGCCACCGTGAACTTTGCCACCAAAATTGACATCACCAGGTTCTGCCATAAAGCGCAGCGTTAGGTCTCTTTTTCCAGTATGATCTGTCATCAATTATTTTCCTTGTCTTATTGTTTCTACACTATAGCCGCTTGCATGAAGGATTAACTTGAAATAGCTCTGATTTTCTCGGTAATTCAACAAAGTAAATTAACTTATGACTTCACTTCGCTATGGTGGTATTTTGCTAGACAGAGAAACCAACCTGATGCTCAAGGGGAAGTGAGTCACGAATGAACCAACCGAAGCGAACATTGCACCCCTCGTTGGAGTTAACCGATATTCCCAACGACGTTTTTTTTAATTTTGAAGCGTTTTCTTCTCACACTGAAACGCGTTTACACAGTCACTCTTGGGGGCAAATACAGCTCATTAGTGGGGGAATGCTGGAAATGGAATGTGATGATACGCGCTTTTTTATCCCGCCTCACTTGGCTATTTGGATACCTGCTGGGGTGGTACACCGCAGTTATAACAGTCGCCCATTGGAGTATTGTTCTATCAATATTAATGACTCAGCCATCACTGACTTGTTTGCTACCACGCCCTGCTTGATCAAAGTGACGCCCATCATCACCGCCATTATCGACGATTTCCGTCGCAAATCCGCCGCTGGGGCCAGAAATGAAATCGAGCAACGCCTAGTTCAAGTTTTGCTCGATCAATTTATCTCTCAGCCCAGCGAAGAGCCGTTTTTACCCACCAGTACCCACAAACACCTCGCTCCCATTTTGGCTGCGGTTGAGCAACAACCGGCGGATACGCGTTCACTAAAAGAGTGGGCGATAGTGGTGCATACCACAGAGAGAACGTTAGCGAGACACTGTCAAAGAGAGCTTGGGATGAGCTTTACCGAGTGGCGCTTGCGTTGCCGATATCTGTATTCGATGGAGTTGTTGCGCAAAGGGCAAACGGTAAAAGAAGTGGCGATCACCTTGGGTTATAATCAGGCGAGCCCCTTTATCAATATGTTTAAAAAATACGCAGGTGTTACCCCAGAGCAATACAAACTCAAATGGAGTTGATTGAAGGGCGCTCAATGCAATAGAACAGATGCTGCGTCAGTCAATGTCGCCTTTATATACATAGGAAGCAATGACAAATGATAAAGCGCAGGCGGGGCGCTTTATCATCGGGCCTTTTAAGCGTTTTCGAGTCTGGGATCTTTGGCCACATCAATCCAATCGGCTTGACAAATCTTGGCAAGCTGATTGGGGGTTATGCGCACGCCAGAGTTGCTATTGCCTCCGGCAGGAAGCACATGTTCGTGGGCTTTTAAACTTTCATCACAAAAGATCCTGACCCCTTGATGTGAGGTAAAAGGGCAAACGCCACCGGGTCGAAACCCAGTTAACGGCTCGACGTCTTCACTTTTTAACATGCGAGGTTTGATACCAAAATGGCGTTTAAATTTACTATTGTGGATTTTTGCATCACCCGCCATAACAACGAGAGCGACGCCTTCTTCTAGATACAAAGATAGGGTTTTCGCTATCTGGCTAGGCTCGACCTGAAAAGCCCGAGCGGCCTCTAGTACAGTCGCTGTGCTTTGTGTGAGTTCCGTCACTTCTAAATCCGTTGCATGCTGAGCTAAAAATGCTTTCACGCGTTCAACGCTCATAGCCTCTCCTTTGCTGTAGTCATATTAGAATAACTATTAATATCATGACAATAAGGGGGGAGCAAAGCACATTGACCTTATTGCTGAGCGCAATGTCGGTTAAAGCGTTGCTGGGTTAACTCTTTACGGCTTTAGTCAGTTAAGTTTGATGAAGAGGGCGTTTGAATGGGCCTAGTCGCCTCAACGGTGAATGATTATAGGATGGGTCATAGAACACGCCAACAGCATCGCATTTCCTGTTGGCGTGTAAGAGAAATTAACCTTCAGTGACGGTCCACTCAATGTTTTCACCGGCGCGGATTGGCACCACAACATCTTGACCAAATGGCATGGTGTCAGCGACAGGCCAGGCTTTTTTCTCTAGAGTAACGTGGTCTTGGTTACGTGGTAAGCCGTAAAAATCAGGGCCGTGGAAACTGGCAAACCCTTCTAGATTATCGAGTTTTCCTTCCGATTCAAACACTTCAGCATAAAGCTCTAACGCGGCGTGCGCGGTATAAGAGCCAGCGCAGCCACAAGCAGACTCTTTTGCCCCTTTCGGATGTGGGGCCGAGTCGGTACCCAAGAAGAATTTTTTATTGCCACTGGTCGCCGCTTCGATAAGGGCTTGCTGGTGTGTACCGCGTTTTAAAATGGGCAAGCAATAAAAATGAGGTTTGATCCCTCCCACCAGCATATGGTTGCGATTAAAAAGCAAGTGGTGAACCGTGATGGTGGCCGCCAAATTATCATTCGCTTGACGAACAAATTCCACCGCTTCTTTGGTTGTGATGTGCTCAAGGACAATTTTTAGGTTAGGGAAGTCGTTGACGATAGGCGCAAGAACCTGCTCTAAAAAGGTTTTCTCGCGGTCAAAAATATCCACCTCATGCGTGGTGACTTCACCGTGGATAAGAAGCAATAAACCGGCCTCTTGCATCGCTTTTAAGACCGGGTAAATTTTCTTCGGGTCCGTGACACCGGAGTCAGAATTGGTTGTCGCACCAGCGGGGTAGAGCTTAGCGGCAACTACGCCGGCGTCTTTTGCACGCTGAATCTCTGCAGGATCCGTATTATCAGTGAGATATAACGTCATCTGCGGTTCAAAGCCAGGACGAGGGTTGGCGGCCATAATGCGCTCGCGATATGCCATTGCCATGTCGGTATTAACCACAGGAGGAGTGGTGTTGGGCATGATTAAAGCGCGACCATTATAACGACTGATGTCACGTACGGTGTCACTTAATACGTCTCCATCTCTTAAGTGAACATGCCAATCATCTGGGCGAGTAAGTGAAATCTGTGTCATTTGATTGCTCCCGTGGTGTTATGATCTTAAACTGTCACCTAAGAGTAAACGCAAACGTTTTCTTTAGGCGACAGGATGATAGAGTAATTTGCATGACAATGCACGTTAGTTTGTTCATTTTATCGGCCTAATGTCTGAATAGAACCGATATTACCGATCGTATTCGGCTGTCTGTTAGCGCTTTCACCCCACGTTTTTGAATAAGGAATCTCATGTCACTGCCTAGGTTGAGTAATATCATTGTCTATCCCATTAAATCGACGTCAGGAGTTCGCCAATCGCGCTCTTGGGTTGAAAAGCAAGGTTTAGCTTTTGATCGCCGATTTATGTTGGCCACCGCGGATGGAAAAATGGTGACTGCTCGAGTTTACCCTGAATTGGTGTCGGTCAACGCGGTTATTGTCGCCGATGGATTGATTGTCTCAGCCGATGATAGACCGGCATTAACGCTTAACTTTGATGAGTTTGTGCCTGACTTACATACGGTCACCGTGTGGAGCGATACTTTTGAAGCGCATCGAACAACACCACAAGCGGATCAATGGTTTTCTGACTTATTGGGCCAAGAGGTGTATTTACTCTTTACTGGCCGAGTGTCGAAACGAATTCGGCCTAAATTGGGTCATGCTGTGAGTTTTGCCGATGGTTACCCCTTGTTATTGATAGGGGAAGCCTCATTAAATGAGCTCAATGAGCGCAGCAGTGAAATACATCAAATGGCGCAGTTTCGGCCGAATCTAGTGGTGAAGACGACCGAGGCTTTTGTCGAAGACCGTTGGAAAACTGTGCAAATTGGCGACGTACTATTTGACGTGGTCAAGCCGTGTGAACGTTGTATCTTAACCACCGTTGATGTTGATAAAGCGGCGTTTAAACCCTCAAAAGAGCCGTTAAAAACATTGTCACAATTTCGATTATCCGCAAAAGGGGGGGTGTTTTTTGGTCAAAACCTCGTTGCTAAAAATGAAGGTATGATTCAAGAAGGGGATGAGGTCAAAGTCCTTGAATGGCAAACACCAGAACCCTATCAAGATCTGCAGCAGAAACCCTTGACCTTAACTTGTGAGGACACTTATCCCTTAACACACGATATGATGAGTTTTGATTTTTCATTACCCGAAAACACCAATTGGTCTTATCAAGCGGGTCAACATGTCGCGATTGAGGTGATGATTGATGGTGAGCGCCACCGTCGTCATTACAGTTTGTCTGGTGAGCCTGACTTAAACCACGGTGTGCAAATTACAGTCAAAAAACAAGATGATGGCCTGGTGTCGCGTTATCTTCACGAGCACTTTTCACCAGGCCAGTCGATAAAAGTATGGCCTCCACAAGGTGAGTTTATACTGCCAAAATCAGTGACTAAGCCGTTATTATTCTTATCAGCGGGCAGCGGTATTACGCCAATGATGCCGATGTTATTTCAGCTTTTTGAGCAAGGGTATTCATCTCCAGTGCACTTTATCCATCAGTGTCGAGATGAACAAGATATGGTGTGGCGCAATCGACTGGCCTTATTAGAGCAAGTGTGGCCAAGCCTGACGGTGGAATATATTTTGTCTCAGCCATCGTCATCATGGCGTGGTCAACACGGGCGCTTGGCACTGGCTCACCTAAGTGGGATACCGGCCATCGATGAGTATGGTGTTTATCTCTGCGGCCCGGCGGGCTTTCGTCAAGTCAGCCGACGTTTTCTCGAAGCGTTAGGCGTGCGTGACATACAAGAGGAGCAGTTTGGCTACCAAGCGCAGCAAGCGCCATTAAAAGAGTTTGAACTCACGTGTGAGGGCAAGCGTTATACCATCGATAATCAAACGTCATTACTCGCCCAAGCTGAAAAAATGGGATTGCCCATTGCCAGCAGTTGTCGGGCTGGGTTTTGTGGCAGTTGTAAAGTTAAACTCAAGTCAGGGAAAGTCATTCAACCTGACTCGCTATTGGGTTTAACGACGTTACAACGTCTGCAGGGGTTTGTGTTAGCGTGTAGCTGTATTGCCGACAGTGATATTGAAATCGAGCGTTGAACCTGCTGATAACGCGAATAAAGCGTATGCATGTAAAAAGCCGGTGTCGTAGCACCGGCTGTACAGCTTTAGTCGTAAATGGTTGGGATAGGTTGACGCTTGTGCTGTGTTTTGGTGTAAATGTCAATTAAACGAGCGGCAACGGCTTCACTGACAGGCTTGCCTTCGAGGAAATCGTCGATTTGATCATAAGTCAGATTGAGTGCGGCTTCATCGGCTTTTTGTGGTGTGAGATCTTCGAGATCGGCGGTCGGTGTTTTCTTAACTAGGACTTCAGGAGCACCAAGCTCGGCAGCCACTTGGCGAACTTGGCGTTTGCTCAACCCAAATAGAGGTGCGAGATCGCAAGCGCCATCGCCAAACTTGGTATAAAACCCAGTGATGTTCTCAGCAGAATGATCCGTGCCTAGTACTAAGCCGCCGACCAGACCAGCGATTTCATATTGGGCCACCATACGAGCGCGTGCTTTGACATTGCCTTTTACAAAATCCAATTTTGCTGGATCGGCCGGTAATAAAGGCGTACCTTGCAGGGCCAATTGGGCGCTTTGGTGAAGCCCATCGACACCAGGCTTAATATTGACAGCGACTGAATGAGAAGGCTGAATGAAGTTCAAAGCCAGTTGCGCTTCATCTTCGTCCTTTTGTTCACCGTAAGGTAAGCGTACCGCGATAAATTGATAACCACCATCAGTCTCTTGGTTGAGTTCATCGACCGCAAGTTGTGCTAGTCGGCCGCAGGTGGTTGAGTCAATCCCACCGCTAATGCCAAGAATGACCGATTTGCAACCTGCAGCCTTTAGCGTTTTCTTTATGAAAGCGACGCGGCGCTCTATTTCGAAGTTAGCATCAATTGAGGGTAAAACACGCATCTCATCGCGAATTTCTTGTTCCATTCTACATTCCTTTTTCTGCAAGCATGGTTAATCTGATAGTATCATACCTCAATAATATCACTAGAAAACTTCCTTGAAAGGGGAAAGCAAATAAGATGGAAAAAATCGCTGTATTTGGGAGTGCATTTAACCCGCCGTCACTAGGACATAAAGATGTCATTGAATCGTTAAGCCATTTTGATCGCGTGCTTCTTGAGCCTAGCATTGCGCACGCTTGGGGCAAGGAGATGCTTGACTATGCTACACGTTGCACTTTGGTTGAGGCGTTTATGTCGGATCTCAACCTGAGCAATATTGACTGTTTGCGACTAGAGTCAGAGCTTTACCAAGACTCTGAAACTGTGACTACTTTCCAATTGTTAGAGAAAATTCAAGATTTGTATCCCAATGCCGATATTACTTTCGTGATTGGTCCCGATAATTTGTTAAAGTTTGGCCAGTTTTATCGCGCAAACGATATTTTGGCGCGTTGGTCTGTACTGGCTTGCCCAGAGCGTGTGTCGATAAGAAGCACCGTGATTCGTCAGAGGCTCGCGTCAGGGCAATCAATTGATCAATTGACCACACCAACGGTGGCAGAGATGATTGAGCAACAACAACTCTTTCTTTAGTTTTCATTATTTAGGTTTCGTGTTATGCATAAAATCATTCATATCATTTTCCTCGCGGCTTTGGTCGTATCAGGATGGAATGTCGCTTCGGCGAGTTGTGTAGCCGAGCCTTCTCTTGTGATTGATCAAAATAAATATCAACAAGAATGGTGCAACACCCTCAATTACAATATCGGGATTGTCGCTGACGTCGCCTTGCCTTGGTTGGAAAGTGACAAAGAAAATGACTACTGGTCATCTTGGTGGATGAATGAAGATCAGGCGCCGATTATTAGTCAGAGTATTGACGACAATTACCTTGGCTTAGGGTTATGGGTCCCTGATGAATTCAAGGAAATGGAAAGTGAAATGACCACCACAGAGTGGTTGATGAACCAGGGCTTACAATTGAGTTTAGGCCTAGGTGATCGCAACGCCGGAGATGCCCGGTGGCGCTTGGATTACCGTTGGCATCAAGAAGCCTTAAAAGACATTCAATTACAAGTTGAGTGGCCGTTTTAGCCACTGTCCTATCTCATGCTCACTAGTGGCCTTCTCAAGAATCCCCCTTCGGTATTTAGTCAAACCAAGGGCTCAGAATCTCTTGTAAACTTTGTGCATGTTCAGGGAAGAGCGCGCCTTTGATCTGCGATTCTTTAAGACCTGACAGTTGCTGGCGTTTTGCTTCTCGTACACGTACTGCCAGCAATAGCCTCTCCACACCGTCTTTATCGCTGATCTCTGTTGGCCAGTATGGTTCTGTGTCCGAAGATAACTCAACTGACGAAGACGGAGCAAGGTGCTGCCAGTTTTGTATTATTGTACTCAAGGCGGTGCTGTTAAGTTGCGGGCAAAACAATGTGGCTTCGTTTTTAATGACGTTGAGAAGGTCATTGAACGCCGTGTCCCGGTGAGCATCATCAAAGCGCTGTTGTAATTGTTGCGCTCTGTCTAAT
The DNA here is from genome assembly GCF_040957575.1 of Vibrio sp. HB236076. NCBI lineage: Bacteria > Pseudomonadati > Pseudomonadota > Gammaproteobacteria > Vibrionales > Vibrionaceae > Vibrio > Vibrio sp. HB236076. Next base: position 413,077 of record NZ_CP162602.1, read on the forward strand.
AGGGCAGACAATAAAGGTGAGGGAGTGAAAAAACCGGCTTGCTGAGGAAAAGCGTCGAGCAAACGCACGGAAAAGCTCACTTGATGCAATTGCGTATTCGGTAGCAGGGTAACGCTGTGTAAACACGATTGTGGTACCCAAAAAGCTTGTCCTGGTTCAATGGCATAGTCTAAACGCCCGATCCGGATCAGTACTAAGCCCGACATCGGCAAAAACAGCTGGTGTTTCAGTGCCGGCTTTCTTGGCGAAATATGGAGACGAGTTGGCGTGTGGTATTGATATTCTATGGCAATGTTCATAAGGCAGACCTTGAAAAGAGTGCGCTAGAGTAACGTGTTGTCAATGGCTTGCCAAGAGGTAAAAGGCAACAATGTCATTGATGATAGGCCGGTTGATGCTCGCTGATACGCGTTGTTGATGCGCACTGAACACGCCCTTACACACACGGTCTGTCATGAATTTACCTTGCGACCAATATTCCCCCTAGGTCAAAGCCCTCTCATAAACCGGTTTGACTCGAGTATTGCAGGTGAAAGGTATTGACATGTTATCGAATACCTTCAGAATATGGCTCCAATTTAATGCCAACCCTTGAAAATAAAGCTTGTGAATGCATGGTTTGATATGTATTGATGGGCAATGAGCATCGCGAAAAACTATGACCAACATGACAGACCCCTTTGCAGATATTCGTCCTTACAACGATGATGAAATTCCTGCTGCCATTGATCGTTTGATCAATGATGACGATTTCTTACGCGCCATTATCGATCACCGTTATCAGCAAAAGTCGCTGTGGTTTCGTCGTTGTATTGTGCCTGTATTGCGTTTGTATCTTAAAATGAAATGGCGAAAGTTAGACTCGGTGGCCGTCATTCAGCACGAAGTAAAAAAGTTTCTCGAGCATACCCTTGAGCAAACCACCGACGGTGTTGAATACCGAGGTTTGGAAAAATTGGACAAAGAACAATCGTATTTGTTTATTTCCAACCATCGTGACATTGCCATGGATCCTGCGTTAGTCAACTATGGCTTGCACACGCATCAGCACCAAACCGTTCGTATTGCCATTGGCGATAACCTTTTGAAAATGCCTTGTGCAACGGAGCTTATGAAGCTCAATAAGAGCTTTATTGTAAAACGCTCACTTAAAGCGCCGAGAGAAATGATGAAGGCATTAGCCCAACTCTCCGGGTACATCAAGCATTCTTTAGAAACCAATAACTCTATTTGGATTGCACAAAAAGAAGGGCGAGCAAAAGATGGCAATGACTTTACCGATCCGGCCATTTTGAAAATGTTCCACGTTGAGGGTCGCAAGCGCAAACAGTCCTTTGCTGACTACATGAAACAGCTCAACATTGTCCCGGTTTCGATTTCTTATGAAAACGACCCGTGTGATTTATCCAAGGCCAACGAATTGTATGCCAAATCCGAGCTCGGCAATTACGAAAAAAGCGAGTTTGAAGATATCGAGAGCATTATCAAAGGTATCACAGGCTACAAGGGGAAAGTTGTGGTGTCATTTGGTGATGTGATTGAGCAAGACTTTGAAACGCCAGAAGCGTTAGCGGCGGAAATCGATCGTCAAATTCATCTCAATTATCACTTGTTCCCGATTAATTTATTGGCTTCTGGGCAAGAAACCGATGCGATCAGCCAAGAAACTTGTCAACGCTTTGCCGATAAGCTCAAAGCTTTGCCAGAAGGTGCTCAGCGCTATCTCGTCGCCAGTTACGCCAACCCAGTAAACAACACCAGCCTCGACAAATAGGGTTTAGCCAAGCGCAATAAATACCGGTTTACTGCGCTTGGTAACACCTGTGACCCCCGTTAACCATAGCTTGCAAACCACGTAGATTAAGGGGCGACAGCACCACCTAATGTGAGTGCGGTTGGCCAAGTAGTAATGCGATTACCCCCCAAGTAAATATTGCCATCCACGGTCATGGTATTGGGAAAAGTTGTCAACCGCGATCCCCCAATGTATAAGTTGCCCATCACGTGAAGGCCTTCAGGCAAGGTTTCAATTCGACTCCCTACTAAACTTAAATCCCCTTTGACCACCCAACGGTTTGGCAGCGATTCGATAGGGGTGTGCGAGAGATTGATATAGCCTCCCACGTTCACCCCCATTGGCCAGGTTGCGATCTGAGTATAACTGAGATCAGCAAAACCTTTAATAACGGTTCCAGGGGCGAGTCGGCTTAAGGCGCTGTGCGACGCGATTAAATGCCCGTCGATACTGAGCCCTTCAGGAATACGTTGAATGTTCGTTCGAGAGATGTTGAGATTGCCTTGCAGAGTCAGGCCACTTGGCAGCTGGGAAAAGGCTTTTTGGGTCAAATTTAAATTGCCATAGTTATCGAGAAAATTGAGCACGTCATTGTGCTCAAGCGTTATTGCTTGAGCACAAAAAGTAAGTAGAGGTAAACACAAGTATCGAAGCAAGATGAACGACCACAGCAAAACATGACAATACTACTTTACTGTAAATTCAAGTCGGTCACTAGCGATAACCCATCATTATCCATGATGAAGGTAAAATCCATAAAGAACGCTTACTTTATCCGACGATATAACGACAACGCTATACAGAGTATTGAGGGTGGCGAATCGGTTACCCCTGCTGAGGAAACTGTCGTATTTTAAGCTCAAAGATGAGCTTTTCTACACTGACCGGAAACACAAAGTGCAAAGTGGCTTTGTTGTTGTACGTGGTACTGAGATCAATGTTTATCCCTACTTCAGAGTTGATGGATTGCGCGAGCTGACGGTACACCTCAATCTTATCGTTTAAAGCCATCTGAGTCGCAGACTCAAGGTTAACACTGACGGACTCATCGCCTTCGCGGATTATGTAACCAATTTCACCAGCACAGCCACAGGCTTCACAAACGTTATTACATTCATTGCTCATTGTTAGTTATCTCCAAATGGGGCTATAGAGCAATAGTAGTGAAATACTGAACCGACGTTATGATTTAAATCAAAAAACAAACAGAATGCGATTCTGTTTGCTGTGACCTAGGCAGCATTTTCATTGCCTTTTAATTGATTTAAATAACAATACAGTATGTGATCCCATTCATGATTTTATATTAAAAACTTAAGTTATTACGGCATTTTTCGCTTTGTACTTGCAGCTGGAAAAAAATTATAAGACCATTAATTGTCTGATTAACAAGGATTTTAACGAGATGTTGTCCGGTACAGCTCTGGTTGATTTATCAGATCATTCTGCTGAGTTCTCAATGGTTTTATTTCATTGAGCTTGGTATGGCTAACTGTGCAAGACTTCACTGTTCGGAAATGTTGATAATATGCCCAAACGCAGTAAACAAGAAACCAATGAAACGATCAATACCATTAAAAGCGCGGTGTTCGACCAATTGTTAACATTGGGGTATGAAGAGATGTCCTACACGTCTTTAAGTCAGCAAACGGGTATTTCTCGCACGGGGATCTGTCATCACTTTCCTAAAAAAATCCACTTTACTGAAGGCGTAGAAGCAATACTCATGGAGCGGCTACTGTCGCATCTCGACAGCCAATCTGGGGTGGAAGCCTTTGAGCGAAGTTGGATGTCTGCGCTCAAAGTGAGAGAGTTTACCATCATCTTACAGACGGTATTTTATCACTTGTTTGCCAAGCAAGGATCCAAGTGTTTTGCTGCTAAGTGCATTGATTATTTGTTGGTGCAAATAAAAGCTCGCTTGTCTTTGCAAAGTGACCAACGAATTAATGCGTTATTAGGCCAGTCGATCATTGACTTATGCCGTTAGACAGCGGCATTTTTTTCTAAGTACTTTGCACCAGTAATGATGGCATCTATCAGTTCGTTGGCATTAAATTTTTCTAATGCTCGATGTGCGCCGACCTGCTGAGCTCTTTCTACTGAAATCTCACTCGATAACGAGGTGTGTAAAATGCGATACGCTTTGTTGAGTCTGGGATCGTTTTGGACCGAAAAGACCAGTTCATAGCCATCCATTTCTGGCATTTCAATATCACTGACCAAAATATCGATGGCTCGGTCTGCATTGGCGGCATGATTCATCGCGACTAGCGCTTCTTTGCCGTTAGTACACAGCGTGTATTCGACATTTAATTTATCTAAGGCATCACAGAGCTGTCTTCTCGCAATGGAAGAGTCGTCTACAAGTAATAAGTTTAATTTTTGTAATTGTTGCTGTTCTTTAACAGCAATGGCACTGACCTCGGCTTGCTTTAAGTTGGGTGAGATGCGATCGAGCAATCGTTCAACATCGAGAAGCTGCACCAAGGATTGATCGTGCCGTGTGACACCAGTAACAAAGGTATTCGAACCCAGTGTGTGCGGCGGCGGCTCAATTTTACTCCAATCACATTCAATAATACGGTCGACGCGATTGACCAAAAAGCCCACCACCATTTTAAGACAATCGGTAATGATCAGCTGACAATTGGGGTATTGCTCTTGACTCAATGGCCGAAAGCCTATCGCTGCGGCGGTATCAATGATCGGTACTTTGCGATTGCGGATGTATGAGGTACCGATCACGTGATTTGGTGATCCCGGTACTTGTGTTAATTTTGGCAGCGGTAGCACTTCTTGAACCTTTAGCGTACCAATGGCAAACGTTTGTCGATTGGTTAATTGAAAGGTCAACAAACCTTGAGTTACTGCGGCGCGTTGCGAGTTATTCATTGGTTATCCTAGCTTTGGGATAATGATTCACTGAACTAAGCATAGTGGTATAATAGGTAAATTGCTTTATCACAATCATTTTTCGTGATTTGTGATACTTATACTACACGAAATTTACCTTTAGAGGCGTATTATGGCTCAAAGTGCAGCAGCTTTACACATATTGGTTAAACACAAAGAGTTAGCCGAAGATCTGATCTTACAACTTAAAAAAGGGGCAAAGTTTCAAACTCTAGCTAAAAAACATTCCACTTGTCCGTCGGGCAAACGCGGTGGGGATTTAGGTGAATTTCGCCGTGGGCAAATGGTGCCTCAATTTGATAAAGCCTGTTTTCAAGGTGAAATTCTCACGCCTCAATTGGTAAAAACTAAGTTTGGCTGGCATGTGGTTAAAGTGCTCTACCGGACTTAAGCTATAATCAATGACAACGCCAATGATGTTACTTGATCAGAAAAATAGCTAGGCATTGAAATCGTTAAGCACAGAGGGTGAAGGAAAGAATCATGGATGATGTTGTTCAGCCTACCGATGCAATATTGCATGCCTTTGATTGGCCGTATACCGAAGTGGCAAAGTGCGCAAAGACCATAGCACAACTTGGGTTTGCCTCGGTGTTAGTATCACCGCCAATGCGCTCGGAGCACACAAGCGATGGTACGCCATGGTGGCAAAGGTACCAACCTCAAGACTATCGTCTCATCGATAATCAGTTGGGCAACACCGACGACTTTGTCGCCATGACTCACGCGCTGGCAAAAGAAAATTTACGTTTGTATGTCGATGTGGTGTTCAATCACATGGCCAATGAATCTTCTCTTCGCGATGATTTGCAATACCCCAGTGAGTCATTGCTCAAGCAGTACCGCAACAATGAAGCTCAAACAAGCCAATGGCGGTTGTTTGGCGACTTGAGCTTACCCCTATTTGAACAAGGTGATTTTGAACGGCCATTTGCGATCAAAAACTGGCGCAATCGCACCCAGGTGCAAAAAGGGCGTATTTCTGGTGGTCAGTCCGACCCAGGGTTGCCGACATTAAAGCCAACACCTCGAGTGATTGAGGCCCAACGTGCTTATATCAAAGCCATTAAGCAGCTTGGCGCGGTGGGGTTTCGTATTGATGCGGCCAAACACCTCTCCCTGGAACACTTAAAAGCCGTATGGGACAAAGAACTTTGCCAAGATTGCCATGTCTTTGGCGAAATCATTACCGATGGCGGTGCAACGCAACAAGAGTACGAATTGTTCCTCGCCCCTTATTTAGCCGATACCGCGTTAGATGCTTATGACTTTCCCTTGTTTCATACCTTGCGCTCGGCGTTATCTTCTGAGGGAGACTTACAAACGCTCATCGACCCTTATTGTTTTGGTCAGGCTTTATCACCACAACGTGCCGTGACGTTCATCATCACTCATGATATTCCCAATAATGATGTGTTTTTGCCCTTGTTAGTTGATGAAACCAGCGAGTGGTTGGGTTACGCCTACTTGCTCTGCCGAGATGGCGGGGTACCGTTAATTTATGCAGAGCACCGCCTAAGTGGCATAGAAGATAGCGATGTTCACCTTCGGTGGCAAACGCTTTGGCAGTCGGCCCAAATGTCGTCATTATTGTCTTTTCACAACCACATGCATGGGTTTGAGATGCGTATTGACTCGGCGCAAAAAGAGTTACTTATTTTTACTCGTTATCACCCAGATTTAGGCCCTAAAGGCTGGGTGGTGATAAACAAAGCGCCTCATTCGATATCGGTGAGCTTACCGGATTGGTTGGGCGAGCAGGCGAGATGCCTTTGGCCTGAGGACTGTGCTCAAGGTTTGTCACAGCGTCAGTTGACCGTGGCAGAAAAAAGCTATTCACTTTGGGTTCTGGATTGAGAAAACGGACGGCGCAGGGTAAGCGCCGTCACAGAGAAGGTTAAAACAAAGCGTGCGCGACTAGGCTAATGATGGGTAACGTGATCAAGGTGCGCAAAATAAAAATGGCGAACAGCTCGATGATGTTGACAGGGATTTTACTGCCCAACAGCAAAGCGCCGACTTCAGACATATAGATAAGCTGAGTGACAGACATAGCAGCAATAACAAAGCGAGTCATGTCACTGTCTATGGGCGCAGCTAAAATAGAAGGAATAAACATGTCCGCAAAACCTACGACCATGGTTTGCGACGCTTGTAGGGCATCAGGAATACCGAGCAGCTCTAAGTAAGGGATAAAAGGCTGGCCTAAAAGCGAAAATAGCGGCGTGTACTCAGCCAAGATCAGTGCAATCGTCCCCATCCCCATCACGACAGGCAATACGCCAAACACCATATCAATGGCATTTTTAAGTCCTTCTTTGAGCATATCTTGTGGTGAAGCCACAGAATCAGCTTTACTCAGCGCCAGCGATAAGCCCCAAGAAAATCGAGAATGGCCATTGGGGACGACATCATCTTGAACGCAAGCCGGAGTGCCATCAATAAAATGATCTTTTTTCCAGCAAAGCGGTGGCAAGCGGGGAATGATGATGGCGCAAACGATACCAGCTAGGCAAATGGCGCCGTAAAATGGCAAGAATAAGTGTTCGAGTTTTACCTGGGCGATCACCACCAAACTAAACGTAATCGACACGGCTGAAAACGTCGTACCGACGACGGCCGCTTCACGTTGAGTATAAAACTTACCTTCGTATTGTTTACTGGTTAACAGAATACCGACGCTGCCATCGCCAAGCCAAGAGGCAATGCAGTCAATGGCGCTGCGGCCGGGCAAATTGAACACAGGGCGCATGATCTTACTGAGCAAAGCACCAAATAACTCTAACAAACCAAAGTTGAGCAGCAATGGTAAACACAAGCCTGCAAAAATAAAGACAGAAAACAGTGTCGGCATTAAATCATGCAAAACCAATCCACCGGTATTGGCTTGCCAAATCGCTTCTGGTCCGAGTTCAAAGTAGGTACAAAAAATCGCAATCCCCCCAAACAGGCGAACGCACAGCCAGGTTGTGGTGACGTTCAATAAACTGTGAATAAAAGATGCAGAGGGAATTTTTTTGTTATTCCAAAGTCTATAGACAACAGAGAGTATTGCCATCGCGACAACAATAGCGGTGATCAAAGCAACCAGGCGATCGCCAAACCATGCAGGGATCAGTTTGGCAAGGATAGCGACTGGGATCGTCAATCCGTCATCCGTCTGAATGGGCGCCATAAAGAGCAAAACACCAATTAATGACGGGATGAAAAAAGTCCAAAACGATTTTAATTTGAAGATAGTCCCTATCTGTTGCGTCTGGTTGCTGTGTTTCATAATCAGTACTCATAAAGTAAACCCGGTATTTAGGGTTTAACTGATAGTTAAGTCAAAGTGCAATTTTAAGGGGCGAGAGATTAACGGTTTCAAGTCGCCATTGCAATACTATTCACTTACTATCATTAGATATTCAAACGGGTTGTTGTGCAACCTGTGGCTTTTATCTTCCCTTGTGTGCTAGGACACTCCGAAACACAAGTTAAAGTATCACTCACATCCATAGTCACTCAATGAGACATAGTGGCGGTGAGATGGTTATTTTTGCAAAATATCGGTAGAATGTGCGGCAATGATGACTTTATTGGTGCAAATTGCGCTCATTTTTCCACTGTATATAGAGAAGAGTAAATCACAGTGTCTTTTCAATTTAGTAATAAGGCCATAAAGCAAACACTGAGCCAAAAAAAATTCTGGGCGATCAGTTTGCCCATCGTGGCTTTTTGGGGCTTTAGTCAAAGTATTATCGGTCCACAGTTATCGAGAACCATCGACCTTAATTTAACCACTGAGAGCGTGAGCACTCAATGGCAACAAGAACAACAAGAGGTGGAACAACTGATCCCGCCTAACTATGAGTATCAAATTCAGCAAGGTGATAACCTAAGCTCGATTTTCAATCAGTTGGGCTTTCGCTACAGTGAAATGATGAAAGTCATGGAAACCGACTTAAACTATTTGGTGCTCGATACTTTAAAGCCCGGTGACATCCTGCGATTTTGGCGTGATGAAACCACGGGAAACTTGGCCAAAATGGAGCTAGTATTTAACGTTGCCGATAAAGCCGTGTACACGTTACAAAGCGATGGCAGTTACACGTACCAAGATATTTCTCTGCCGGGTCAATGGCAGCATCAAGCCGTTGTCGGCAGTATTAGTGGCAGCTTTTCCGGTTCGGCTTATAAATTGGGGCTGAGCAGTAATGAAATTTATCAAGTCGTGACGTTATTAAAAGATAAACTCAATTTTTCAAAAGATTTACGCGCTGGCGATAAATTTGAAATCGTGAGAAAAAATCAAACGATCAAAGGGGAAGCAACTGGTAAAACTGAGCTTGAAGCGATCCGCATTTACAATCGTGGTAAAGTGATTTCGGCCTATTTGAACGCCGATGGCCAATTTTACGATGCCAATGGGGAAAGTTTGCAAAGGGCTTTTGTGCGCTATCCAGTCCACAATCGCCCAAGAATCAGCTCAGGCTTCAACCCCAATAGACGCCATCCCGTCACAGGGCGTATTTCGCCTCATAACGGTACGGATTTCGCTGTGCCGACAGGGACACCTGTGTATTCAACTGGGGACGGCCGTGTTGTCATGATCAGACACCACCCTTATGCGGGTAATTACGTGGTGATTGAGCACAGTAACAAATACAAAACGCGTTATTTACACCTTAGTAAAATATTGGTGAAAAAAGGGCAAAAAATAACACGTGGGCAAAAGATAGCACTGTCCGGTTCTACTGGGCGTGTGACCGGGCCGCATCTTCACTATGAGTTGTTGGTCTACAATCGCCCGGTTAACGCCATGACGGCCAAAATTCCGATGGCAAGCTCTGTGCCTAAGAAAGAGCGCAAAGCGTTTGATGCACAGCGTGATAAAATGAATAACTTGATCGCTTTACAAGAGAAAAAGCAGTTAAACAACCCAAGCTAACTGGCTAATCTAAAGCGATAAGAGTAATCCACAAGCACATAACTGAATGGTTATGTGCTTGTTTTATAAGTAGAGGAAAATCATGAATACGTTTCTTTCAGACAATGAATTTCAACAGCTAGTCGTCGCTTGCGTTGAACAAGGTACGCTACCCAAAGCACTTGAATGGCTTAAAGCGTGCGAGAATACAGACATTTCCAGTGCGGCGTCAGCCCTTAGTGGGCACTTTGCGTTGGCAGAAGTCGAAGGGCAACAGCGTATTTACCACGTGTTTACCGACGAAGATGATCAAGGTGAAGAGCAAGAATACCTTGATCACATCATGAATGAAGGGGACGATGTTGTTCAATTTGTGGCGTGGTTCTTTTATTCTCAATTTGATATTAAAGACAAAGACACCTACCAAGCGGCCGGCAAACCTTACAGCAAACCCAAGCGAAATTAACCACTGACGGCGCTTTTGTGGTTAAAATCCAAAACATTATCGGCGGTGATCTGATTGTCAATGATGTAAGTTTGTAACTCTTGGTAACCCCCTATGTATTGCCCATTTAACCATATCTGAGGCATGGTCACTGGGCTTTTTAAACCGATGTGGGCTTTGACATTTGGGATCATAAAATACAAGGCGGCGCTGTCTTTGACAACGTTGTGGTTGGTGTACTCAATGCCGGTGTCGTCCAGTAATTGTTTAGCCTGCTTGCAATAGCGGCAGTTATCTTTGCTATAAATAACGTTGCCTTGGGGGGATTGCTGTTGAGCCCAAACCCCGATGATATGTTGGATTAACGCGGCTCTGTTTAGGGCTTCACCTTGGCTTATAACTTTGTTACCCAATAAAACGATAGGCGCGTGGAGTCCGCCTTTGGGCAACACTTTCCACCAATTGGGTAACCAATCTTTTACCTCAAGTTCGATCGGCACTTGGCTCAGTTCGTTATCCATGACATCTTTAATGATATCTAAGGTTAAAGTGCATTCGCCACAAGGGATATTGACTTTAAATGGTCCCCATTGACCGGCCCAGCGATATAAGGTGAGTTTAATTGGTGTCATCATTGAAGTCCTCGAAAGAAAAAGTACCAAGTAACGGGTAACGAGTATGGTTTGGTTTCTATTCATTATAGACCCAAGCACAGGTGATTTTCTTTCAGGCATCGTGAGCGTTATTGGTTTGTGACTTGAGTTAGAAAAGGACAAAAAAAAGCCTCCAAATATGGAGGCAAACTGCCGATTCAAAGAATTCCCACCGCGGGAGAATTGAATGGTAATTAAGAACGAGAAGCACAAACGCTGCCAAGCATTTGCTAAGTATAATAAAGCAATCAGCGTGCCAATTATATAAGTTACTGATAATTGGGAACTTTGTTTTTTTTGATGGATATTTTCGTTCAATGGCACGTGTTTTTGCACTGAATTAGTGAACCTTGCTCATTGATGGGGAATAAAAAAACCAGCCCGAGGGCTGGTTAAAGGCAGTTGATTGGCTATCCATTTAGAAATCGTAACGAATACCCGCTTGAAGCTCGTCATCGCTGTCATCGATTTGTTGGAATTTGTAACCGGCGTAAGTACGGATGTGACCGTTAAACTTGTAGACCGCTTCGAGAGTGAACTCATCGACAATATCACCAGCATCGTCGTACTCACCCTTGTTGTAAACCGCAAGTAAGCTCAATTCTTTACTGGCTTTCATTTTCGCAGAAAGCTCGATGCCATCGTAGTCGTCGTCACCTACTTCCGCCATGGTGTAAAGCGCGCCTAGCGTGAACATATCAAGGCTAAGTTCGCCGGCGAAATTGATTTGGTTGTCGTCATCGTCACCATTTTCTTGAGAAACGTAACCCGCGCCGACAGAGAACATGTCTGCTGAGTAAAGCGCTGCTAAACCAAAGCTGTCCGCATCTTGCTCATCCGCCGCGATGTAGTTCATTTGCAATTTAACTGCGTCAAATTTACCAGAGTATAGGAAGTTATTGGTGCGCTTGTCTTTGTTGCCATCAACAGCATCAGCCGCTTCGCCACCAAAGGTAGCAAGGGTGTCTGTGAAATCGGTTAGCATGACTTGTGCGCTGTCTTGTTTACCGTAAGAAAACTCGCCAAACTCGGTGCCAATACCGGCAAAAACGTAACGGTTGTTGACTTCATCATCCGTATCAAATTCGGTTTCGTACTTACCAAAACCATACAATGAATCCGTAACCTGAGTTTTTCCTTTGATGTTGACACGCGCACGAGATTTATCTTCGAATGAGCTCGTACCGTCGGCATCTGATTCATTGTTGTCAGAAATGTTGAAACGCGCTTCTGCACGGCCGCCAATCTTGAGTGACGTACCTTCTTTGTCATAGACAGTGGCTGCGAGTGTCGAGCCAGAAACCAATGCGGATAGGATTGCAGTTGCGATCGCTGCTTTTTTCATGATTTTCTTACCTTATTTGAATAATGAGCTTACGTGCTCGTTGCCGTTTGCGAGTAAGGTACGATTTAAAAATGAAAGAGAGATGGATAATTGATGACAGTTATATTTTTATTTTATGACCTAGCCATGACACAGGTTTAAAATTGCATTTAAATTCATTGGTTTATTTTAATTGCTTTGAAAGTGTGTGAGAAAAAGTACGATGACCGTTTTTGCCTTTGGAACTTTTTCAGCCATGTTAGTGTCGATGTAAAGCGTATTCGCGGTGGCCGTTGTTGAGTTTGTGTATAGCACAACAGACGACAGGATAAGTTTCTGTTAGGCTACATTTCTCATTCATACGGTTTAGTGCAGCGATTAAGGACAAGCAATGCAAACAATTACCTGCTCACGAGGTGAGTTGAGCCCGTCAAAAGTGGTCTGTGTCGGACGTAATTACGTTGAGCACATTCGCGAGTTAAATAACGAAACCCCCAATGAAATGGTGGTATTCCATAAATCCAACAGTGCCATTAGTGCGCATTTACACAGCCGCCACCTCGATGAACCTCTACATTACGAAGCCGAATTGTGCTTTTTGGTTGAACGGGGCCAGTTTGTCAGTGTGGCGGTAGGCTTGGACTTGACCAAGAGAGAGACGCAATCACGTTTGAAAGGGAAGGGGTTACCTTGGGAAAAAGCGAAGAGTTTCCATGCGTCTGCGTTGTTCAGTCGCTTTGTTGACCTCGGCGACATGCCGATTGAGCAGTTAAAGTTGGAGTTGTTGATCAACAGCGTGCGCGTACAAGCGGGTGGGGTAAGTGAAATGATCCACAAGCCCGAACAAATTTTAACTCAAATATTGGCCTATACCGATCTAGAAGATGGCGATATTGTTATGACAGGCACACCAAAAGGCGTGGGAGTGGTAGAACAAGGCGATGTATTTCTCGCACGGCTTAAAAACGCCGATACCATCATCACTGAAATTCAGTGGGTTGCACAATAAAAAAAGCAAGGTGTTGAATAAACGGCCGAGTGATAACCCTTTATCACTCGGCCGCTGATTTATCGTACTCAGTTAGGCAATGGTGCTTTGGTGCGTGGCAATGAGATCTGCCATGCGTTGTTTGGCGTGTTCATAAGCCTGTTGAACATCTTGGCCGTCTTGAACGTCTTGAATCACTTCATAGTAGCATTTGAGCTTGGGCTCAGTACCCGAAGGGCGAACCACCACGCGAGATTGGTCAGCGAGGTGATAGATTAAGACATCACTGCTTGGCAAATCAATCTCAGAGGTCTGCCCCTCTTTGGTAGTGCGCACACCGAGTTTAAAGTCCTCGACTGCAGACACATTCTGTCCACCAATGTTGGCTGGCGGATTGGCGCGCAAGCTATCGCCGATTGGCGGCTGGTTGGGATCTAGTGCGATGCTTCGCTGAGCATTGAGATACACGCCGTGCTCTTGGTAGAGAGAATTTAATTTGTCCCATACCGTTAGGCCTTGCGCTTTGAGCTGTGCGGTGAGTTGGCTAAAGGCAACTAAAGCGCTCAAGCCATCTTTATCCCACACCGTGCTGCCGATGGTGTAACCCAAGGCTTCTTCGTAGGCGAAAGCAAAAGGCTTCTCTTGGCTTTGCTTTTCCATCGCGACATTAGTCAGCCACTTAAATCCTGTTAGGGTTTGATAGTATTCGGCATTGTGTTGCTGTGCGATCGCAGAGAGTAAGCGCGAAGAGACAATGGTATTGCCAACCAAGACCGTCTTATCTTTAGACTGACTGAGCACAAAATCACCTAATAATGCCCCGACTTGATCACCGGTTAACATGGTGTATTGACCATCCGCTTGTTTAGCGGCCACCGCAAAGCGATCGGCATCAGGGTCATTGGCACAGGCGATGTCGGCCCCTTTCACTTTGGCTAGTGCGATCACGCGATCCATTGCGCCGTCTTCTTCTGGGTTGGGGAAATTGACGGTTGGGAAGGTGCCATCGGGTTCGCGTTGTGATGCTTCGCTAAATACCTGTGTAAAGCCGGCATCGTTGAGCAATGCCTCAGCCATTTGTGCGCCCACCCCGTGCATGGCGGTATAAGCAATGATTACTTGACCGGCGCTATTAGCGTGTGGCGTTAACAGAGGCTGTTGATTAATGGCAGTGCGATAGGTTTGGTAATAATCGTCTTCAAGCCAAACGAGTAAACCTTGTTGCTCAGCTTGCTCTAGCGGCATAACGTTGAGGGGCTCGGTGGTGGCTTTCTCTATCTCAGCCGCAATGCCTTGGTCGTGTGGCGCGATGATTTGCGCGCCATTTTGCCAGTACACCTTAAAGCCATTGTACTCAGGCGGGTTATGACTGGCGGTGACCACAACACCGGCAACGGTATTGAGATGACGGATGCCAAAGGCAACAATAGGGGTGGCGGCGACTTGATAGGTCAAATATACCTTAATGCCGAGAGCACACAACACGCCCGCGGTATCTTGGGCAAATTGTTGAGAGTCTGGACGGCCATCATAACCTATCACTACACCACGACTTGTGGCATCGTCATGTTGTGATAGTAAATATTGACCTAGACCCGTTGCGGTTTCTTGGATAACTAGGCGATTCATTCGATTGGGGCCTGCCCCCACTTTGCCGCGCAGGCCTGCTGTTCCAAATTCTAAGCGGCCGCGAAAGCGGTCGTTAAGCTCAGTTTGGTTGTTTTCTTGCAGCAACTGCTCTAGTTGTTGTTGAGTACGAGGGTCGGGATCTCGTGCTAGCCAGGTTTGAATATCGGTCATGTTATACCTAAGTCATTTATCCACATAGACTGTCAATGTAATGGAATTGAGATCATATTTCCAAGAGAGCAATCGATAAACTGACATTTAACCTAGCCTGACGATGAGGCGGTGAGGTCGCTTATCACCGGGCTGTAAAAAAGTGCAACAACATAGCCGATTGAGCTTTTTTAACCAGCAGTCTGTTGCCCTGTATTGCGAGCGATTATTGAGCACAGGCATGTTATATCTTCTGATTAAATAGCTGGCTACCCTAGCGGGTTAAATAACGCGATTTCATATTTAATCAGGTTGGTATTGCGGCTCCTATCTAATGGTGCAGTTGAAGGCAGAGTGTTCGGTCAATTCAGACGTAAAAAAGGGCGCCGAGGCGCCCTTTGGTTCAATACGTCTTCACAATAGAGATTATTGCTGAGTTTTGTATTCAAACTTAGGAATTTCAACTTCTACACGGCGGTTTTGTTTACGACCTTCAGAAGTGTTATTGCTCGCGATAGGAGAAGACTCACCTTTACCTTGCACGGTCAATTTGTCTGGGTTCACACCACCTGCAGTAAGGAAATCTGCCACGGCTTGAGCGCGTTGCTCAGAGAGACGTTGGTTAAATGACGCTGCGCCAGTTGAGTCAGTGTGACCAGTGATCACGGCTTCTGCATCAGGGAAGCGCACTAAAGTGTGCATTAATGGCGTCAACGCTTGTTTACCCGCGTCAGAAAGAACGGCACTGCCAACTTCAAAGGTGCTTTCGTCGTATTGCTTAGCGTGCTGTTTAGTAATCCATTCTGGGATTGGCTCTGGTTTTGGCTCAGGTTTTGGTTCAACAATAGGTTTCGGCTCAGGTTTTGGCTCGACAGCAACAGGCGCTGGCGCCGCTTCTGCTTGACCAAACTTGTACGTTAGGCCAACCGTAAACACGTTGGTGTCCATGTCGTCAAAAACAGAATCATCAAAACCTTGGTAGCGTTGGTAAGCCAAGCGTGCACCCCAATCTTTTGAAATGTGGTATTCCGCACCGACAGCCGCCGTTGGTACGACATCATTGGCATCGCCAAACTGCATGTAAGCTGCACCGAGTTTGAAGAATACGTCATAGTTATCGGCAATAGGGAAATTAAACTTAGGCATTAAAGAAATAGCAGAGAGGTTGTGCTCGCTGGTTGCCAATGCCCCGTTGTCAAGGTAATTAACATCGTATTTACCTAACCAGTCAGCACCGAGTTCAATGCCAACGTGTTCACTGGCTTGATAACCTAGGTAAAGGCCAGCAGCTCCGCCTTCGTCATCACAACCGTCGCTGACGTAACAAGCGTTGTCTAGGTTAGTGTAGCCTGCTTGACCGCCAACGTAGACTTCTGCGAGTGCGTTTTGCGCGACAAGACCACTGCTCACAAGTCCTGCAATTAGAGACAAGGTGAATTTTTTATTCATTTGAAACCCTTCTACTTAATTTTTGCTTTATTGCTTTATTAGAGTGGCTCGTTGAAAAGCTCACCCTTCCATAATTATCTTTATTATGAACCTGAGATAGATTATTAGTGTTAATGAAACTGTATTTCACTAACAACATGGGTAAGTTTAGATCAAGTTCAAAAAAAAATGTCATTTCTTTGCAATGATTTAGATACGTTCGTGTAAGTAAACTTTTCTTTACGGTGTAATTTAATTTCATTGTTTGGTTTTTGTTTGCCTTTTTTTTAATTTAGTGCTTGCCAATTTTGGTCAGAGGCGATAAGTTAAGCCCCATTGAACGCAAACGCATTTTGAGCGGTTAACTTTTCATTGCAAACTAGGAAGTAATAGTATGTTGCAAACTGATGATGTAAGAATAAAAAAAGTAAGTGAACTTCTACCACCGGTCGCGGTTCTTGAGAAGTTTCCAGCCAGTGAGCAAGCTGCTGCTACAACCTATCAGTCACGTCAAGCGATTCATCAAATTCTCGAAGGCGAAGACGATCGTTTATTAGTGGTGATTGGCCCGTGTTCTATCCACGACACTGAAGCGGCGTTAGAGTACGGTCAGCGTTTAAAAGTGTTGCGTGATGAGTTAAAAGGCCAACTTGAAGTGGTCATGCGTGTTTACTTTGAAAAGCCAAGAACGACGGTGGGTTGGAAAGGTCTAATCAACGATCCGTATCTCAACGATTCTTACGAGATTAACGACGGTGTGCGTATCGGCCGTAAACTGTTACTTGATCTAACTGAAATGGGCATGCCTACGGCCAGTGAATTTCTCGATATGATTACGCCTCAATACTTGGCCGATCTGATCAGTTGGGGCGCGATTGGTGCTCGCACCACCGAATCTCAAGTCCATCGTGAGCTTGCCTCAGGGCTGTCTTGTCCGGTTGGTTTTAAAAACGGCACTGATGGTAATATTCGCATTGCTGCAGACGCGATTCGCTCAGCCAGTGCGCCGCATCGCTTTTTGTCTGTCACCAAATTTGGCCATTCCGCTATTGTAGAGACGGACGGTAATCCCGATTGCCACATAATTTTACGCGGTGGTAAAGAGCCAAACTACAGTGCTGATCATGTCGCACAGGTTAAGACGAACCTAGAAAAGTTAGGATTGCCGCAAAAAGTGATGATTGATTTTAGCCATGCGAATAGCTTAAAACAGTTTGAACGACAAATGTTGGTGGCTGAGGATGTCAGTCAGCAAATTGCCTCTGGTGAGCAAGCCGTGTTTGGGGTGATGATAGAATCGCATTTACAAGAAGGGCGCCAAGACTTAATTGATGGTCGTGCTAAGAACTACGGCCAGTCGATTACCGATGCTTGTATAGGTTGGCAAGATACCGAAAATGTTTTACGTCAATTGGCGCAAGCGGTTGAACAACGCCGCCAACGAGGTTAATACGCAGCCACTATGATTGTGATCCCAAAACCCGGTATAAACCGGGTTTTTTTGTACCTTGTGCTTGTGAATGAAAAGCGCTCTTCGCTAAGATGACTTTTTTGATAAGTGCTGAGGCTTTGTGGTCGCACTTACTGTAAAAGGATGTTATGTGCATGATGCAATTCTCCCTAGGTTGGGGACCCAATGGTCATGGGTGATTTGTGGTGAAGTGTCCGTCTCAACGCTCAATACTCTGTTTGGTTGGTTGGCAACCGTCTCTAACGCTTCCCCTTCGATACGTATCCAACTCATCGCCACTCAAGCCAGTTCATTAAGCACGTGGCAACAGTTCGAGAAACCGTGTTTAACCTTAAATTTTGATCGGCACCTGATTGATTTAGAGCACTGTGATTCCTGTTGGTTGATCGCTGAGCATGAGTGCCGCTTATCATTTCTGGAGTGTCACACATTACGAGACTTGTTGAGCAATAATAGCCAAATGGTATTGCTCGGTGAGGCTCGCCGATGGTGGTTGACATCAGGGTTAGATCAACAGCACCACCTTGCTTTCACACTCGAAGAAAGCGGCGATTGGGGCTCAACCCCTGGCCGAAACCAAGTCATTCAAAAGCCGTTATGGCAAGACCGGCAGGTATTGTCTATTGCCGATCACAGTGCGTTTCAGCGCCTGTTAGGCGGCGAAAATGTGTTAGAAGTGGCTCAAGATGAACACGAGCAACCGACCGACACCAGAGAGTTGCCCGATGATCTTGATCAGGCGATTAGTTTGATGAAACACAATATAGAAGAGCCTTTAACCTGTGAAGACATTGCCCATTCTCTTGCCATTTCACGACGTCAGTTAGAGCGGCGGTTTAAACAGGTTCTCGGTGAGCAACCTTCTAAGTTTTATTTATCGCTGCGCTTAGAGCATGGGCGTTTCTTACTGCGCGAGAGTAATTATTCTATTGTACAAATTGCGTTGATGTGTGGCTTTTCCAGTGGCGCTCACTTTTCTTCTGCCTATCGAGCTTGTTTTCAACGTACGCCAAGCGATGAACGCAAGGCTTTTTATTCATAAAGCCTGTCGCAAATTTGATAGCTAAGGTCGTAAATTTGAAAGTATTGGCAGCGGGGTTGCGATAAGTTATTAGACACGATTAACGACATGGAGCGTCGTATGCTGGTGTTGCGACCCGTCAATCAATCCGACTTGGATTTTGTTTATCAATTAGCTTGTCAAAGCGGTGCGATGGTTTATACGCTACCCAGTGATAAGTCTCTACTACGCGAGAAAATCGACCATTCCATTTGGTCTTTTGCTCAACAAGTGGTTAGCCCTGGTGAAGAGCGTTACTTGTTTGTGCTGGAAAACTCGGCGACCAACGAAAGGGTTGGCGTTGCAGGGATTCACGCCCTTGCTGGTCATAAACAACCTTTTTACTCTTTTCGAAACGAGACCTTATTTCACTCTTCTCCGTCTTTAGGGGTCCACAGTCGTATTCATGCCCTGACGTTGACCCACGATTTAAGTGATCACTCACAACTGGTTTCTTTTTGTTTGGCAAAAGAGGTCGAGCATAGAGTTTCTCCCATTTTACTGACTTTGGGGCGCTTGCTTTTTATGGCCGCGCAGCCCAACCGTTTCTCCGAACATTGGATGGCGGTCATTTGCGGTCTTTGCGATCAGGGTGATTCCCCTTTTTGGCAAGATGTCGGACGACGATTTTTTCAAATGGATTATGAAGCCGTCGAGTTGCTCAACGGGCCTCAAGGAAGCTCATATATTGCTCAACTCATGCCCCATTACCCGATTTATGTACCTTTATTAAGTCAAAAGGCACAAGCTGCCATCGGGCAAGTGAATGACAGTACTCATCTACAACATCAATTGCTTAGCGACCAAGGCTTTCGTTCCAATAAGTATGTTGAAATCTTTGATGCCGGCCCGATCGTCACGGCGCAGGCAAACAGCTTAGCGATTTGGCAATTTTGCTTTAAGGCTCAAATTGAGCTAGGTGACGTTCTCATTGGAGCGAAGAAGTACTTGTTGGGCTTTGAGCATGTTAATGGTTTTTCAACGGCCATGGTGCATGCTGATGTCAGCGGAGATCGCTGCGTCATTGATCGTGAGACCATGGCACAACTTGGGCTTGCTTTAGCGCAAAAAGTCACGTTATTTGCGCTGTAATTTATTGAAAGGGAATTATTATGATGGTCATTCGCCCAGTTCAAGGCTCGGATTGTGACTTATTGATGGCATTAGCGGAATTATCCGGTGTCGGGTTTACCTCGTTGCCCCAGCACCAGGCCAGTTTGAACGAGCGCATTGCGCGTATGATAGCGACTTGGCAAGGAAAGGCAGAGAAGCAAGATGAAGGCTTTTTGTTTGTTCTTGAAGATACCGAGACGAAAAAAGCAGTTGGGGTATCGGGTATTGAAGTGGCGATAGGGCTTTGTGACCCTTGGTATCACTACCGAGTCGGGACACTCGTACACGCGTCGAGAGAGTTGGGCGTTCATACTACTATGCCAACGTTATTTTTGAGTAATGATCACACCGGCAACAGTGAGTTATGTACACTTTTTTTGCACCCCGATTACCGTCATAGCCGCAATGGCCACTTTTTATCGAAGGCTCGTTTGCTGTTTATCGCCACGTTTCAATCTTTATTTACCAGTAAAATCATTGCTGAAATGCGAGGGTATTCCGACCAGCATGGGCAATCGCCATTTTGGGAAAGCCTGGGACGTCACTTTTTTACGTTTGATTTTGCCAAAGCCGATTATTTAACGGGAATTGGCCAAAAAGCCTTTATTGCTGAACTGATGCCCAAACACCCTCTTTACATCGACTTTTTAGGTCAAGAGGCCAAAGACGCCATCGCTAAAGTCCATCCAAATACGGAGCCAGCGCGTAAAATTTTGGAGAGTGAAGGGATGCGTTATGAAGGATATGTCGATATTTTCGATGGCGGGCCAACGTTAGAAGCCTATGTCCGAGATTTGCGTATTGTTAAAGATCACCTCAGCTACCAAGTGGTTATCGAGGAACAAGTGTCTGCTGGTGAAGCAGAAATGTTGGTTGGAAATACGTCTTTTCAGGATTATCGAGCGATCAAGGCTACCCCATTAATCAAAGGGCACCGTCTTTATTTATCGGCAAAACAAGCCAAAGCCTTATCGGTACAGACGGGTGATGAAGTGAAAGCCGTCTCTTTATTTGCACAGGAGAAGACACATGCAGCAGCCTAATGCACTTGTTGGTGAACAATGGCAGTCCACACAAGGTCCGGTGTTGACGAAAAAAAATCCCGCCACGGGAGAGACGATTTGGCAAGGGGTTCACAGCGACTCAGACACTGTCGATAACGCGGTACAGAGCGCAAGAGTAGCGTTTATCTCTTGGTCTCTGTTGCCATTAGAGCAGAGACTGGCGGTAATCAAGGCATTTGCACAGCAACTGGAACAACACAAACAAGCCCTTGCGAAGATCATCAGTCAAGAAACAGGTAAGCCTTTGTGGGAGAGTGGTACCGAAGTACAAGCCATGATAAACAAGGTGGAGATATCCATTGAGGCGTATCATCAGCGCACCGGACAGTGTGTAACGGCAATGGCCGACGGTCAGGCTGTGATACGCCATCGGCCACATGGTGTCATGGCCGTTTTTGGTCCCTATAACTTTCCCGGTCATTTACCCAATGGCCACATTATTCCCGCACTGATTGCCGGTAACTGCATAGTATTTAAACCCAGTGAACTCACGCCTTGGACGGCACAGTTTACTCTAGAGATGTGGCAAAACGCAGGCTTGCCCTGTGGCGTGATTAATCTTGTCCAAGGAGGAGGACAGACTGGTCAAGAGTTGGCCAGTCACCGGCTCGTCGATGGGTTGCTGTTTACTGGCAGTGCCAATACCGGCTATCAATTGCATCAGCAACTGTCGACCCAGCCAGACAAAATACTGGCTTTGGAAATGGGTGGAAACAATGCCTTAGTCATCGACAATTTTTCAGATATTGATGCCGTTGTTCATTTAATTGTTCAATCCAGCTTTATTTCTGCGGGTCAACGTTGTACTTGTGCGCGCCGTTTGTTGATTAAACAAGGAGCTCAAGGGGATGCGTTAGTGGAACGCCTTGTTGAGGTAACCCGAGCGATTCAAGTGGGTCGTTGGAATGAAGAGCCACAACCCTTTATGGGGCCGGTTATTTCCAAGCAGGCGGCAGAGCGCTTAATGGCGGTACAAGAAGGTTTGATTCAACAAGGTGCAAGCGTTTTGTTAGCAATGGAACATCGAGAACCTGAGCTCGCTTTTGTGACCCCGGGTATTTTAGATGTCTCTAAGCTTGATAATGCTGCAGATGAGGAATACTTTGGCCCACTTTTGATGATCAAGCGCTATCAGCAGTTTGACCAAGCGATTGAGGAGGCAAACAACACGCGATTTGGCTTGTCAGCTGGCTTGGTTAGTGAATCTCGCAGTCAATACGAGTACTTTTCTGCGCGGATTCGAGCTGGAATCGTTAATTGGAACAAACCGTTAACTGGCGCGTCGAGTCGTGCCCCATTTGGCGGGGTTGGTGCGTCGGGTAATCATCGCCCGAGCGCCTATTACGCCGCGGATTACTGCGCCTGGCCAATGGCCAGTATCGAATCTCAATACGTTAGCCTACCCAGTCAATTAGCACCTGGCCTAACATTGTTCCCATTACCAGGAGAGTCAGAATGAGTACGGAAGCCAATTTTGATGGATTGGTCGGCCCCACACACCACTATGCGGGGTTATCACACGGTAATATTGCCTCGACGGCCAATGTAAGAGCGGTCTCAAACCCAAAACTGGCGGCGCTACAGGGGCTAAAAAAAATGAAAGCGCTTCACGACATGGGGTATGTGCAAGGAATACTGCCTCCCCAGGAGCGCCCGTGCATTGAGGTCTTAAATCAGCTCGGCTTTTCGGCCAACAATGACGCATCATTATTAGCCAAGGTACATAAATTTCATCCTCAATTACTTTCTGCAGTCAGCTCGGCTTCGTCAATGTGGGTGGCCAATGCGGCGACGGTTTCTCCATCCGCTGATACGCGAGATGGCAAAGTGCACTTTAGTGTAGCGAACCTCAACAATAAATTTCACCGTTCTATTGAAGCGAAAGCAACAGAGGCGGCGTTAAAAGCCACCTTTAATGATTCCAATCATTTTGTTATTCATTCGGCACTGCCACAACAGGCGTTATTTGGCGATGAAGGTGCGGCGAATCACAATCGATTATCGGTCGATGACCGGCAGCCCGGCGTCGAAGTGTTTGTCTATGGGCGCAGTCAAACTCAACCTGGCCCACGTCATTATCCGGCGAGACAAACGCTGGAAGCGTGTCGCTCTATTGCTTATCGGCATGGGCTTTTAGAGGATGACACTCTATTTTTGCAACAAAATCCAGACGTCATCGATCAAGGCGTATTTCACAATGACGTTATTTCGGTCACGAATGGCCCGGTTTGGTTTTATCACCAAGAGGCTTTTGTCGATCAAACCTCGGTTTTTTCTACCATCGAGCAGCGACTGGCAAAACAAGGGAGCAAATTTCAACCAATAGAGGTTCCCACAGAGGCAGTGAGTGTTCAAGATGCGGTTGAAAGTTACTTATTTAACAGTCAGCTACTGAGCAAAGCCAATGGAAGAATGCTGTTATTGGTACCTGCAGAGACGCAAGCAAATCGCAACGTTGCCGCTTACTTACAACATTTGACTGCATCGAGTGATTGTATCGATCAAGTGATGGTGATGGATTTACGTGAAAGCATGCGCAATGGCGGCGGGCCGGCTTGTTTGCGGTTACGGGTTGTGTTGACCGAGCAAGAGCGAATGGCAATGAATCCATCGAGCATCATGAACAATGAGCAATATCAGCGCTTAGTGAACTGGGTTGAAAAGCATTATCGCGATCGATTAAGTGAAGAGGATTTACTCGATCCACAATTGCTTGAGGAAAATCGAGTGGCGCTTGATCAACTGACACAAATACTGAATCTAGGATCTTTGTATCCGTTTCAACAAAATGGAAACAAGTCGAAGTCATAAGAGGAGTCCCCCGTGGATTATGATCTCAAATCGTGGTTACGTTCAGGGCAAGTTGAGCCAAGCATAGGTGAAAATGCACAGTTAGCCTGGCATTGTCATGCAAAGGGCATCATCGAGTTTACACCAAGAACGGCCTCTACCAAGTACTTAGTGCTTTCCGCCGGGATCCACGGTAATGAAACGGCGCCGATAGAGATCTTGTTTTCGTTTATGATGGATTTGCTCAAGGGTAAGTTGGCGCTGCGACAAAATGTGTTAATCGTGTTCGGTAATTTCGATGCCATGATAGCCGGTCAGCGCTTTATAAAGTTTGATATGAACCGCTTATTTTTAGCGCCCACGCAGACAAAATTAGGTGGCGAATACCAGCGCGTTGTGGCAATCAAAGCTCAGGTCGAGAAGTTTATCATGCAAGCGAATGGTAACACGTGTTGGCACCTTGATATGCACACGGCGATTAGAGAGTCATTGAAAGTAAAATTTGGTGTGCTACCCGATCACTGTGATAAATCGTCTGCATTTTACCGCTTGTTTTGCCATTGTGAGTTGAATGCGTTGGTGATCAATTCGGTGCCAAGTGGTACGTTTACATCTTGGACATGCCATCAATTAGGGGCGCTAAGTTGTACTTTAGAGTTGGGTAAAGCGTTGCCATTTGGTGAGAACAAGCTCGAACCATTCCAGTCGATAATCAAAGCCATCCAGCTTTTACTCACCGACGAATTGTCGAAAAGCGATACCTTACGAAACGTTGAACTTTTTACTGTCAAGCAAGTCCTTCACAAACAAAGCGAACAGTTTAGATTCACTGACCTCAAAGACACGGCGCCTAATTTCACGCCAATAGCCATGAATCACAAAGTTGCACAAGACGGCGATTATGAATATTGGAACCAAGATGCTGGCGCATGTATTTTATTCCCTAATCCGAATGTTGCTGTCGGCCTGAGGGCGGGGATGATCATTGTGCCTTGTGACTAAAAAGAGTAAAAGGCATTGTTTATCATGATCTCTCGCGACTGGGAATTGCAACTTGTTTCAAATGTGCATTTTTGCTTTGCAAACCGTTATTTTATTTTGCCAAGCTTGGCAATGACCCATGGGAAGCAAGAGTGCGTTTGTTGCTAAAAGCAAGTTGGTTTTATGTTTGTCACTGCTACTTTGGGTATCAATAAAAAAGCGCCAACCCAGAGAATGGATTGGCGCGTAATGTGTGAACAAAATTGGGTTCACTAACAACGTCAGTTGGCTAGGTGACCCTCGGCTTAATAAGGGTCATTATTTAATAAGCATTAACCGTGCCAGTTTTTTATTTATCCCTATCTTATTGTTTTTAAATTGCTTTTTTTATTTCTGTTGTCTATGTATAGCAACTTGTTTCAATTACTTGTTTTTATTTTGCAATATAAATTTCATTTTGCAATACAGTAAAAAGGGCACTTGCATTACAACAGGGGAGGGGACTGAAAAGTGGCGTGTTTTATTGAGTTTTATCTGGGTCTAGGTATAAAGCATAAAAAAGCGCCAACCCATAAAATGGATTGGCGCGTAACATGTGAACAAAATAGGGTTCACTAACAACGTCAGTTGGCTAGGTGACCCTCGGCTTAATAAGGGTCATTATCTATTAGGCATTAACTATGCCAACTTTTCGCCGACCCTATCTATATGTTTTTTAAGGCAATCTTTATTTTTTGTTTTGGTGTATAGCAACTGATTTCAAAGGTTTGTTTTTATTTTGCAGTGATTTTTTATTTTGCAAAATCCGGTGTGAAAAAGTGGCTGTTTTAGAGGTGAGGTTCCAATACCAATGAGATATCAACGCAGTGGCTGAGCCATATTGGTATAAGTAACCATGGTGAGTGCGGTTTGTTCACGGCTCATTGCAATAAGGCGTCATTCTTAATCGATTACGTTGGCGGCATAGGTGACCCTGGCGAGCAGGGCCACTATTCATTAAAGAACATCCGCTATGCGGCGATGTACAAGCGCCTTTTTTGATATGGCGCTTTTCGTAGTGTTTCGCACAGTTGCTCTAGGTTAAGATCGAGATTAAACGTTTTCTTCACATGGGCGAGGAAAATAGGGTCTTCGCACATTGCCTTTTTGGGCTCATCACTGATTTTAGCCACGGGTCTGTGCTGACACTCAACCAGTTTGACCACGATAGAGAGCGGGTGATAAAGCTCCCCTTCATTATTATAATACTCCCCTAAATCATTGGTTAAAAAGGTACCAATACCGAAGGACACGTTAACGCGTCCCGCAAAGTATTGGCAAATATCGAGTGCTTGATCAAAATTGAGACCGTCGGAAAAGATGAATAATTTTGATTTTGGATCAATTCCCAATTGTTGATAATGCGCGATTAACTTGTCTCCCCAAGTGTATGGGCAGCCCGAGTCATGCCTTACACCATCATAAGCTTTGGCAAGCTGAGGAGAAAAATCGTTAAGGAATGCATCAATCGAAATGGTGTCCGTTGGCGCAATCGCAAGTTGACCATTAAAGGCATTGAGCCATTGTTTCAATGCCTGTTGTTGGGAATCTGCCACGTGACTAAACGCTTGGTGTCCCATAAACCATTCGTGGGCAATGGTGCCTATCGGTGTTAAGTCATATTTTCTGGCGAAATGAATATTACTGGTGCCGACGAGGCACTGAGGTATTTCCTTGGTCAACACTGACAGAATGATATCTTGAGCTTGTGAAGAAAATCGACGTCTCGTGCCCATTTCTGTGAGAGAAAAGTTGTCGATGTTTCTTTTCATTAATTCTGATTTGAGGTGTTGTACTTTGTCATCAATCACGTTTTTGATGTGCTGCGCTGAAACGGAGTGCCAATATTGACGGCTTCTGACTTCAGAAATAATGGCCATGACTAAGGTCTCATACAGAATGGTATCACGCCAAGCGCCGCGAATACTGATGCTGAGTTGCTTGCGATCATGGTGTTCTACAAAGCCCAGTTGTACCTGCTCACTCGGGGTAAAGCGGAAATAGTGCAAGGTATTGAGAAAGCTTGTTTTAAGGTGAGGCGCGTGTTGTTTTAGGTAGTCTATATCGTCAGGTGAAAAGGATAATCCAGCCAGCGATTGAATTTGGCTATGAATGTCTGAAATGAGAGGGCTGAGATCTTCATCGGAGCGAACAATCAGTTCGTATCGCACTTCGACATCGGGGTAAAAGGTGTGAATAGCCTGCATCATATTGATTTTGTAGGCGTCCAAATCTAACAGACTTTGTATGATTGATGGTGAGAATACTGTTGCACACATTCCCCTATCCTCTTTTAGTGATATGACTTAGTAACAAAATGTTGTTAACTTGAAGTGAAGATAATTCAGCTCTTCTTCAAAGTCAAATTTAGCAGGTAATAAAGTCGATATATCAACATGGAAGAGTCATGTGCTTCTGGGTTACTTGTCTTGGTCATTACGTTAAGTTTGGAACAATATTGAACAAACTCATTGAGTGCCGATGTGCTCTGATCTAGAATGACAGAGTAAAAAATAGGGGGAGTGATGATAGTTACCATTGATATGGTTTGTCTTTGTCTGTCAGAGAAAGGCTTAAAAGTGTTGTTATTAAAAAGGAATAATCCCCAGCGGCCAGATTTCAATAAATGGGCTATCCCGGGGGGCTGGGTGTATGACGAAGATATGTCCCATCTTGGGGGGGAGCCGGCCGACAAAGATTTTGAGTCAGCACGTAAAAGGATTTGTCGGCAAAAAGTTCATACTTACCCCAATTTCATTAGCGATCCTTTGGTTGATGGCAACGCGAAACGCGACCCAGAGGGATGGAGTGTCAGTATTTCGCATTATGCCCTGTGTAATGCGTCTAATGTCCAGCAGATTAACGATTCAGGCTTAGAGCAAGATAGAGTCAAATGGGTTGATATTGATGAGTTAATGGCGACAAAGGAGGCCGGGTTAGCGTTCGACCATCAGGCTCAAATTCACCACGCCTGGAAAAAGCTGCGCGCTGCCGTCGAATATACCTCTGTGGTCCTTTTTTTACTGGAAAAGGAATTCTTGGTCTCCGACATCATTACCGCGTACCAAAAATTCGGCGTTGAGGTAAATCGCATGACCATTAAACGGCGCTTAATTGATACTGGTGTGATTGTCAGTGCGAATAAAATGGCCTCATCACCCAAAGGCACTGGAGGCAAACCGGCAAAAGTTTTTCGATTAGCTTGTGATAGGGTCACGTATTTTCAAACTTGCCTTCGTAACTAATTGATTTGATGAGAAATGCGAGACTGGTGCTTAGTCTCGCCACTTTTGGTTTATTTGAGCGACTTTGTCTCTTTGACTGATAAATAAATCGACCAATTCTGGATCAAAGTGCTTGCCTTTTTGATCGTTTAAAAGTGCGAATGCTTTTTCTAAAGGCCAGGCATCCTTGTATGGACGTTTACTGGTTAAGGCGTCGAAAACATCCGCAATGGCGGTAATACGCCCTGCTTGAGGTATATCTGAGCCAACAAGCCCTTCAGGGTATCCGCTGCCGTCAAACTTTTCGTGATGGGTCCGGGCAACGACTTTCGCTAATTGCAGTAATGGCGAACGGGTTTCGCCAATAATGTGCAGCCCCATGATTGGGTGTTGCCTCATGATATCAAACTCCTCATCAGACAAAGGGCCCGGCTTTTGCAATATGGCATCAGGAATACCAATTTTGCCGATGTCATGCATGGGAGCGGCATACAGTAAAGCTTCCGCTTCATCTTCGCTCCATCCTGCTGCTAAAGCCAATAAGTGTGAGTATTCGCTCATGCGTTTGACGTGCAAGCCAGTTTCATTGTCTTTGTATTCAGACGCGCGACCAAGCATGTGAATAATATCGAGTTGAGTGCGCTTTATTTGATCGACGTTTACCAAGGATAGGTGGGTTTTGACGCGAGCTTTGACGATGGCGGGGGAAATCGGCTTCGTAATGTAATCCACGCCACCGACATCAAAGCCCTTGGTTTCATCATCAGGGTCACTGAGCGCGGTGACAAAAATGACCGGAATATGTTCTAAGTCAGATTGTTGTTTTAGTTGCTGACAAGTTTCAAAACCAGTCATGTCTGGCATCATCACATCGAGTAAGATTAAATCGGGTGTTTCTTTTTGTGCAATTTGCAGTGCCTGTTGACCTGATTTGGCAAACATTAATTGGTAGTCTTGTTCAAGAGTGATTTTTAAAATACGCAAGTTGACCGCTTCGTCATCAACAATTAAAAGCTTTTGTTTTAGTGCGTTTTTATCCATTTAACTTGCCTTATGAAATTGTTGCTTTAACGTACGTGCATGTTGCAGAGCTTGTTCAAGCTCAAAGTCCTCAACGGCATTGATCAGCTTTTCTAATTGACTTGAATACTGTTTGGCTAGTAAATTTGTTAGTTGTTCAATCAATTCATCTTCACATTGGTGGTGCTCTAGTTGCCCAATTAAGGTATCGAATAGAGCGATCACGTCGGCACTATTGAGTGACGGGGTATCGGCGTTGTCTGATTCAACGGCGTTGTCATCACTGGGAACTTGTAATGTTAATTGCGCGATGTAATCGGTGGCTTGTTGCCAATCTTGCTGACTGAGAGACAATTGGTTGTGCTTGGCGTGCTTTTCTGATGCAGCAAATTTCTCCATTGCTGCGGGTAAAGCAAGATTACCAGTTAAGCCTTTGAGAGTATGAGCAAGACGTACAACATTGATATTGTCTTTTTGTTCAATGGCTTCATCAAACTCTTGAATATAGTTTGGCCACTGTTGTAGGAAACGTCTAATTTGATGCCAATAACTGTGCTCATCACCCCATAAATTAATGGCTTGATTTAAATTAAACAAGCGGTTGTCGGAGGATTGATCGTCCTCAGTGTCCCCTTCACTGTGCCAATCGAGTTGTAATACGGTCGCCATTTCCTTACATAGCTTCGGGTAATCAATGGGTTTATTGGCAAAACCATTCATACCAGCTTGGGTGGCCTCTAAACGGTCTTGTTGTAACACACTGGCGGTTAGGGCAATGATCGGTGTCGCGGGTAAGTTGTGTTCACGTTCAAAATCACGGCGTAGGCTGGCTGCCGATAAGCCATCAAGTATCGGCATTTGTAAGTCCATCAGAACGACATCACAGTGGTGATCAACCATTTTTTCCAATGCTTGCTCGCCATTTTTGGCGGTGAGGACCTTGTGGTTATCTCGTTTTAGCATGAGGGAGAGCAGTTCAATATTCTGGTCAATATCGTCAACGACCAACACAGTTAATGGCGGTAAATTTTGTAGTGACTGGCTTTTTTGTGCCTCTTGAGGGAGTTCCGTAGGTTCTAGCGGTAAGGTGATGATAAAGGTGCTACCGACATTTAATTCACTATGGCACTCGATGTCTCCGTGCATAAGTTCAAT
Organism: Vibrio sp. HB236076; assembly: GCF_040957575.1. NCBI lineage: Bacteria > Pseudomonadati > Pseudomonadota > Gammaproteobacteria > Vibrionales > Vibrionaceae > Vibrio > Vibrio sp. HB236076. The sequence continues at coordinate 443,231 of NZ_CP162602.1, forward strand.
CAATTGTTTACTGATCGTCGTACCCAGTCCCGTTCCGCCAAAGCGTCGACTCATAGAGGCATCTGCCTGTGCAAAAGGCTCAAAAATTTGACGAATTTGTGCTTCATTCATGCCAATACCCGAGTCTTCAATAATGAAGCAGACACCATCATCTGTCGTTTCAACGGTCAGTAAAACGTGACCTTGTTGGGTAAACTTTACCGCATTGCCAATCAAATTCATCAGCACTTGTCGAATTCGCTCTGGTGCGCCGATATAAGCAGGGTGCAACGCAGTTGAAATTTGCGTGTTTAGCTCAATGTTTTTGTTTTTAGCTTGCAGCCACAACGTAGAGATAACCGTGTCGATTTCTTCCGTTAGAGAAAAGGGCCTGACCTCAAGTTCCAGTTTCCCTTTCTCTAATTTCGCACTATCCAGGATGTCGTTGAGCAAATGCAATAAAGAACGAGCCGATTGATTGATTGTTGCAATTTGTTTGGCATTAGCAACAGTTTGTTGTGATTGCATCAAAAGATCACTAAAGCCAATAATGGCATTCATTGGCGTACGGATTTCATGGCTCATATTTGCCAAAAAGGCCGCCCGGGCAGCCGAGGCGTGCTCTGCTTTCTCTTTGGCGATTTTTAGCTCATCAAGCAAAGTAACACGGTCAGTGATGTCCATAATAAAACCATCAATCCAAGCTTCTTGGGTGATTTCATCGTGAACTTTGACCCCGTGTTCATAGACCCAGTGTACACTGCCATCTTTATGAATTAAGCGATATTCAATGGCGAAGGTATTGTTGTTCCATTTTAAATTTTGATAGCGCTCTCGATCATCGGGGTGAATCAAGGTTAAAAAATGCACGGATTTGTTCGATGATAAAAAGTTTTTGGTTGGGTAGCCAGTCAGGCTTTCAATACCCTCACCAATGTAAACCATCGGGCTTTGGTGATAGTCGGCACGTCGATAAGCGGTACCTGGCATGTTACTCAGTACAGAACGAAAGCGACTTTCATTACTTCTCAATGCTTGTTCAATGCCAATTCGGTCTCTGAGGTCGGAAATAAAGCCAACAAAATAGTGCTGGTTATTATCTTCAAAGTGCCCGATGCTAAGCCTTACGGGAATGTGAGTACCATCTTTGTGCCGAGCTTCGACTTCACGGCCTGAGCCAATAATTTTTGCTTGGCCTGTGTTGATGAAATTTTTAACAAAATTGTCGTGATCAGGCTGATACATGGGTGGCAGGATCATTTTGATATTGCGGCCAATAATGTGCTCAGGTCGCCAACCCAATAATTTGTAAACGGCCATATTCGCGTCGACAACCATGGCGTTCTCATCGATCAATATAATGCTATCAACCGCAGTATTCATCATCGCTTGTAATCGGTTGCGTTTGTTTCTTGCTCGCTCAGAAACTTCTTTGTATTGCAGCGCTAGGTTGATGATAAAAACCAATATTATTACTACGATTGTCACAAAAGTTACCGCCGCCGATAAGAACATCGATTGGCCTGTACGGTAAGAGTCATCCATTACATGGTGTGCCATGTCTGCCGTTTGAGGAAAACGAGCAGCGGCCATGCCTAGGTAGTGCATACTCGAGATTGCCGAGCCCATCACAATCGCGGCGATCACTTGCACCGTATTATCGCTCAATACAATTGGCAACAAGCGAGAGATGCTATAACGAATCGACAAGGAGATGGAAGCCAGAACGACGGCGGCAACAATAGACAACAAAAACGTAGTCAAATCGTAGCGCAACATAGCGCCCATTTGCATCGCTTCCATGCCCATATAGTGCATAGTGCCTATGCCAAGGCCGACTAAGATCCCGCCCATGACGACACTGTGAGAAGATAAAATTCGTTGGTGTAAAAGATAAAGGGTTACCCACGAGGCCGCCAAACTAGGTAGCATTGAAATAATAGTCAATACGACGTCGTAGTGAATTGCCATATGTATATCAAAGGCGAGCATGCCAATAAAATGCATTGACCAGATCCCAGATCCTAACGCGAGACTACCGCTGGCCAACACAAGTTGCCGCGCCCAAAATTTGCTTTGAGTTCGGGTAAAGGATGCGGCTTTAAAGGCCATCCATGACGCAAAGATGGCGATTAAAATTGATAGTGTCACAAGCCAATAATTGTAATGACCAACGAGCATTTCACTATTGGGAGGAATAGTGAAGGCTGAAAAAATAGACTCAAGCATGGATAGGGCAAATAAATTATCAATGAGTTAATACTAGTCTATTTTTGCTAAGAGTTTTAGTGTTATATACAAATTCAGCTTATTTGTGTTGATCCTTTACTCAAAAATAATTATTACCAGTGTTTATTGCCGGTTTATGCACAATCTATGTCCACTCTTTGTTGTCACTATTTATCGTTTGGCATTGGTTAATTGAGGTTTCATTTTGAGGTACAAAAGCACTAACCCAGTCAGCCAGTAGTATAACGCCTCATCCCAGATGGTTTTTTGTGACCAAGAAAAATGTAATAAACACAAAACGATAATGACATACACCCCGTTATGAATACGTTTCCAATATTTGTTGAGTCTCTTTTTAGCCCAATCAAAAGATGAGAGGGCTAATAGGGTCAATAACACAAAACTCAAAAAACCGAGTGTGATATAGGGTCGATAGATAATGGCTTGAAAGGTTTCTGCCCATTGATACTGCAAATCAAAGGTGAGATAAGTAAGTAGGTGCATCCCCGCGATGGCAAAAGTATAAAGCCCCAGCATTTTTCGACACATATTTAAACCGGGTTTATTCAACCATTTTGCTATCGGTCCTATCGCAACAGTCAGCAATAACAGTTTTAACGCCGTTAATCCGGTCGTATGCAAAAGATATTGCACAGGGTCTGCCACTTGGCCAGAAATGGCAATTGTCACCGCGTAGGCCACATAACCAAGAATTGAAAGGTTTAGAACAAACTTGAGCAACTTCATTATGAATTCACTTGGAGGTTAAAACTGTAACTTTAAGTCGATATCGCGATATAAAGAGGCCACTTCTTGATAGCCGTTGAATAATTCGGTATCGATTCTTTTGGTTGAAAATAGTCCTCCAGCAGTAATGCGGCGCTCTGTGGCTTGGCTCCAACGTGGGTGGTCGACGTTGGGATTAACATTGGCATAAAAGCCGTACTCTTGAGGGGCGATTTTATTCCAAGTTGTCAATGGTTGGTTATCCGTCAGCCTTATTTTTACAATCGATTTAATGCTTTTAAACCCATATTTCCAAGGCACGACAAGGCGTACTGGTGCGCCATTTTGAGGGGGCAGGGTTTTTCCGTATAAACCGACACTCATTAACGTTAATGGGTGCATGGCTTCATCGAGTCTTAGCGCTTCGACATAAGGGTAATCTAAACCTCCGCCTAAAATACGACTTTTTTGACCAGGCATCTGCTCCGGGTCATAAAGGGTTTCAAATTGAACATAACGGGCACTGGAAAGTGGTTTGGCTTGTTTGATGAGTTCGCCCAACTCAAAACCAATCCAAGGGATTACCATAGACCAAGCCTCCACACAGCGCAGTCGATAAATGCGCTCTTGTAAGGCAAAGCGTTTGAGTAGGTCGTCGTAGTCTAATGTGATGGGTTTTTCTACCAATCCCTCAATGGATAATTGCCAGGGGTTAGTTTTAAAGTTTTGTGCGTTTTCGGCAGGGGCTTCTTTACTGGTGCCAAATTCGTAAAAGTTGTTGTACTGGGTGACTTTTTCAAACGGTGTTAAGGTTTGCTGCTGACTCTTGTCAGCTGAATATGTCAATGACTGTGTCATGGGGGGGGTATTGTCATCATCGCCTTGTTGCCACCAATCAAATGCGCTCGCCTTTTGACTGATTAAAGCTCCGACGCCGGCAAAGCCCATTTGAGCCAGGACTTTTCGCCGGGATAAATACACAGATTCATCCGTAACCTGATGATCTTTAAACGATTGGGATGGTTTAAAACGCTTTTTCATAGCTGGTACTCGCAAAGGCCTCTACTAATGATAAGACCTGGCAAAGAATGAAAAAATTTCACCGAGCAGGAATATCTTTTTCGTTGGTTTAAAATACGCTAGCCGAACAGAGAACAGAGAACAGAGAACAGAGAACAGAGAACAGGGATGTCGTGGTATTCGTGATAGCTCCTTGATACTATAAATAACTTCATTATTTAACCGGTTTACACATGTCGTATTTTACCTCGTTTTCGAGTTTTCCCCGCGTGGTTATTTTTTCATTTCTCACCGTGTTAGTTTCTTGTAGTAAAGTGGCACCGCTGCACAAAACAGAAGGATTTGCTCAAGGTACCAGTTATCATATTAGTTGGTGGTCAGAGTCTGATGTTTCTGCCGAAGTCTTACAGCCGTTACTGGAAGAAAAATTGGCAGCAATAGACAAAGAATTATCGACGTATCGCGAAGACTCTTTCATTTCTCGGTTCAATCGCAATCCGTCTCTTGCTTGGCAAGAGGTCTCTGAGGATTTCATCGAATTACTGCACGTTGCTCATCAAGTGAATGTGCAGAGCTTAGGCTGCTACGATCCTACTATTGGGCCTTTGTTTTCATTATGGGGCTTTGATAAAGATCAATTCGTCGTTCCTAGCCAAGCAGACATTGAGCAGGTTCAAGCGCATCTTGGTTTGGACAAAATAGAGATCGACCCTACCAACAAAAGAATTCGCAAGCTCGATTCGAGTGTTGCCTTAGACTTTTCGTCTATGGGGGAGGGGTATACCATTGGCGAATTGAGCCAAATAATGGCACAGCGACATATTGATAATTACTTGATTGAATTTGGCGGAGATATGCAGATAAAAGGCCAAAAACCCGACGGCAGTCATTGGAAGATTGCCGTTGAGAAGCCCATTCCTCAACAGCAAGGGATTGAGCCATATCAATTGGTCTCCATTTTATCGACAGCGGGGGTGACCTTGGATACGTCGGGGAGTTATCATCACTCCTTTGACAAAGATGGTAAGTCGTATTCCCACATCCTCGATGCCAGGACCGGTGCCCCAGTCGCCCATCATTTGGTTTCAAGCTCGGTATTTGGCCAAGATCCTGTGTTGGGAGATGCTTGGGCAACGGCCATGATGTGTCTAGGGCCGAAGCAAGGACAACTTATTGCTAAAAAACAAGGGCTTGAGGTCTTTTTTATTGAGCAAGACGGCCAGGTTTTGACGCAGCACACTAGTGATGCGTTGCGCCATAGCCCCCGTGTTTCATTGACGCAGTAAGCCATTAAAAAACGAGACATCAATGCGTCTCGTTTTGGTCGTTCTGTCCGTGTTTCGGGGTTAACCTGCCATCGATAAAAGGGCAGGCTGCTCAACCACGATGATGTTGGCGCGGCGGATAAAGTTAAAATCCGTTGCAGTGGCGCTGGTGTAAGCGCCCATCATTTTAGTCACTAAAATATCCCCTTCGTCTAGCTCAGGCAGCATAATATTATCGTGAATTACGTCAATACTGTCACAGGTTGGTCCCGCTAACACACTCGAAAAACGCTGTTCAGACTCTTTAAGAGCTTGAATTGGATATCGAGCCTCATCAAAAACTAACCCGCTAAAAGAGCCATATAAACCATCGTCTAAGTAATACCATGTTTGGTTGTCGCGCTGGGCTTTGCCTATCACAGCGGTTAACGCGGTCATACACGGGGCAACTATAAAGCGGCCAGGCTCAGCAATGACCGTGACATTCTGCGGCAACTTTGCGATGGCCAAGTTTATCGGCTGGCAGAACTCGTCAATGTTCGGCACTTTATCACTGTACGCAACGGGAAAACCACCACCGATATCAAGGGTGGTTAGAGCCGGTAACCCCTGGGCGATAATTTGCTCCATGACCGCAGCACAAACGTCGATTGCGTGGACATACTTCAGTGGATCGCAAGTCTGTGAGCCAACGTGAAATGACAAGCCCTGTACTGTGATTCCCCACTGATAAGCTTGTTTAGCAATATCTATGGCCATTTGTGGCGAGCAACCGAATTTTTTCGATAGATCGGCCGACACATCGGGGTTTTTAAAACTCAAACGAATCAAAATCATCACTTGGTGGCGAAACTCAATCATCTTTTTGAGTTCATTCAAATTGTCAACGACAAACACACGGCAGCCATAGTCTAATGCGCGTTGAATATCGGCTGGCTTTTTGATTGGATGAGTGTGTATGGTACGACTCGGGTCAATCTCTAATTGATGCACCAAATCCACTTCACCATTGGTGGCCAGATCGAAATTTGCCCCTTCTTGTGCCAGCACTTTGACGACTTCAGCATGTGGAAGCGGTTTTAGTGCATAATGTAATGTGACGTTGGGCAATGCACGAGTCAAGGCGCGATACTGCATTCTTACACTGTCTAGATCCAGTATAAGACTCGGCGTACCGTAGTGGTTAGCGGTTTGAGCTAGCCAGTTCTTTTGTGATGAATTAAGCGAATTTTTTGCAAGAAAAGTTTCGCCGATGGGAGTGAAATGTGCCATGTTTTTTATCCGAAAAACATTGCTCTTACAAGGTGAAATTGGCCGTGAAAGAGCAAAATTGAGCGCGATGAACGCTAGCAAAGTTTACCCCTTGGATAGTTGCTCTATCGCCTTGCCACGAATGTGATGTACTCGGATTGGCTATCATCAAGAATCGTCGCGATAGTAGTGGCATCATTTTTTAAATGCAATAAAAATTTACCGATTATTTCGATTTTTTTTCTTCTTGGGAGAAAAAGTGTTGTAACTCTTGCTCTTGGTTGTTAAGAAATTCTTGATTTTGTTGACAATCTTTATCTTGCTGGCACACTTTTACATCTGAGTTTTTAGGTCTTTGGTTTGGTGATTGGCTGTTAGCGAACGCATTGGGGGCGAGAATAAGCAGTGCTAGTGTTAATGGTTTTAAGTTGTTCATGTTCAGTTTAATCCAATTAGGGTGAGTTTGATTATGCTGCCAGAACTTGAGTTCCGTTCTGTGGGGTTTTACCCAGTTTTGAGTCAATTTTGAGTTAGTTGAATAGCCTAAGGGGTTATGGATGAGCGTATTAAAAAAAATAGGAAACCGGTCACTGAGTTTGGTCGAGGATCTCGGGTTATTACTCATCGCGGTAATGACGGTCATCGCCATGGGGCAAGAAGTCTGGTTAGTCATCAGTAATAAAGCAGTGACCTTGGCCGATCTGCTATTGCTGTTTATTTATCTTGAAGTTTTGGCAATGGTTGGTTTGTACCTAAAATCGGGGCGATTACCGGTGAGAATGCCCTTGTACATCGTGATTGTTGCTTTGGCTAGGTACATGGCACTTGATATGAAAAACCTTGATACTTGGCGTATGCTCGGATTGTCGGGGGCGATTTTTATTGTCGCTTTGGCGATTTTATTAATTCGTTTCGGGCACACCCGTTACCCCTACGGCGATGCTGACAACAGCATGACCAAAAAAGACAACCAGCCTTAACTGAGCTTTATACTGGGCCTTGTCATACCCCATTCCGAGGGCGGCGTGGCTCTTTTTGTGTTTACGTTGCGTTGGTGGCTTTTAGCGTTCGTCAAAAAAATCTTTGTTTCTAATGTACTTACTCATGAGGTGATAAGAGAAAGGACGAATAATCCAACTGAGCAGTGAGCGCCCTAGGCGAATGAGTGTGGGGGTGTTTTCATAGATACGGCCATTGTAAAGCCACAGAGCTTTACCGGCATGCCAATAGACAAAGGGCACTGGAGGCATAAAGGTAACAATATCGATATCACAGCAAATGCGATAGGTTTTGTGGCTCAGTTTATAGCGACGTTTAAACCGCCAATCTCCGACAGCAGGTTGACCAAATGTCACGACGCGCTTGATCGATTTAGGATATTGTCGCTCGAGATAATCGGCGACCACACAACCAATGGCACCGCCTGAGGAGTGGCCAGTGATCGAGATGCGCTTTCCCTGTTTTATGAGAGGGACCAAAATCGCATTCAGGCGTTCAAAAACACTCAAGCCTAACGAGTCTTCATTGTGACTGGGTTGGCTTTCTTGATGGAGTAAATGATGGAAGCCGGCGTGAATGCGATAAGGCAATCGCCATTGCTCTAAACTTTTCGTCCACATGGCAAAATTCCACAGCCAGTCACTTAGGCTGTGAGAGCCTTTAAATACCACCACCACTTCTTCTTTTTCCTTGTTCCAAAGCACTCGGATCATGATCTTACCATACTGGTTTTTAATGACTCTTTGTCCGTTAGGGTCAAAACCGTAGCGCGTTTGTTTGAAAACACGGGGGTAGGCAAGATTACATAATACAGCGTAGCGTTCGTATTGATAACGTTTTAATGGCTTCAAAGTTTATCGTGATTGTGAAACAAGCAGAATGACATACACTATGCAAACTTTGTGACCGTGCTATGAACTTGAGCAGAAAAATTAGGTAAAATTATACGCTTTTCACTAAAGGGTCAGGAGATTTTTATGGCAACAGCGTTAATTACCGGAGCTTCAAGAGGTATAGGTAAAGAGCTGGCTAAAATACATGCGAGTCATGGTGGTGATTTAATCTTGATCGCCCGTAACGAAGGCGATTTGCTTACGTTGAAAAACGAGTTACTGGCGCGTTGGCCAATCCGAGTCGAGGTCATTGTCGCTGATCTTTCTTCTACTCAGGCCGTTAATGAAGCGTATCAAAGTGTTAAGCAGCTCAATATGTCAGTCGATTATTTGATAAACAATGCAGGTTTTGGCGGCTACGGGCCTTTCTATCAACGTCAATTTGAGCAAGATAGGGAAATGGTGATGGTCAATATCTTGGCGTTAACACAATTAACCCATTGCTTTTTGCCAGAAATGATCGTCAAAGGCTCGGGGAAAATCCTCAATGTCTCCTCGACCGCCTCTTTTTTACCTGGGCCATTGCAAGCGACTTACTACGCGACTAAAGCGTACGTCACGTCACTTAGCGAAGCGATTGCACAAGAAGTAGCCGGCTCAGGGGTGACGGTTACCGCTTTGTGTCCCGGCCCTGTGGATACCGACTTTGTCAAAAGAGGAGGGCTGCAGGGCGTAAAAGCGTGGGGGATGGCAAAATCTGCCCCCCACACCGCGAGTGTGGGTTATCAGGCCATGCTCAATGGAAAACGCATTGCATTTGATAACAAAGGACTGGGCGCGTTATTAACTTGGATCGTGCCACTATTGCCGAGACGGTGGGTGAGCTATTTTTCACAAAAAACCATGGAGCGTCGCTTATAGCGAGAGCAATTTTGTCAGCCCGCTAATCAAAACGGTCAACTAAATAGACGTCGCTTTTTTATCTGTATACATACGTTGGTCGGCGAGGGTTAACAGTTCATGGGTATTTTGTGTGTCGTCTGGATAATAGCTCACTCCAATACTGGCTCCAACAGATAGCTCTTGGTCTTGCCAATAAATTGGTTCTTTTATGACCGCGTGGATTTGTTTAATCTTTGGCTGCAAAGCAACAAAATTATCCACTAAGTCTAAACAGATAACAAATTCATCGCCGCCTAAACGCCCCGCAAAGTCAGACTCTCTTATGTTGTCAGAGATGCGCTTAGCTGTCGTCTGTAATACGAAGTCCCCTGCGGAATGGCCATAATGGTCATTCACGGCTTTGAATTTATCTAAATCAATAAAGAGTACGGCTAACTTGTATTTAGTTCGCTTGGCTTTGTGAATTGCGGTTTCTAGTGCTTCTGTTAACGCACGTCGGTTGAGTAACCCCGTGAGAGAGTCGTGCTCTGAAAGGTAAACCAATTCTTCTTTTTGCGTGGTTAAAATCTGTGTTTGCTTCTCGATCTCAGCTTTGAGTTCATCTCGGCTAAAGGTAATGTTTTTGAGCTGTGCCGTCATACTATTAAATTGTTTGGCGATTGTGTCGAACTCTAAATCTAAGTTCGCACAGGCTATCTGAGAGTCCATGTCGCCATTGGCAAGTTTACTTATTCGGCGATTTAACACTCTAAATCCAGTCTGAGTATGACGAAAAATGATATAGGAAATCACCATTATGACCACAGTGAAAGCCAGTAATTTTGTTGAAGTTGCAATGAGAGTTGTACGGTGAATCAAGGTGTTGGTAGAGATAATCTGCCGTTGAATTTGTCCGACAGCATCCTTCATCGATTGAGTGATCATGTCATATCGTGCATTGAGGATATCGATACCTCGTAGGGTATTATTAAATGGCGGACTGACTCTTTGATATCCTTGCTCAAAAGCGATCAATGATGACAAATCGCGATTAAGGCGAAATAAATGATGCCTTTTATCTAACCAATCAGGGGCAGTATTTAAGAATGCCTCTAAATGTACCTGACTTTTCTCAATATTGGTTAAGCTGGGCTCGTCTTGGTATTGAAGATAGGTCCAAAGTTGACTTTGAATACGGTCGACCTGGTGTTGAAGATGAATCAATACTTCCATACTTCTTTGATTGCTTTGCTGTGTACTTAACAGTGCTTTCATTGACGTTACGGTCAAGACAAAAAGCGTCAGCGTGATCACAATAAGCAGCATTAATTTGTGAGAGAGAGACTTTAGCATGGCGGCGGCCTAGTTTAATTTTACTGGGGCGGGAGTGGACTCGGTCGTCAACAAATCTCGAAAATTGGGCATGGGTTGCTTTGGTATCCGCCCTTTTTCCAACGCCCATCGCGCTTGTAATTCAATATTTGCTAACAAAGAATTACTCAAAGATAAATGGAAAAAGTAATCTCCCCATGTCCATGCGATTTGCTGTTTCGATGTTGAAAGTTTGTCGGCGATGATTTGTTGTGTTTCTTCATCGTTATTGCTTATCCAGTCAATCGCGCTGCGAAGTGAATCAAGCAGTTTTTTATCGGTTGTTGAAAGAGTACTCATCGGGTGTTTCATCGAAAAGAGGTTAAAGTTCAATTGATAAATACCATTAAGGCTAAGATCGGTTAGCAAATTGGCATTTTGGCTGTTTATATTATAAATGTGCGGTTCCCAAGTGCTGATGGCGACGACGTCATCGTTGAGCAAAGCTTGGCTGAGCTCCTCTGGGGAGTAAAAAACGATTTGAGCCGAATTGGGATTAATATTGTTTAACAATAAATAGGTATCGAGGTAAAACTCACTGGCGCTTGACTTAATTGCCCCAATTGGTCGTGAGAGTAAATCGGCAGCTCGTGTAATGTTATTGCTTTTCTTCGTGATGATTTTAATGTCATTGGTTGAGGTGACAAAGCTGGAAAGCAAATTAAAATCTTGTCTATTAAATCGATTAAACATGGCGACCGTCTCTGATGCTGTTGAGTAATCGACATGCCCTGAAAACATTTCTTTCATACAACGGACACCTCCGCTGCAATTAACGAGCGTGACATCAAGATTGTGTTGTGAAAAAAAACCTTGTTGCTGAGCAATAAAAAAAGGCGCAGATAATGGGGTGTGTGAAACTGCGATGGAAATGGATGTCTTTTTTGAGTCTTTCAATTGTGAATATTTTTGTTGGAATAATAAAAAAGCCAATGAAGTTAATAGGATTATTGGAAATAATAGCTTGAATTTTATTGTTTTTGTCATTTTTTTGACCCGTGTAACTGACATTGCCGATACTTGTTTTTTTCTAATTTTAGTGAGTGAAATTAAAACGATCTTAGTAAACTATATAGTTGGATTCTTACTTCTGCACAAAGAATGTGGATTGCTTGAGCTCTATCACAAATCATAAGTTGAGAGAGAAGTTTTTTAAGTCAATGGTACGCAAGTTCTGCACTGCGGCTCTAAACTTCTAATAATTGAATAGACAAGCTAATCTGTTCACAACTTTAATGTTCATAGTATTAAATAACTTATAATGATGAACTTACAGGGGAAATCCGCGCTGATGAATCAAGATTGTTTTCATGTCGTTTACATTGATGATGATGAGTTGATGCTAAGTGCCGCCCGTCGCTTGATTCGTCGACTACGCCCACGATGGACATTGACCTGTATTCAAGAGGCGAGTGATTGGCAAGCGCAGATTGAGCAAGCGCCCGATTTAATCATTTGCGATTTGATGATGCCCAAGATAAAAGGCACACAGCTGTTGCAAAGAGCGGCAGAGCAATTTCCTCTCTCCGTACGAGCTTTGATTACCGGGGGAGTCAACTTTGATGTTAACATCATCGTTGACAAATCAATTCATTTTGTGATTCCCAAGCCATTCACCGATGATGATTTTAACGATGTATTTATTCGTACCGAGCGTTTACATCAGTTCCCATTCTCACCAGACGTTAAGGAAACTCTGCTTGGGCTGAACAATATTCCTGTCTTGCCTGAATGTATCCAAAAACTGAGGAAAGCGGCAAAACAAGAGTTTTTGCATGCCAAGCAAATTGTCAAAATTATAGAAGAAGAACCCGGTTTATCAGCAAAAATTGTCAATACAGCCAATTCTTCGTTTCTCGGTTTTATGACCCCGACTCGGTCATTAGAAAATGCGGTAAACCGGTTAGGTCTTAATGTGGTGGAGTCCATTGCTTCTATCATGCTTACTGAAAACCAATTCAAAACGTTATCACCCCACCAGTACCAGACCATCACTTCAGACCATTTACATTGGGCAGAAACGGCACGATTCTTAGCAAAAAGGTTCAGTTTGACCTTAGAACAACAAGAGTCCATTTATTTAGTGGCTTTATTGTCTAGCTTGGGCGATCTCATCTTGCTAGATAATCAGAAACAACTACCGGACTTGCTAATTTCTGAAAACTTTTCTAATCAAGCGATCATTAATAGCTACTTATTTTTACTTTGGGGGTTAGAGATGGAGCTTTGTGATGTCACCTTAATGCTCGACGCCGTTGAAGATGAAGTCGAGCTTGAGGATAAATCGGTGTGTTTCGTCCTTTGGTTAGCCAGAGATTGGAAGAGGGCCAATCAACAAGGTTGTGCCGAACAATTTGCCGAACAATTTGAACCTGAAGTGGTTGAAAAACTAGCAGAGTTGTCACTCTCATTCAAGGAGTAAATGATGTCGATAATGGTCACAATTGCCGATGATTCACGCATGTCTCGCAAAGCGGTGATGAGAGCGCTACCAAGCGACTGGGACATTTCCATTACTGAAGCAGAGAATGGATTACAAGCGTTGGAGTGTTACCAAAAGGGATTAGCCGATGTGTTGTTTTTAGACCTGACCATGCCAGAGATGGATGGGTTTGAGGTGTTAGAAGCATTAAAAGAGCAAACGGCGAGGAATTTTGTGTTTGTTATCAGCGCCGACATTCAGCCTTACTCCCAACAAAGAGTGGCCTCACTCGGTGCGGTTTGTTTCTTAAAAAAACCTCTCGATAAAGACTTGTTGGCGAACGAACTTAAAAAGGTGGGGTTGCTATGAATATCATGCTAAATAGCGATCACCAGGATACCTTAAAAGAGTTCCTAAACATCTCGATGGGGCAAGCTGCAGATAAATTAGCTCGTCTTCTTAATCTACACGTCACATTAACTATTCCTGCAATTCGATTAGCGAATGAAGCTGAATTAGAAAAATTAAGCTTAGTGGAGTCAGAGTATTATTACACTCGGCAATCATTTTATGGTGGAATGACCGGGGAATTAATTACGCTGTTAAGTAAAAAAGGCGGTCATACTGTCGCCAAAGGTTTGCAATATCACGATAAGGACGACCTTAACGAGATGGAAATATTTGACAGTCTGTTGGAGATTTCAAATATTTTAAGCGGCGCGAGTTTAAAAGGGGTATGTCAGCAGCTTGAATTGAACTGTAGAGTGCAACCTCCCAGTATGTTTAAACCCTCTAATCAATCGATGGCGATTGATCAATGGCGTGTTTTTATCGTTATGGAAGTGGCTTTTTTAATTGAGTCAGCAGAGTTTGAAACAAAAACGGTTATTTGTTTGGCCGATGAAGGTATGGATAAAGTAATCGAACAATTAAATGAATGGCTTTAATTTAGAGAGTGAGGTTTGTAACTGATGAAAGCTAAGCTCATGTTGTCTGATTTACTTAATCAACTTTCTTTTGCGATTTGTATTATCCGAAAAGACTATACGATTGTTAGCGCCAATGAGTACTTTGTAACTCGTGCAAAATACATCTCTGACACACTTGTTGGTCGTAACATTTTGACGGTTTTCCCTGAAGTGGAAACCTTTTTGAAACGCAAAATTGATACGGCTTTTGTTATTGAGTCACCTAGTTTTTCGTCGTGGGAGCACGCACCCCACATATTACCTTTTACTAGCTCACGCCCTATTTCTGGAGTGGAAGAGAAAATGTTCCAAGATTTGGAGTTTATTCCTCTTCACAGTGATAATGGGCAACTAGAACACGTGTGCTTGTGTGTTTATGACGTGACAACTCAAGCTTGCCAACAGCAAGAGATCAAAGCATTTATTCAATTAGTCGAAAAAGAACACTCTGAAGTACAAAAAGCCTTGCTGAAGTTAAAAGAAGCGCAAAGTCAACTTTTACAATCAGAGAAAATGGCATCAATCGGGCAATTGTCTGCAGGTATTGCACATGAAATTAATAACCCAATTGGTTTTATCAGCTCAAATTTACAATCCTTGAAGGAGTATTTTAAATCGTATAATGAAGCCTTTGATGAAATAAATAAAAAAATTATTGAAAAAGGTGATGATAGCTTAATTGAAGACTGTAAATCTATATTTTTAACTAAGCAGCTTGATTATCTCATTGATGATATTGGAGATTTAATAAAAGAATCATTGGAAGGTTCGTCTCGGGTGATGTCAATTGTTAAAAACTTAAAAGAATTTTCGCATGTTGATAATTCGGAGTGGGGGATGGCGTCAATTGAAAAAGGTATTGAATCAACGTTGAAAATAATAAATAACGAGCTTAAGTACAATGTTGAACTAATTAAAGATTATCATCCTGATACACCAGAAATTTTTTGCCAGCCTATGCAGTTAAATCAAGTTTTTCTCAATTTGTTAGTTAACGCTAGTCAAGCGATTGAAGAATCTGGAAGTATTTTTATCAGTATACAACCTTGTGGCACCAATGTTGAGGTGGTCATTAAAGACTCTGGATGTGGGATGGATAAAAAAACAATAAAAAGAATTTTCGAGCCTTTTTATACCACCAAGCCCATAGGGTCAGGGACAGGGTTAGGGCTATCTGTGTCTTATAACATTATCAAGGCCCATCAGGGAGAAATACAAGTGACGAGTGAATTAGGACAAGGGAGCTGTTTTAAAATTATCTTGCCCCAAGCGGGGCCGAAAAAGAAAGACACTGCTCTATAAGGGGGAAATATGGACACGATTACAGAGACTGTGACTGATGTCGATAAGCTCAAACTACTCTTACTTGATGATGAGGCCGATATCTTAAAATCGCTCACGAGAGTATTAAGGCGTGATTACGATGTCGTGTCCTTTACCTCAGGAGTGGAGGCGTTAGAGTACTTAGCTTCTAATGACGTCCCTATTTTACTTTCCGATATGAGAATGCCAGAGATGGATGGAGCGGAGTTTCTCGCGAAAGCAAAAGAGATAAACCCCCAGTCAATGCGGGTTTTATTGACAGGTTACAGTGATATGGACTCGACCATACGCGCTGTGAATGAGGGGGGTATTCATACTTATCTCTCCAAACCTTGGGACAATGCCGGTTTAAAATTGACAATTGAAAAAGTGGCCGAGCTTTATACATTACGGCAAGAAAAAGCCAAACTCATGATAGAGCTAGAAGGAAAAAACCTGCAACTAGCGCAGTGGAATCAACAGTTAGAAGAGAAGGTTACTCAGCGAACAAAGTTGCTGCAAGAAACAAATTATAACTTAAAAACGGTGTTAAAAAGTCGTCAGCAAACTTTTAAAGATATTCTGAGCATGTTAACTGCCATTATACAGCATGCCACTGGTCAGCCAAGGGATCATGCAGAAAGAATTGCTGAGCAAGCCAAGATGCTTGCGAAAGTATTAGGTTTGTCCGATAGTGAAATTAACCACGTGTACTTAGCGGCATTGATGCATGAAATTGGCCTGATTGGCGGTTTAAATCACGATTTAGCCAAAAAGTATGAATCTGGTGGTGTGCAGTTTCCCAATGTCAATGCGCAACTAGGCAGTGAGGTTATTGGCCAAATCAAACGTTTTTCACCTCTTGTCGACATTGTTCTGCATCAGGATGAAAACTATGATGGCTCAGGTTTTCCACAACATTTAAAAGCCGAGCAAATACCGGTTGGCGCGCGGATTTTGAGGGTGGTTAAAAACTACGATTACCTGGTGGCATCGCCCATTAATGCCCGTCGTATGACGACGAGAAGTGCTTACGCCTTTTTAGACAAGAACAAAAACCGATTGTACGATCCTGCTATTGTCAAATTTTATCTCTCGATGATTAAGAACCTAACTCAAACTGATGGCGTGCAGTTGTGTGTCGGTGTCGATGATTTAAAAGTGGGCACCACGATTAAAAAAGATGTGTATTTACCCAATGGCAGTTTGATGTTGACAGCGGGTCAAGAGATTAACTCTGCGTTGCTACAAAGGTTAAAAGAGCTAGATCGCACCAGTGAGCAGCCCTTGGCGTTTCATATTTAGACATTAAGATATTTAATCATTGCGTTATGGCTTTTAATTGTCTTTATTGACATTTGCCTGAAAAGTTAGCGCAACTTCGACGCCAACCTTTGGGTGGTTGGCAATCTCGATTTTGCCATTGTACCGTTTCATTATGTCGTAGGCGTGAGTGAGGCCTAACCCTGCGCCATTACCGACTTTTTGGGTAGTAAAAAACGGTTCGAATATATGCTCTAAATCTTTCTCATCGATAAATGGCCCAGTGTTGTGGATGAATATACTAAATTGCGTTTGTTCTTGGCGAGAGCTTATCGTAATTACTTTAGGTTGATCATGAGGCGATTTGTGACAGGCATTGATCGCGTTTTTAAGAACTTCGACAAATAACGCCTTTAAACGAGCTTCTCTGCCAGTGGTTTTAGGCAAGCTGTATAAACTGTGATCTGTCTTAATTTGTACCTCGTTGAGCGTATCCAATTCTTCAATCGCTTTAAACAAGGGAAATACGATATCACATGAGCTTGAATTACCTTCATCAATCGTAATATCTGAAGCATAGTGACTTAACTTTTCAATTATTGTTCTTACTCTATTGGCACTGATAAGTGAGTCGTCGATGCAGTCATTTAACTCATTGATGAGCGTTATCCTGTCGTCAGTTTGCGGGTTGTTTTGAATGTTGGGGTTTACAGTTTGGTCTTCTAATTCAACTAAATACTCTTTACACAATTGCAAGTTACTGTGAATAATCCCGATGGGATTATTTATTTCATGGGCAACACCTGCAGACATAACGCCAATGGCGGCCATTTTCTGAGAGTCGACCAACTGACGTTGCGCGAGCGTTAAAGCATCACTGGTTTCTTTAAGGCTGTGGCTCTTGCGCTGTACTTGTTGCTCTAGTGCTCGTTGATATTGAGCTGAGATTTGTTCAGATTCACAAAGCTTATCAATCATATGTCGAAAAGCTTTGACCACAACAGATATTTCATCATTTCCTGATGATTGCCAAGTAAATGTTCGTTCCCCTGACGCCACCTTGAGTGCGGCCTGCTCGAGTTTAGATAAACTGCGAGTTAAATAATGCCCCAAACAATAAGCGATAGCGATAATAATAAGCACGGTAATAAAACTAAGAGCCAAAAAGTTGTGTTTGATGGTTTCCATTTGGGTGTTAGTTTCGGTGAGATCAAAGTAGAGAGTGGCGAACGCGATGGGGGTCCCTTGGTAGACAATCACTTGATCTAGGGCCACTTTATTCTCAGCAGTTAAGTTATTAAGTGATGCTCTATCACCACTTTGAGCCAGTATCACTTTATTTGGCGAGCGAATTTCAGCGTATACCATGTTATATTGCTCAACCAGTGTGGTTAATAGTTTTCGTAGAGCAATTAAATCATTGGCAAGAATAGGTCTGAGAGTCAGTGTTTGACTAATTGATAGCGTACTTTGTACCTGCTGCTCGAAGCGTTGTTTATTTTCATGGGTTAAGTAACGAAAACTCAGCGTAAAAATAGCCATACACAGCAAGAGTTGAATCATACTAAGGCCAAGGATGGTTTTCATTCTTATTGACATGGTTTATTACGCCTCTTAGAAAATACTCACCTTGTCGTTACTTTTCCTGTCGAATGACAGCGGTGTTTTAATCATTGAAAGGCTAAATCAGAACGGAGAGTATGCGATTAAACAATATGAATATACTTGCAAAGGTTAATTAGAGACATGATTAATAATAGTCGCTGAAGCGCTAAAAAGTTAAGAATTCGATAAGAAGTGCGAGCTAAGTAACTCTTTTAAGCTACTCGCTCGCGTCGAGGTCGAGAATAATTATCCTCTATTGAGTAATGACGGTTTGCCAATTAAGCATGAAGTTTGTTGTATTGACGTTTTTTAATGTAGCGATAACACATGACCAAGCCAATGCAATATACCAAAGCGACTTTTGTCGCCAATAACATACCCTGCCAGCCCCAGTTTTGGTAAAACGGCTCTAAAACGAACACACCTAAACTTGCCCCAGCATAATAAAACAAACTGTAAAGAGCCTGAGCACTGCCTTTGGCTTTAGTGACACTTTGATTGACTAAGGTGCTCGCTTGGCTGTGGCAGAAAAAGAAGCCAAATGACAATAAAATCATGCCAAGAATAAGGGTAAAAAGGTGGTGAACGCTGAGTAATACATTGGCTGTCAACATAATGGCTAACCCTAAAGCGATACCCGCACGAAGACTGTAGCGAGCTGAAAATTTGCCCGCTAAAGTGGAACTGGTAGTACCGCCTAAAAGGGTTAAAAACATCAAGCTTCGCAAATCGCTAGACAAGTTAAAAGGTTCGCCTTCTAATTCAATCATCAAATAGTTTGAGATATTGACAAAGCAACCAAACGCAATACCGATAAGAGTGTATAGGCAAAGGAGCTGTGCTGATGACAAGTGCTTGGCAAATTGAACCAGACTGTCTTTGGCTTTAAAGGGCTTTGCCACAAAGTGTCGTTGTTTGGGCAAGATAAAGTAAATCGCGATATAAAACAGGCAGCTCGTCATACCAATCACCACCGCAGAAAGTTGCCACCCCCCTAGATGCTCGGTGGCAATACCGCCAATTAAGCGGCTGCTAATACCGCCAAGCGTATTACACGCAATGTAGTAGCCGACTGCCGCAGGTAGCCAGCTTTTGCGCATTTCATCACCAAGCAGTGGTACGGCAACTGCAGGGCATACCGCGAGGCAAGCACCTTGCGCAAAACGCAAAACAATAAACATTGTGTAGTTGTCGGCAAATGGAAGCATCAAGGAGACCAACAACCCTGCCGCAGAACCCATTAGCAGCAATGAACAGCGACCCATCGCATCAGAAAGACTGGCGAAAAATAATAATCCTATCCCCATGCCGAGTAGAGGGGCCGACATGGATAGATTGGCTTGTAAAGGCGTAATGTCAAAGCTGCTTTGAATCACAGGGATAAGAGGTTGCATCCAATAGATGTTAGCAAAGGTGACAAAAGAGCAAAGACAAATAGAGAGGGTTACTCGTTGGTAATGGGTTAGATTTTTCACTTCGTCGCATAGGTTGTTGAAAGAGGCTTTCAGCTTACCGATTCATCGATAATAAATAAAATATCTTGTTTTTATGACATAGATAAATATTATTTATACCCAATGTGGCTTAGAAAAAAAGAGTACAAAGAGTGGAATTAAAACAGATGAAACACTTTCACGCCGTTGCTGAGCTCGGCAGTATTTCTGCAGCGGCTCGGCACTTGCACCTTGCCCAACCGGCGATAAGCACCAGTGTGAAAAAGTTGGAGACAGAACTCAATATACTGCTGTTTCACCGACGGGACAGAGGCGTGGTATTAACCAAAGCCGGCGAGCAATTTTTGTTGCATGTTAAACAAATTCTTAAACAGTCTGAAGACGCTAAAATGGCGATGCAAGCCTTAGAAGGCGTCGAGCAAGGCGAAGTGGAAGTTGCGGTGCCAAGTATGCTCGGCTCGTATTTTTTGCCGCCACTTTTGATGGGATTTAAACATCAATACCCGGGGTTATCGGTGAATGTATTAGATACCGGAACGAGAAATATCCGCCAAATGGTGTTAGATGGCAGTATTGAACTTGGGGTGGTGGCGGATAAAGACTTGGTTCCAGAGTTGGCGAGCGGACCGCTGATCAGCGAGGAAATGGTGGTGTGCATGTCAAGTGATCACCCTTTAACCCAAGAGCAAAGTATTGACTATCGTGATTTTCTGAGTCATGAACTGGTGCTTTTTCGCAAGGGGTATTACCACCATACACTAATAGAAAAAATGAGTGTCATTGAGCAAATGAGTCCCAAAGTGGCTTTCACCAGTAACTTACTTCCTCTGATTAAATCGGTGATCCGGCGTGGCTATGCAATCTCACCGATGTGGAAGGTCGCGATACAAGAAGACGATGACATTGTTACCCGACCTTTCAAGGAAAACTTTCATATCGATTTAAGCCTCGCTTGGCGTAAAGACAGTTACTTATCTCGTGCTAACCAAGTGTTTCGCGATTTTGTTTTATCAGAAGTCAATAAAGACCAAAATGTTTAAAAGTTAATATGCATATATAGTTATATTATAAGTGGCCGTGCCTATTATCGACATAGGTATTGATAAGAAAAATAAACAACGTCATATCGTTATGAAGTTTTTGTGACAGTCACTGGGCTTATCCGTCATATTTGCTCGTTATTCATTATTCACGAGCATTTTTACTCATTTTTTATTCTTTCAGTCAATGAGCAAATAAAGCCTTAACATGACATTTTAATGTACTTTTTGTCACATTTGCCGATCAATAAAGCAAATTCCCTTTCAATTTTGAGTGTTTTATTTTAGTGACAGCCTGTTTACGCTCGCAGCGCTTTGTCATATTTACTAACACTTTTTTAGGGAAGAACTAACATGAAACGCATTGCTTTAATCTCTGCCGTTTTGAGCGTAATGTCTGCTTCAGTGATGGCGGAAACCACCATTACTGGGGCAGGGGCGACTTTTCCATACCCAGTTTATATGAAATGGGCCAAACAATACCAAGCGCAAACGGGCAATAAATTAAATTATCAATCCATTGGATCCGGGGGCGGCATTAAACAAATTACCGCTAAAACCGTCGACTTTGGCGCATCTGATGCGCCCCTATCCGAAGAAAAGCTCAATCAGATTGGCCTGGTGCAATTTCCAGCGGTGATGGGCTCCATTGTGCCGGTTGTCAATTTAAAAGGCATTGAACCGGGTCAGCTAAAACTTTCAGGTCAATTGCTCGTAGACTTGTATTCCGGCAAGGTTAAATTTTGGGATGATGAGGAAGTCAAAGCCGATAATGTGGGCCTAGCTTTACCTCACCAAGCCGTTTTTGTCGTCCACCGCTCTGATTCTTCTGGTACTACTTACAATTACACTGGCTATCTTGCAAAAGTGAGTAAAGACTGGGCTGATCACGTTGGGCAAGGGAAACAAGTGGTTTGGCCGAAAGCGGCGACCAATCTCGGCGGTAAAGGCAATGCAGGAGTCGCCAACATGGTCAAACGCACCCCAGGTGCATTGGGCTACGTTGAGTTTGCCTATGCTGAACAAAATCACCTCACCTACACCGCGATGAAAAACCTAGATGGCCACTTTGTCGAGCCAAACCTAGCCAGTTTCCAAGCCGCGGCTGCCAATGCCGATTGGCAGCACGCTCCGGGCTTTGCGGTTGATCTCAACAATCAACCAGGCGCTCAATCTTGGCCAATCACGGCTGCCACCTTCATCTTGATGTACAAAGAACAAACGAAACCAGAAACGGCGAAAGAAGTGCTCAACTTCTTTAACTGGGGATATCAACATGGCGACTTGGCGGCGAACTTAGGTTATGTACCTATGCCGGCTACGGTTGTGGATAGGGTTGAGACGATGTGGAAGCACGATATTAAAGGCCAAAACGGTCAATCTGTGTATTAATTGTCTCGCGAAAGACAGGTCGCTTGCGCCTGTCTTTTTTATCGTTAGTTGAATAAAAGTTTGGAATACCTGTGCTCGCTACGTCTCATACTTTTCACGACCGCTTATTTAAGCGATGGAGTTGGTCGAGTGCCATGCTCATTGGCGCCATCATGATCGCCATTTTTGCCACCTTGATTGGCGGTGCTTACCCCGCGATAAAAGCCTTTGGCATCGACTTTATTTTCAGTACCCAATGGGATCCGATGCAGTCCTTGTATGGTGCTGGCAATGCGTTGTACGGGACGTTAGTGTCTTCACTGATTGCGGTGATTATTGCAGCGCCATTGGGGATTATTATTGCCGTTTGTTTAAGTGAATTTATGCCCTCTTGGCTTGCCAAGCCGATCTCTATGGCCATCGAATTGTTATCGGCCATACCGAGTATCATCTATGGTATGTGGGGATTGTTTGTCTTTGCCCCTTGGTTTGCAGCGGGCCCACAGTGGTGGATTATTCAACACGTCAGCGGTCTGCCGATAGTGGGTGCACTGTTTGGCGGCGCGCCACTTGGCCAGGGGTTGTTCACGGCGGGTTTGATCTTGGCCATGATGATTTTACCGATCATCACGGCGCTGATCAAAGAGGCATTATCAACGCTTCCTCCCGTACTCAGAGAGGCGAGTTATGGGATTGGTGCCCACAGCTTTGAAGTGATTTTGTATGTGCTGTTACCCGCGATCAAAAGTGCGATATTGGGGGCATTTATTCTTGCTCTCGGGCGGGCTTTGGGAGAGACCATGGCGGTCACTTTTGTGATTGGCAACTCACAAGAGATTAACGCCTCATTATTTATGCCGGCGACATCGATTTCTGCCACGATCGCCAATCAGTTTAACGAGGCAGAAGGGATCAAAATGTCGACGTTATTGGCACTTGGTGTGGTGTTGTTCATTGTAACTCTGATCGTGATGGGGTATGCCCGCATCAAATTGCGTCAAGGCGAACTGAAAAAATGAAGAAAAGAAAAATCAAGAATACCTTGTTTAAAGCATTGTGTTACCTGGCCAGTGCCTTTGGTTTGTTGGTATTAGCGGTGATCATGGTCAGTTTGATCAGTAAAGGTGGCAAAGCGCTTTCTTGGTCGACATTGACTCAGGCTTTGCCTTCACCGGGAGAAAGCGGAGGCGGGCTGGCTAATGCGATCATTGGCTCACTGCTGATCAGTTCGATTGGGATTGGACTGGCGATTCCGGTGGGCGTCATGGCGGGGACGTGGCTTGCTGAGTACGGGCGACAGTCTAAATTGGCGGATGCCATTCGTTTTATGAATGCCATGTTGATGTCTGCCCCCTCTATTTTGATTGGCTTGTTCGTTTATCTTTTACTCGTTAAGCCTTTTGGTCACTTTTCTGGTTGGGCGGGCAGTGCCGCTTTGGCGATCATTGCTCTGCCAATGATCATTTCTACCACCGAAGAGATGCTCAAACTGGTGCCAAGCAGCTTGCGAGAAGCCGGCGCGGGGTTAGGAACACCGCAGTGGAAAGTGACGGTGACACTGAGTTATCGAGCCGTTGCGCCCGGTCTTATCACGGGCATCTTGTTGTCATTTGCGCGTATTAGTGGAGAAACCGCTCCGCTGCTTTTTACCGCCTTGAGTAACTCGTTTGTTTCATGGGATATGAATGCGCCAATGGCCAACTTACCGGTGACGATTTACAACCTCGCAATGAGCCCCTATGAGCATTGGAATGATCTGGCATGGAGTGGCGCGCTGATCATCACCGTCACGGTACTGGCGATCAATATGTCCTCAAGGCTTTTACCTGTCTTGCTCAAACAACGGAGATGACAATGAATACCAACAATCAAACACTTGCTGTGGTCAGCCCCGGTGCGCTTTCGGTGAGTAAGCCATCGATAAACCCTGTTCAAAGAATGTCTATTGACAGCCTCGATTTTTATTACGGCAAAGGAAATCAAGCCCTGTATGGGGTGACTATGCCAATCTATAAAAACAAAGTGACGGCGATTATTGGTCCATCGGGGTGTGGTAAGTCAACGTTACTACGTACGTTTAACCGTATTTTTGAGCTCTATCCTGAGCCCTTTACCGAAGGGAAGATCTTACTCGATGGGCAAGATATTTTCAGCCCACACTGTGATGTTAATCAACTGCGTAGCAAGGTTGGTATGATCTTTCAAAAACCGACGCCATTTCCAATGAGTATTTATGACAATATCGCCTTTGGTCTTCGTTTGAACGAAACTTTGAATAAAGCGGATATGGATAAACGAGTCCAAGAAGCGTTACAACAGGCTCACTTATGGCAGGAAGTCAAAGATAAGCTCGACCGAGATGCAAGTGGGCTGTCAGGTGGCCAGCAGCAACGTTTATGTATTGCCCGCACCATCGCTTTAAAACCCGAGGTTCTGTTAATGGATGAGCCAACGTCGGCTCTCGATCCGATTGCGACCCAAGGCATCGAGTCTTTGATGGAGAGCTTAAGAGAGAACTTTACCATTGTGATAGTGACGCATAATATGCAGCAAGCCAAGCGCATATCCGATTATACCGCTTTTATGCACCTTGGTAAGTTGATTGAGTTTGGTCAAACAGAGCAGGTGTTTATGCAACCAGAGCAAGCCATGACCGCAGATTATATTCAAGGCCGCTTTGGCTAACGCGGGCTTTATGAAAAAGGCCAGTCAGAAGGGAGCTGACTGGCCTTGTGTTCTCTTTACGGCTGAGCTAAGAATACAGGCTCAACCGCAAATGGCAAAAAAGCCATAATTAACGATAGTACTTTTGCTCTGTTCTCAAGCCTAGCCATAAACTGATACACAGCAAGATAAGCACGAAGTTAAACGGCAATGCTGTTGCAACCACACCAGATTGCAGCGCTTGCAATGCATCACTCCCACCGACCCACAATAGAGCGCCGGCGATGGCACCTTCAACTGAAGCCCAGAAAATACGTTGTGGCACTGGTGCATCAACTTTACCACCCGCTGTGATACTGTCGATAACCAATGAGCCTGAGTCTGATGAGGTAATAAAGAAGATCAAAACTAAGGCAATGGATACCATTGAAATCACATGGCCAAAAGGCAATTGCTCATAGACATGGAATAGCGTCAGTGAAATATCACCTAAACCATTGGTGCCAAGCTCACCCACTTTATTGATCACTTGGTCGATTGCCAAGCCACCAAAGACACCCATCCAAATCAAGATCACCAAAGTTGGAATACACAGCACACAAAAAATGAATTCGCGGACTGTACGGCCTTTCGAGACACGCGCGATAAACATGCCAACAAAAGGACACCAAGAAATCCACCAAGCCCAGTAGAAGACGGTCCAAGCGTGCATCCAGCTCTCATCTTCTCGACCATGTGGGTTACTAAGCGGAATGATATTTTCGATATACCCAAACAGTGTTGCTTTGATTGAGTCTATGGCGTTGCCTGCCGTCAGCGCAAAAATTAATACCAGTAACAAAAAAGCAAAGACCATATTAATGTTACTGAGCAGCTTCACACCGCCATCAAGGCCGCGGACCACAGAGGCAATCGCAATCAAGGTGACAAAGATGATCACGCCAATTTGCATGCCGATACCACCGTCGGTACCAAAGATATAATTAATCCCACTGGTCGCTTGTTGAGCGCCAAGCCCGAGGGAAGTCGCTAAACCAAACAAAGTCGATAAAACGGCTAAAATGTCGATCACATGACCTAGCCAACCCCAGGCACGATCACCAAAGATTGGGTAGAAAACGGAACGCATTGACAAAGGGAGCCCTTTGTTGAAGGCGAAGAAGGCCAACGCTAAGCCGACTAACGCATAGATAGCCCAGCCGTGGAAACCCCAGTGAAAGACCGTGGCACCAAGGGCCAAACTGCGCGCTTGCTCAGAGTAAGGCTCTACATTGAGAGGCGTGCCCCACCAGTCGGTGAAATAAGCCGTAGGCTCTGCCACCCCCCAAAAGAGTAGGCCGATACCAATACCCGCGGCAAACAACATGGCTAACCACGATGCTTTTGAGAATTCAGGTTTGGCCTCTTTACCACCAAGGCGAATGTTGCCAAGGGGCGAACACATGATCACGAGACTGAAAATTAAAAAGAAATTAGCGGACCACATAAAGAGGGAGTCAAACTGGTCAATAATGCCATTTTTTAAGCCATTCAAGGCATCTTTTGCGGTGGTTGGGTCAACCAACACAATAGAAAGTAAAAATAACAGGATCAGTCCAGCGCTGATACCAAAAACGGAGTTGTGAACATCAAATCCCCATTTTTGAATATTGTCTTGCCCGACTTGATAATCTGTCGTGTCGATACTGTATTGTTTATTATGGTAATCCATGATGGGTTCTCATATTTATAAAACATCCTCAGCACAATTGCTGCTCAATAAATATAGAGAAAAAATGATTAGTGCACAAATCTTTTTTTGTGATCAAAAATGTAAATGTACAGCTTTGTTTTTTTATCTTATTGTTTATTAAGGCATAAGTTGTTTTTTATTAGCGTAATAATAGTTTGTGCTGTGTTAAAAATTTGACTGTTTTACGTATAATTATTGAGCGCGTACCCTAAAAAGGGTCTCTTATCCAAGACACCCTAAGCTGAACATATTAAACGAGAACGGTATAAAGCAGATAGACGTTTAAGCACACAACCAGACCGGTAATTAAAACACCGGTCACCTGAGTCAATCGGTTGTTGGTGTAGTCGCCCATTGTCTTGTTTTCATTGGTGAATTTGAGTAATGGGATCAGTGCTAACGCAATACCAAAACTCAAAATAACCTGGCTCAAAATCAAAATGTCAGTGGTGTTAACTCCCATTGCGATAACGACAAAGGAGGGGACCATGGTGACCAGTCTTCTTAGCCACAGCGAAATACGGAATTTGACAAAGCCTTGCATCACGACATCACCGGCCATAGTCCCGACTGTGGTTGAGGAAAGACCAGAGGCAATTAAAGACAAGCCAAATAAGGTCGCTGCAGATTGCCCAAGCAGTGGTGTAAGGGTGTGATACGCGGTTTCAATCTCAGCGACATGCTGGTGCCCGGAAAAATGAAACACCGCTGCTGCCATCGCTACAATGGCAATATTGACAAAGCCAGCAATGGTCATGGCAACCAAGACATCCGCTCGAGTTGATTTGAGCTGTGAAAGCTTATTTTGTCCCGTGGACTGTTTAAATAAAGCGGAGTGCAGATAGATAACATGGGGCATTACCGTTGCTCCTAACATACCGGCGATGAGAAAGATTTGCTCGGTAGAGGCGATCGAAGGCAGCAATAAGCCCGTGGCAAAGGCTGCGCCGTCGGGTTTCGCCATTATAAGCTCAACAATGTAAATTGCCGCAACGATGACGAGTAAACTGCCAATAATAAACTCAAGGGGTTTCTGCCCCTTGTTTGCCATCAACAAAATAGCACAGGTGAAAAAGGCGGTAATGGTTGCCCCTTCCATCAAACTACAACCAAACACAAGCTGGAAACCGACAGCGGCACCAATAAACTCGGCAAGATCAGTGGCAATGGCGATCAATTCAGCTTGTATCCAATAGGGGATAATGGCCCATTTAGGCAGCCGGTCACGTAAGTGTTCAGCGAGGTTTTTACCGGTCACGATACCTAGCTTGGCTGACAAGTACTGAATGAGCATCGCCATCAAGTTCGCGGCCAGGATCACCCAGAGCAGTTGATAGCCATAAGAGGCACCGGCTTCGATGTTGGTAGCAAAATTACCGGGGTCAATGTAGCCAATCGCGGCGATAAAAGCTGGGCCAAGTAATAAGAGTTGGCGTTTAAGCTTAAGTGGGAAGGCAAAAAGCCCTTTTTTTGTTGAGCTGGAAATGGTTGTCATGGAAATACCCACATAAAAATTCTGACATACTGTAAATGAGAATCACTTTTATTTAAAGCCATGAGTCAAGGTTTTTACCGATAGCTGTCATAGGTCAGAGAGATTGATACAATGCGCTTATACCCCTTTGGCGTGGTAAGTCAATGAAAATCATCATACCAAGAGCGGTTTACCGGCAATAGGCAGAAGAGACTGTGAATCATGCTGGCTTATTCAACGTTTTGGGTAAAGTTTGAGCGAACGGTTTCGTCTTGATAAAAAAGGGCTTTTATTTTCTGAGAGTTATGGCATAGTAACTCCATCGCTTCGGTGCTGCGGGCATCGTATAATGGCATTACCTTAGCCTTCCAAGCTAATGATGCGGGTTCGATTCCCGCTGCCCGCTCCAATCTCTTATCCAGTGCATTTATATCCAGTTTAAAAAACGATGCCCACATTATTCAATAATGTAATATGTACATTATTCAGCCTTACTCAATCAATACGTTAATTTAAATGCTCTTCAATGACGAAATGATCGACTCATTACTATTAATGGTACAGCTTTTGTGTCTCGATGACTAAAAACCATTGCGTCAATAATGGCAAGGTGTGCTATTGGGTTAAGATATACGATATCAATCTTATTGAAATGTAATGCATTTAGTCATATTGGATAGGTTATGGCTTGATAATCCATCAAACCATCCTTTACCCGGTTGTACTCTAATCTTACCCATGGAGTGGGGAAACTACATCATCAACCTCGAATTAAGGTTTACTGATAGGTCATCAGTTGGTGGTCATTAAAATACTGCATCATTTCGGCTTTTGGCAGGGTGGCAGTGTGCTGAATGACAGAGCGAGTAAGGTGAGGGGCAAAGTTTTCGATAAAATCATACATATACCCCTGCAAGAAGTTGTTTTTGTTGAAACAGATCCAAGCGTAACAATCTGGAATAAGCCCTTCTAGCGAACGAACCACTAATTTATCGCTGATCTCATGAGTGGCCACAGAGGCAATGATTCCTATCCCAACGCCGCGGCTCACATACTCTTTTATCACTTCTGAATCCATCGCAGTAATGGCGTAATGAGGTCGTAGCCCCGCTTGTGAAAAAGCTTGATCGATTGCGGTTCTTCCCGTTGATTTGAGCTCATAACTAATGATCTTTTCATCGGCAAGATCATTGAGGCTCAATTGATCGGTTTGAGCCAGAGGGTGATCGGCGGCCAAAATCAAGGACAAAGACCACTTGTAAGCCGGTAAAATGGTCAGCCCTAATTGCTCTTCGACATCATGAGCGACAATCGAAAAATCAAACGGGCCAGAGGGGAAAGCGACGCTTTTTGTCCCCGGTTCTATGGTGCCTAAATGCAAGGTGACGTTGGGGTATTTTTTCATAAAGTACTCCAACGCTTGAGGTAGTAAAAACTTGGCGATGGCATTGGTCGTATGCAAGTGAAGCTGGCCTGAATCAGGTGACGTGACACTATTGGAAATGGCTTTGATCCGCTCTTCAATATCCAGCATTTTACTGGCTTCATCAATGACCAGTTTCCCCACCGCAGTCGGCCCTGATAAGTGTTTGCCTTGGCGCTCAAAAATTTGGATACCCAATTCATCTTCAAGTAAAGCCACCTGCTTACTGATGCCTGGCTGTGAAGTAAACAACTTTTCAGAGGTGAGAGAAATATTATAGCCATTTCGTTGGATCTCACGAATATAACGCAATTGTTGCAGCTTCATAGCGGTTTCCTTGCTTGAAAAGAGGTATGCCAACTGTCAAAACACACTGAGAGTCTGGCTTTATGTACAAGATAAACAACAGTATACCTTATATTGACAGCGAAAATAGAGTGCTTTCCTGATTCGCGTATATCGAATCACTCTTGATTATTGTATTGTAGATTATTGATGTTATTTATAAAACAGTGAAATCATTTCGCTTATCTGTTGATGCTGATAAGTCAAGGGTTTTACTCATAGGGAGTCAATATGAAAATTGTTCACAAGGTCGCTCTCACCGCACT
This sequence comes from Vibrio sp. HB236076, assembly GCF_040957575.1. NCBI lineage: Bacteria > Pseudomonadati > Pseudomonadota > Gammaproteobacteria > Vibrionales > Vibrionaceae > Vibrio > Vibrio sp. HB236076. The sequence continues at coordinate 473,115 of NZ_CP162602.1, forward strand.
GGCGGCTTTGGCCTTTCAAGTACAAGCCGATGTCCTGGACGACATCGTCGCACGGGGTTATGTCAAAGTCGGCACAACGGGCGATTACAAACCGTTTAGCCACTTAGAAAATAAAACCTACCGCGGCTATGATATTGATGTTGCAAAATACTTTGCTAAGCAACTTGGGGTAGAGGTGCGCTTTGTTCCGACAACCTGGAAAACGCTAACCGCGGATCTTCAAGCAAACAAATACGATATTGCCATGGGTGGCATTACGCGCAAAATCAGTCGACAGTTGGTTGCCGAGCAGTCTCAAGGCTACATGACTTTTGGTAAAGTGTTCTTGGTGGCAAAAGGCAAATCGTCGCAGTTTGATCGTTTGGATAAGGTCAATCAGCCAGAGGTTAAAGTCGGGGTCAATATCGGCGGTACCAATGAAAAATTTGCCGACCAGTTTCTTACCGAGGCGAGGTTGGTGAAATACGAAAATAATCTCGATGTACCTAAAGCGGTAGCTCGAGGTGACGTCGATGTCATGGTAACAGAAACGCCTGAAGCCTTGTATTATCAAGCGACCGACGCGAGACTTGAAGCGGTCAGAGAAGAAAACCCTTTCACGAAAAGTCAATTTGGTTATTTGGTGCCGAAAGGGGAGCAACGTTGGCTTAATACGGTGAATTTTATGATGGATGAGTTGGTACTCAAAGGGATTGATAAACAGATAATGCAAGATAACCAACTGCAATAGTGAAGACAGCCGAAAGGCGTCGTTGAGACAAGGCGCTTTTCATTATCAACAATGTTTGAAAACTGTTTTCAATTCAAGGCGTATTCTCTTTTTGCGACAGCGCTATACACTGAGCCCCTGTCAAAGCAAAGCCCTTGGAGAAAATAATGTCTCAATCTATTTTCGACGATCTGAACACGCGTTACACCGCCAAAAAATACGATCCACAAAAGCGCATCTCTGCACAAGACCTCGAGATTATTAACGAAGCGCTGCGTTTGTCTGCTTCTTTAATTAATTCGCAACCTTGGAAGTTTGTCGTGATTGAAAGCGACGACGCCAAGCAAAGATTGCACGATTCTTTTGAGCATAAACATCAATTTAATCAGCCACATGCCAAGGCTGCTTCTCATACGATTCTGTTTGCTTACGATCCTCATTTTTACTAAAGAGAAGTTTAGCAAGCGCGTTGATGTTGAAGTCAGTTCAGGTCACTTACCGCCCGATATGTACGATATGTACGATATGTTTATGGGCGCTTACGCATTTGCAGAGCAAAATACCGATGAACAGGGTTACAATGGCAATTGGACTAAGGCGCAAGTGTACCTTGCTTTGGGTAACATCATGCACGTTTTGGCGCGTTTAGGTATTGCTTCTACGCCGATGGAAGGGGTAGATCCAGACATGCTGGGTAAGCTGTTTGCCAAAGAGCTCGATGGTCATGTTTGTGAAGTGGCATTGGCGATGGGTTACAGCAAAGTCGATGAAGACTACAACTACGGATTGCCAAAAGCACGTTTACCATTAGAAACGGTTGTTGAAGTTATCTAAGGCTCAGTCGAGAATATTTTTATAAGTAAATACGTCAATATTGAGCAGCCAGAAAAATGACTTGTAGCTATCATGTCTCTGCTAACTAAGATACATAAAGGTTAGAAATAGACAATGAAATGAGGTCGGAAAGTTTAGTCATAAAACAATATTTATATTGTCAGAAAAATGTTAACGCCTTATTATGCAACTCGATTAGCCAATGTTGCTAATGTGAATTAATAAGGAAAAATAATGAAATCAATTATCAGTTTAGGTTTGGTCATTTTATTGGCAGGTTGTTCTGGAGCAAATATTAGTTCTCAAGTCAGAGAGTCTGGCGTTGAGGGGACAAATATGATGACTCGTTGTGTGAACTATTCAACCGGTAGTGATAGTCGTACCAATAGTATTCTAGAAAAATACGATGGCTGGAAGCTGATTTATGTCTCGGAATATACTACGGACAACAAGGCTAATTCGGCCGCTGTTATGTGTTTTGAAAAGCCGGCATCATAATTAAGCGCGATATGATAACGAAAAACGGATAATGCCCTGGTTGGCATTATCCGTTTTTTATTTTAAAACAAACAGTATTTTACTCTTTATTTGCCATATAGAGTATTCAAACTCTTGGCTAAGGTGTTATTAAGCTTGGCGCTGTTGGTATTGCACATCATCACTTTCTGCTGACGATTTTAATACGCGGCTGGTGATGGTACCGGCCGTCATCGCACCAGAGACATTGAGCGCGGTTCTCGCCATATCAATCAAAGGTTCTATTGAAATTAATAAGGCCACAATGGTAACCGGTAAGCCCATTGCTGGGAGCACGATTAACGCCGCAAACGTCGCGCCGCCACCCACACCGGCAATCCCAAATGAGCTAATGGTGATCATGGCAACAAGAGAGACGATAAAATGCACATCAAGTGGGTTAATGCCCATACTTGGCGCCACCATCACCGCCAGCATGGCAGGGTAAATCCCGGCACACCCATTTTGGCCTATGGTCGCGCCAAAGGAAGCGGAAAGGTTAGCAATGGCGGGTGGCACATTGAGTTTGCTCACTTGCACTTCCACGTTTAGCGGAATGGTTGCCGCCGAACTTCTCGAGCTAAAGGCGAACGTTAAGACTGGCCAAATTTTCTTGAAGAAAGCGATTGGGCTGACGCCAACAAAGGAGACCAAGACGCCGTGTACCACAAACATGATCGCAATCGCCACATAAGAAGCGACAATAAAGCCCAACAGGTTGAGGATGTCATTGGCGCTGGAAGTGGCGATCACTTTTGCCATTAACGCGGCAATACCGTAGGGCGTTAAGGCCATGATCATTTTAACTAAGCGCATAACAACAGATTGAGCAGACTCGACAAAGTTACGCAGTGGCGATTCTAATTGCGCGTTCTCATGCATGACTTTACGAGTCGCAATACCGACCAGTACGCCAAAAATAACCACGGCAATGATCGAGGTCGAACGTTGGCCGGTTAAATCTGCAAAAGGGTTGGTCGGAATAAAGCTGACCAAGATCTGTGGAATGGTTAAATCACTGACCATACCCGCTCGGTCTTGTAATACTGCGATTCTAGCGGTTTCTCGAGCGCCCTCTGTGAGTCCATCAGCACTGAGTCCAAAGATACTGGCAACAGCGATACCGATCAGCGCGGCAATTGCAGTGGTCAATAACAGCACACCTATGGTCAGAGAAGAAATTTTGCCCAGTGAGCCGCCTTTGTCGAGTTTGACCACTGCGGAGATCATCGACACTAAAACGAGAGGCATGATCACCATTTTTAACAAGCCGACGTAACCTTTGCCGACGATATTAATCCATTCTAAACTTTGGTGAGTGACGGCGCTTCCTTCGCCGAAGATCAACTGTAAGGCCAAACCAAACAGCGAACCGGTGATCAGTCCTATGAGCACCAATCTTGACAAGGTGTGTTGTGCTTGTTGCTGCTTGAACAAGTACAACATAATGCCAATAAAAACAGCCAGTGAAATTATTACAGCCAGGGTCATGGATATACCTTTGTACAGAACTTTATTCTGATAATTTAAAATGTGGGGGATAAAATAAGCGCGGTAAGGTAGCGGCTAGAGGCTTATTTTTAAAATGACAAAGTGGTATGAGTTATAGCTTATAGTAATAACAAATAAGCAACTTATTGATATAAAAAGGTCTGAGTTAAATATTTGCCTCACGAGGGATAAATAGATTGCGCTGAGAGACTAAAAAGCATGAGGCGTGCTCATGCTTTTCTTCACATCTTGACGCAAGGTTTAGCCGTGAGTGGCGATGGTCTTATTGGCGACGGTCTGGCTTTGTTTGACCCTTGGATCTAATATCACAAAGAATAAAGCGGCATTGAGCATTAAAGCGTAGCCCAATAACTCAAGTCCTTCTTCAACTAAGTTTTTGATATCGCGCATATAGTTATCAGCTAAAAAAGACTGCCAAAAATCGTTCATACCCGCTAGACGCGAGAAGACGAAGACGATCAAAAAGCCCAATAACCAGGTGTGAAACTGTGGAAGGTTAATCCATACGTTGATTTCTTTGACTAAGGCTTGGCGGTTTTTCCAAGCAAAGACCCCAGTCAACGCCATGATCAAAAGAGCAGGGTACTTCCAAGCACCATGGGGAAAGTACAACTCGATGTGATAATCCATTTCACGAATGAAAATAACGGCAAAGAAAGCACTCAAAATGGTAAAAATCAAAGGAAGGTGCGCACTTTTTTTGCGTTGAACGAAGCAAATAGCGGAAGCAAACAACATAAAGCCGGCCTGACACAGTTCAATCAAGGAGCTTTCTGAGGTCGTGTGATCCCACTTTACACTGTAAACTCCAATCACCAAGGTGATGAGCAAGGTGGCAAGCAAGGGCAGAAACTGCAGTAAAAACGCGTTTTTGATTGTAACGTTCTTCATGGTATTACCTGATATAAAAAAGATAAAACAATATTAACATTTGACGCAGATCACAAAAAAGAGGTGTTCTGTCAATTGATTGTAGATAAATTCGCATCAATCGACATTTTTAGCTAGAAGTTAAGTGGCCATCTACACGGGTAACAGGATGGTTGTCTCGCCTTGCAGAGAGAAACGTTCATGCCCATTAACGGATATTTATTGATAAATACTGTGAACGTAACTATTAATATAAATAACACTCGCAACTTAATAAATGAAAGTTTATTAAGTTGCATTGAGAACATTAAATATTATTTCATGCTCATTAAAATATTTATTATCATGTAATAAAAGTTAACCCTAATGAGTCGTGTAAATGAAAAACAATGGTTTATTAAAACAATACAAATTAATCTCAGCTTTATTCTTCGGCTTGGTTTTACCAGGTTGTAGCACTGTACAATCTCATGATCCAGAAAGTAAAAGTTGTATTGTGGGAAACCCCATGCAAGAGAGTGAGTTGTTTTTTGGTTTGAGTCGTCCTGATGGCTCCACTATTTCTGAAAGTGAATGGCAAGCCTTTGTCGATCAAGAAGTGACGCCTCGCTTTACTGCGGGTTTGACCGTAAGCCAAGCCCAAGGGCAATGGTTAGGTAATAATGGCGCTGTGGTAAAAGAGGGCAGTCGGGTTTTGACCTTGATTTACCCAATGCGTGAGGAGCAAAGCCTTCGTGGTGTCGACGAGATACGTGCTTTGTATCAATCTCAATTTGATCAAGAATCTGTGATGAGACTGGACAGCCATCGCTGCGTTTCTTTCTAGAGTATTTTTGCTTGCCCATCACAAGTACTAGAAAAAAGGGTATTTGTGATGGGCAGACTTAACGTTAGTCTAAAGTTTGTTGCTAGTACAACATTTAAATGACTAACCCAACAATGGCTGCTGATAATAAGCTGACTAATGTCGCACCATAAACTAAGCGAAAACCAAACCGAGAGACAAGGTTACCTTGCTGCTCATTAATGCCCTTTATGGCACCAGCGACAATACCAATAGAGGCAAAATTAGCAAATGACACTAGAAAAACCGATAAAATACCGAGGTTACGAGGTGTGTATTGCGCTGCCAATTCTTTGAGTTGCAACATAGCAACAAACTCATTGGATACCAGTTTGGTTGCCATAATGCTGCCCGCGCTCAGGGTGTTATCACCAGTAATGCCAATGATCCAGGCCAATGGATAAAAAAGATAGCCCATTAACTCCTGAAAGCTGTAACCAAACACGGCGCTAAATACTGCATTGATGGCTGATAGTAAGGCGATAAAGCCCATCAACATGGCTGCAACGATCATCGCAACTTTGAACCCTGCCAAAATATAATCGCCTAACATTTCAAAGAAGCTTTGTTGTTCATGCAAGTCAGCGAGCTCTGGCTCAGGTTCATCCGTCGCGTCATATGGATTGATAATCGACAGAATGACAAAGGTACTAAATAAATTCAGTATGATGGCGACAACGACGTATTTTGCTTCGATCATCGACATGTAAGCGCCAACGATCGACATCGATACAGTAGACATTGCCGTTGCGGCCATGGTGTACATTCGGCGTGCTGACAAGGTGTGTAATATGCCCTTATAGGCGATAAAGTTTTCCGACTGCCCTAGCATGAGTGAGCTGACAGCATTAAAAGATTCTAACTTGCCCATACCATTGATCTTGGACAGTACGGTTCCGATTAATCGAATGAAAATGGGTAATAGGCGAAAGTGTTGCAAAATCCCAATTAAGGCAGAAATAAAAACAATAGGACAAAGTACGTTAAAGAAAACAAACCCCAACCCTTGCTGGCTCATGTTGCCGAATACAAAGTTTATCCCTTCAGCGGCGAAGGCTAATAGGTGATCAAAAAGACCGGCAATGGCACTGACTACCGTGATACCAACATTCGAATTGAGTAATACCCAAGCGATGACGACTTCTACCAATAGCAGTTGAACAATAAAACGCACCTTGACCGATTTTTTTTCATAACTGACAATAAAAGACAAAGTAAATATCATTATTAATGATAATATAAAGTGAAAAATTGATGGCATAAATATAATCCTTTCTTAGAGTCTGATAATAATATCGTTTCTTTTTTTAAAATACGATTATATTTAATGTTGTACGGGGTAGAATACGTTGAAATCAGGTGTTAAATAGAAGTGATTCTCTATCTACCTATATATTGATTTTTTCTAGTCATTTTACCGTAACTGAATATTATATTGATGAGTAAGCCTTGATTGAGTTATCAAAAGTAAAAAGGGTGAATGGCATTAATAAATATAAAAAACTATGGCTCACCCTTTATGACTCACATCCACTTAAGCTGAAATCAATTGACGATATAGCCAATCTTTTAACACTGTTCGATGGTGTTTTAATCGCTGCATGGCTTCATCAATGATCGGTGAGTCTTTCAGTTCTAGCTTGCGGATTTCCTCATCGATTTGATGGTACTCCTTCGCTTTTTGCGCAAAGGTCTGATCCGACTGGTTTAAGGTTTGGATTGTATCCGTTAAATGGGGAAAGTCGTTTAGTAAACAATGGTTTCACCCAACATAAATCACCTCTTAGTAAGTAATCGAGCTGCGTTGGCGGTATTACGGGGTAAGGTTATTGAATATCTTGTACTTTCATGACCAAGGCTTCCCAATGGCGTTGGTTCTCAAGGTCGTATTCCATGCCTTTGGCATCGGCGGTAGCAAAGCGTTTGATGGCGGGTGTTTTACTGGTGGCTTGATATAACCAGTAGGTTTCCGCTTTTAACGCTTCATCAATGGGCTTATCTATCGACTCGTAGACCGCTTGCTTACACGCATTAATGGATTCTGGGGGAAATTGAGCAATGCGTTCGGCTAATGCATCCACGTAAGGGCCAATTTCATCGGCATCGAGCGCTTTATTGATGGTGCCATAGGCTTCGGCCTCATCGGCGCTAAAGTCTCGAGCACTTAAAATGATTTCCAGTGCTCTACCAAGGCCGGTTTGGCGAGCCATACGAGAAGCGCCGCCACCACAAGGCAAAATGCCCATTCCAACCTCCATTTGCATCATTTTGAATTTACCGCGGACCGCAAAGCGCATATCACAAGCCAAAGCAAACTCGTGGCCACCACCACGCGCGACCCCTTCTAGCTTGGCAATAGTGGCTTGGGGCAGTTTACTGATCCGCTCTAATACAATTTGCAAATCAAGCAGTTTAGCATCCTGGCGAGCAACGGCTTCGGTGGACATCTCTTTAAGCAAATTGGTGTCGTAGTGACACACCCAAATTTCTGGGTTTGCGGATTGAAAAATGACGACCTTAACACTGCGATCCCTTTCGAGGCGCATGGCGAGCCCCATGAGATCTTCAAGCATCTCTTGCCCTTGTACGTTAACGGGACCAAAATCAAACGTGACGCGTAATACCGCCCCCGTTTGTTGTGCAGTGAATGTGGTATAACCTTGATAGTTCATGATGAATTCCTTTTGTGTACGGGCTATGGTCTGGCGACACTCTCGGTGCAAATAAAGCCTATCAAGCAATGGTTTTGTTGATAATAAACATTATTAGCTAATCATTTTCTATAAAAAGTAAACAATGAAGCGGTAAAAGACTGATCAACAAACGGCGAACATTTCGAGCTGTGGAAGTCATTGAGCTTGTGAAAATGTGAACTCAAACAGAAGAAAGTGCTTTCTTAAGTGAGAGTGGTCACTTTTTTTAATCTTTAGGCCTTTTATACTGATTGGCGAAAGCAGTTCTGATAAAACCGATAAAAACTTAAAAGAAAGCGCTTTCAAAAGTAAGATGAAATAAAAAAACCAATAACCCTAAAAGTCTCGAGAGGCAAACATGAAAACAAAAAAGACAGCGCTTTCTTTAATGATTGCGTGCACATCACTGAGTTATGTTCATCCTAGCGTAGCGGCGGTTGATGAGACCTTTGAATTTCACGGTTATTTTCGCTCCGGTACACTATCGTCTAGCACTGACGATTGGGAGCGCTCAACCTGGGCTGGCGTAACGAAAGAAATGGTCGGTCGTCTTGGGGTTGAGGCTGATAACGACTTTAGTATCAGCCTGTCTAAAAAATGGGTGTTAGACAATGGAAAATCAGTCAAAGTCACGGTCGGTGAGGAAGATAACACGGACTCATACAGCGCTTCGGATTTTCCTGATGCTTATCTCGAGTACGAAGGGGTTTTAGATTCAGGCATTTTGTGGGCCGGAAAACGCAGTTATGCCAAAGATGAAAACTACATCTTTATGACCGATTTTTTCTATATCGATTATTCCGGAACCGGGGCGGGTGTGATTGATTATCAAGTCGGTGATGCGAAAGTGGATTTTGCCTACATCGCCAGTGATCGCACCGAAGACGAAGACTATAACCTCACACGGGATCTCGATACCAATAATATTTTACACACGGTGCATTTAGGGGTTGATTGGGGCACCTGGAAACTCGATGGCTCGTTAAAATACATGCACGACAACCAAAGTTATACCTCCGGGACAGACGGTTATTGGGACGATTACAACAGTGTTTGGGTTGAGGCGGTGGATGCCTACTACACCAAATACACAGACCGCGGTGCCGATTTGAGCTTAACTTATTCAAGAGACGATTTTTTCTGGATACCAGGCAATGGTTTTTCCAAGATCATCGCTCAAGGGGGTATCGGCTTGGGGTCTCAGCAATTATTAGGCGGAACCTTGACCACTTATAACGCCTATCGCCCAGGCAGTGTCACCAAAGGGGGCGTGAGCGGCGCGGCGACCATGGCCAATAACTACACGAATGACACCTCCGCGCGTTTGCTGTTCTGGGGTGGGTATTTCTTTGACAACGGCATCAACGTATTCCCGTCAATTCAAGCGCAATACAATGATCACGCAGAAGACAATATTTACGATTATTGGTTCTCAGCCATGGTAAGACCTACTTTTCCTGTCAGTGAAAACTTTTATATTCAATCTGAAATCGGTTACGCCTACAAAAACTGGAATGGCGGTACTTGGTTTGAGAAAAAAATCACTGTTGCACCGACTGTCGTGATGGGCGTTGGGCAAGGCATCGCGCCAGAAATTCGCTTTGTGGCCAGTTACCTGCCAGAAGCGAACGATGGTGATGGCGATACCATCGTCGGTATTCAAGCCGATGTCTCCTGGTAATCAATGGCCCTTTAACCACGACTATGGTGAATGAAGAATGAAAATCGTAGAAACCGCTCTACACAGTGAGCAAAAATGGCGTGAATACGACGGCGAGCCTTTGGTGCCAACGTCACAATTAGCCGAAAAACGCCATCAACCGATACAACAGGTTTATCTTGATAGTCGTTTTCACTTTCAAACCTGGGAGGGATTCGGTGGCGCGTTTACTGAATCGGCGGCGCATGTGTTCCACGCCATGCCATCCGAGGTACAAGAAGAGTTGCTGAGCGCTTATTTTGACCCAGTTCAAGGACTTGCCTACAACCGAGGCCGCACCCACATCAACAGCTGTGATTTTTCTTTGCACAACTGGGCGTGTTGCGAGGTTGAAGACCCCGATTTAAACGCGTTTAGCCTAGAGCGAGAGTTGCAAGAAATCATCCCACTTATCTTGCGGGCACAGCAAGTGGCGAAACAACCATTGCCGTTGCTTGCCTCGCCTTGGAGTCCGCCAGAGTGGATGAAAACCAATCAGCAGATGAATCACGGCGGCGAACTCAAAGCGGAGTATCGTCAAACATGGGCAAACTATTACTGTAAGTTCATCAAGGCAATGCGTGAGCACGGGGTCACGATTGACGCCATCAGTGTGCAAAATGAACCGGCTGCCACGCAAATTTGGGATTCTTGCTTGTACAGCGCAGAGCAAGAAAGGGATTTTGTCCGTGACTATCTCGGCCCAACCTTGGGCAAACAAGCGCTTAGTGATGTTCGACTCATTTTTTGGGATCACAACCGCGCCGAGGCTTTTCACCGCGCGCAAGTCATGCTCGATGACCCCATTGCCAGTCAATTTGTCTACGGGGTCGGGATACATTGGTATGAAGGTGACAACTACGACAACTTGAGTTTGATTAACCAGCTTTATCCCGATACCGCGATCTGGTTTACCGAAGGTTGCCAAGAGGGCGGCCCGCACATTGGCAGTTGGGAGGTTGCTGAGCGCTATGGTCATTCGATCATCAATGATTTAAATCACGGTACCAGCAGCTGGTGTGATTGGAATTTGTTTTTGGATCAGTTTGGCGGGCCGAATCACGTTGGCAATTTGTGCAGTGCGCCGATCCTTTGTGATCTCGACAACCAACTGCCAATTTATAACCCGTCTTACTATTACATTGGCCATTTTTCAAAATTTATCGGTTTAGGCGCTAAACGCGTGGCAGTCGCGACGAGCAGTGATGAACTCGAAGCCACCGCGTTTGAAAACCTCGATGGGCGGTTAATTTTAGTGGTTATGAATCGCTCCAGTGACGCCATGACTTACCGCTTGCAACATGGTGGCCAAGCGCAATATATCGATTTACCCGCACGCGCCATCCAAACCGTGGTGGTCCAAAAAAACAATAAGGATAATGATCATGCATAAATACATTCCATTCGTCGGTGTCATCAGTTGTGCTGGCATGATTGTTGGGTGTGCCGATTCTACGCCTCAAACAGTGCAAAATAGCCCTGTTGTGACCAGTGTGACAAACCAACAGCAAGTCCCCACTCAAAAAGGGAAGTGGTCACTGGTATGGCATGATGAATTCAATGGTTCGAAAGTCGATGAAAGTAAATGGCAGTTTGAAGAGAACTGTTGGGGCGGCGGCAATGATGAGCAACAATGCTATGTCAAAAATGATCAAAATGCCTTCGTTGATCAAGGTGTGCTAACGCTCAGAGCAATAAAACAGCAAACCACTGGCCCTGCCACTCCACAAGATTGGAATGAATCGAGTGCAACAAAGACACTGCCTTACTCGTCGGCAAGGTTAAGGACCAAAGACCGAGCCGATTGGCAATACGGCCGCTTTGAGGTCAGAGCTAAGATGCCACAGGGGCAGGGCACTTGGCCGGCGGTATGGATGCTCCCTAGTGATTTTGTCTATGGCGGGTGGGCGGCATCTGGTGAAATTGACATTGTTGAAGCCGTTAACTTGCACACGACCTATCAAGATGAAGCGGGGAATATCAGACCGGAAAACCGAGTGCATGGCACACTGCACTACGGAAAAAATTGGCCCAATAATGTTTCATCGGGAACAGAATACACCTTTGGCAACGATGAGATTAACCCTGCCGATGACTTTCACACCTACGCCATCGAGTGGGAAAAAGGCGAAATTCGTTGGTACGTCGATGAGGTACACTACGCGACGCAAACCCAAGCCGGCTGGTGGACCCAATATCAAAATGACCAACAGCAATGGGTCAGTGGTCCAGACGACGCCCCCTTTAATCAAAAATTTCATTTATTGCTCAATTTGGCAATCGGTGGCTCTTGGGCAGGTGAAACCAATGACAAGGGGATCGACCCCAATTTAGAACGCGCCGAAATGCAAATTGACTACGTTCGGGTTTATCAGTGCAGTGCAAATACCAAGACAGGCCAAGGCTGTTCAAGCCCGGTTAACCCTGATGCAATACAAAATACAGGGACAACCGAGCCGCCGCTGACCAGCGCCCAAGTGATGGTTGGCACCGATAAACTCGAGGTGCTGACACCGTTAGGCATTGCCGATGGCATGGCGTTATCGGGGTGGGATAACCAAAGTAATGATCAACGCCAATGGCACGATGGCGAGTTGGATATCCACATCATCAATCAAGGCAATGCGTATATCGGGGCGAGTAACGGCACGCTCGATCTGTCGGGTTTTTCACAAGGCAAGTTGGTGATCGAGATGGCTATCGTCAACAACGACGCCGATGGCCTGGCGATCAAGTTAGACAGCGGTTGGCCAAATGTTGCTCAAATTGATATTGATAACAATCAATTAGCCTCTTTAGACCAATGGAAACGCTATGAATTTCCCATCGCGTCTTTTAAGTCGCATACCAAGGGGTTTGATTTAGCCAGCATTGTCAATGCGGTGGTATTTGAGCCAATTAATGGCCGAGATATGAAATTGAAAGTGAGGTCGATTTCCCTAGAGAAATAAATGGCAGGGTGGCTTAGACCACCCTGACTTTTTTAGTGACATTTAAGAGCAAAAGACTTGAGTTCGATCGGGGTTTTGATGCAAAAATATGACTTAAGCGATTGTTAAGGTTATCTTTATCTTTTCGGTTTTGTGGTAATATTTTATATAACGCCAGTCAATAGGTTTGTTTAGGTTGCTATGCATGTCAGCGACGAATAGCCAACTCAGGGATAAAACATTGATAACAATAAAAGAAGTTGCAGAATTAGCCGGTGTTTCTCAGTCAACCGTGTCTCGTGCATTAAACGGCCATCAGTCGGTAAAACCCAGTAACAAAGAAAAAGTATTTGCGGCGATAGAAAAGCTAGGTTACAAACCGAATGCATTCGCTCAAGCGTTGGCATCGAACAAGTCGTTCAGTATCGGGATGCTAGTGGGGACCTTAGACGGCCCTTTTTACGGCCCTTTAATGCACAACGTTGAAGAGATTGTCCGCGCGCAAAATTATCACTTAATCATCACCAGTGGTTATGAGTCTTATGAGCGGGAGCAAGATTCAATACAGTTTTTGAATGCGAAGAAAGTCGATGGTTTTGTCTTGATCCCCGATATGCTCAGCGATAACGACATTCTCGAGATTGTCTCAACATCGCCCGCGACAGTGGTACTCAATCGCTATATTCCAGAAATTGCAGACAAGTGTATCCGCATCGACAATGAACTCGGTGGCTACTTAGCGGTTGATTACCTGGTGAACAAAGGTCATAAGAAAATAGGCTGTGTGACCGGGCAATTAAGCAAAGTTGACAGTCGCGAACGCTTGCAAGGGTATCGCAACGCCCTGTCTGCGCATGGCATTGAATACAATGCTTCTCTCGTCGTTGAAGGTCGTTTTGATTATCAAGAAAACGATGAAGCGATAAAGCGGTTATTAAATCGCGACCCCGAAATATCAGCCTTATTTTGCATGAACGACAATATCGCCGTGATGGCCTATAATGTTTGCAAAGACAGAGGGTTAACCGTTGGAGAAGACATCTCGATTGTCGGTTTTGACAACAATAATTACAGCCAATACATGTCGCCTCCACTCACCACGATTGACTTTCCTATCAAAGACATGGCCATTCAAGGGGCGAAATGCGTGCTAAACAGCTTAATGGGCCGTTCCAATGATGGCATCGATAAAATGCTGTTGCCTACGTTAATCGAGCGTCATTCCGTTAAAGCGCTTTCTTAGTCAAAGAACACCTCAGAGATTAAACCTAGCTTACGAAGATAACCTCACCAAGGGATAGATTGGTGAGGTTGTTTATTTGCGTCTTTATTTTTAAACTCATACGATTGCGCCTCATGTGAATATATTCATTAAAATCAACGCTTTAATTTAATGATTTTCTTTATTAAATGACGAACCATCCTGTCGTGTTGATCGAGTTAACACAAGTGAATTGATTAATGTGATCCACCTATAGCTTTGCCCTTGTTGTCCTTGCTTCTGTACTTGCCTGTCACTAATATCACCACAAAGAAAGCGCTTTCTTTTTAGCAGACATTACACAAACGATATAAAAATAACCACATTGACATTCCAATATAAACGAGAAAAGGGTTTGCCATGCACAACAAAACACACATTGCACTCGCGCTTGTCGGGGCCTTCTCTACGGGGGCGGTCGCCGAGGTCTCTGAGATCCCTCACGGCGGAAATTTAACCGTGCCCATCATCAATACCGGTTTTGTGGAAAACTACAACCCGTATACGGCAGGGGGCTTATTTGATGGTGTCCTCTACGAGCCGCTGATGTTTTTTAATAACATGACCGGCAAGATGGAATACCGCCTTGCGCAATCGGCCGAGTATTCAAAAGATTTAACACAAATCACCATTAGGTTAAAACCTGATTTACACTGGTCAGATGGATCACCATTAACTGCGCAAGACGTTGCGTTTAGCTATCAGTTAACCAAGGATGTTCCCGCATTTGATGTCAAAGCCATTTGGAGCTCTGGCCAACTCAACAGTGTGGAGGCGATGGATGATTCTCGAGTGGTCTTTAAGTTAAACCGCCCAGATTCTACCTTTCTGTGGAGCTTAGCCAAATATCATATTGTGCCAAAAGCGGTGTGGCAGACCATCCCAACCAAAGACTTGCCAACCTTTACTAACCCTGATCCGGTGGGCAGTGGTCCACTGACAAATATAAAATTTATCAAGCCACAACAGATGCAAATTTGCCGCAACGAGCATTATTATTTGCCGAACCGACCTTATATCGATTGCATCACCTATCGCTCTTACAACGATAACTCTCAGGTCCAACCGGCCTTGATGAAAGGTGAGCTCGATTGGGGCTCTAACTTTATTGCCGATGTCGATCGCACTTATGTGTCTTTGGATCCCAAACATCATCATTACTGGTACCCCGCCAATGATGCCATTCACCTTTACGTTAATACCAAACGCAAACCGTTCGATGATGTGCGAGTTAGGCAAGCCCTTTCGATGGCATTAAATCGAGAAGAGATCGTGGATATTGCCGCTTATGGGTACCCAACCGTCAATCACCATGCCGGTGGGATCGGTGAGTTTTATCAGCAATACATCGACACCAACATCAGTGAAAAATACCGCTACTTAACCGAGTATCATCCAGATAAAGCCAACCAATTGTTGGATGAAGCGGGCTATAAAGATTTGGATGGCGATGGGTTTCGCGATTTGCCCAACGGCGAGACGATAGCGTTCGACATCGATGTCGTCAACGGATGGACCGACTGGATACAGGTAGTTCAGATGGTGTCGGAGTATTACCAAGAGATAGGGATTAAAGCCAACATTAAAACAGTGGATTGGTCTGTTTACGATCGCAGCTTAAAAGAGGGAGATTACGCCATGTCGATCAACTGGTCACTGATCGGCAGTAACCCGATAGAAGCTTATCAAGCGTATTATGCTCGCTCACAAATTGGCAAAAGTTGGCATGCTGGGCACGGTATCAATGGTGAACAATTCGATAAGTTATTTCACGATTTTGGCCTGACGAATGATCAAGAAAAGCAAGCTGTAATTTTGTCTCAATTGCAAACCATGACCGCAGAGCAGTTGCCTTTTATTCCCTTGTTCTCAAACCCAACTTGGTTTCAATACAGCACAAAAACCTTTGTCGGTTGGCCTAATGCCGATGATGCTTATGTACAGCCAAGCTTTTACGACGGTGGTAATCGCAACTTAATTATTAATCATTTGCACCTTAAGCAATGATGAGTGTGATGAGCGCTTGGTGCGGTTTTGTTGGCGGGCCATGTAACCTGGCTCTGTCATATGGCGGTTCACCAAAGCGCTCAAAGCAAAAGGAAACCAAATTATGAACTTTATTTTGAGAAGGCTCGGCTTTTATTTTACTGCATTTATGATTGCCATCTCGTTTAACTTTTACCTTCCAAGGCTCATGCCTGGCGATCCGATTGAAGCCATGTTCGCTGCGGCCCAGGGTAAAATGGATCTTTCGCAGATGGACGCCGTCAGAGAAATGTATGGCTTTGTCGATGGCTCGTTATTTGAACAATACATCGCGTATCTACACAGCGTTTTTACACTCAACCTCGGTCCCTCGGTATTGATGTTCCCCATCGATGTGACCACTGTCGTTGGCATGGCGTTGCCTTGGACGCTGTTTCTTGCCTTGGGCTCGTTAATTGTGTCGCTGATCATTGGGGTCAGTATTGGTACGTATGCCTCGTATCGACGAGACGGATTATTTGGCCAATGGGTTCCGCCGATACTGGCGTTTATAAGTAATTTTCCCTATATCGTCACGGCGTTATTGTTGTTCTACTTTTTTGGCTTGAAGTTGGAATTATTACCCCTGGCCTACACTTATGATCCCGAAATTGATCCTGGGTTGACTTGGGAATTTATTGGCAGTGTGGCCAAACATGCAATTTTACCTATGGGCTCAATGATTGTCGTTGGGATCGCCACTTGGGTGTTTAATATGCGCAATGCGATGATCAATGTTCTCGGTGAAGATTACGTCACCATGGCCGAAGCCAAAGGGTTGAGCTCCTACCGAGTCATGCTTCGCTACGCCGGACGCAACGCAATCCTACCGGTGGCCACAGCGATTGCCATGGCAATCGGCTTTTCTTTTGCCGGCTCGATCATGACGGAAGTGGTGTTTAACTACCAAGGGCTTGGCAATATTTTGCTCAAAGGGATCATGGCCAGGGATTACCCATTGATACAAGCGATTTTACTTATCTTAGTGACGGCGGTGTTAACGGCGAACCTGATTGCCGACTTGTTGTACGTTTGGCTTGATCCTCGAATTTCTAAGTAGGAACCCTATATGAGTATTTCACTATCATCTAACACGAGTGACTCCGATATGAAACCGACTTCGCGATGGCGCAGTGCGCTATTGTTCAGCGCTAAGGTCAAAGCGTTTTTCCAGGGCAATTACACCGGCATGATAGGCGGTGGATTGATCACGGTGATTTTACTGTGCGCGTTAGCGGCGCCTTTACTCACTCAATACGATCCCAACAAACGCACGGGACGCCCCCATGTTGCGCCGAATGCGGAGCACGTCTTGGGCACCACGCGCAGTGGACGCGATGTGTTTAGTCAGGTGCTTTACGGCGCGCGAAAAAGCCTTTCTGTGGCGTTTTTTGCAGGCTTGATTGCGATGGGTATCGCCGTCGCAGTGGGCATTACCGCCGGTTATCTGGGGGGAAAAACCGATGAGTGGCTCAACTTCCTAACCAATGTGTTTTTGGTTTTTCCACAATTGCCATTGCTTATCGTGTTGGCGGCTTTTTTGGGGCAGGTCGGGTCGATGGTCATCACCGTTCTGCTTGGAATTACCTCATGGCCTTGGGGGGCGCGTGTCATTCGCTCGCAAACCATGGCACTGCGCAACAAAGAGTTTATTATCGCATCTGAAGTGATGGGTGAATCGAAAATACGCATTATTTTAGTCGAAATTTTGCCCAACTTAGTGTCGATCGTGTTCGGTGGCTTTCTTGGTACGGTCATTTACGCCATGGGCGCTGAAGCCGGCCTGGGGATTTTAGGGCTCGGTGATGCCACACAAGTGAGTTGGGGCTCTATGCTGTATTGGGCACAAACGTCTTCATCACTTTATACCGGAGCTTGGTGGGAAATGTTGGTACCGGCGCTGGCCTTGGCGATGACCGGCGGGGCGTTAGCGCTGATTAACATGTCCATCGATCAAATCAGCAATCCTAAACTCAAGACCGGATCTCATATGAAATTGTGGGCGCTGCGCAAAAAAGCGGTTGACGCGAAAAGAGGAGCAAAACAATGAGTTTTATAGAGCAAAATGCCTTTCATCCTCAACCGCTGATTAAGGTCCGCGAGTTGTGTGTCGATTACATTACGGAAAAAGGCACGTTTCAAGCGGTAAAAAGCGTGAGTTTTGATATTGGTAAAGGCGAAATTTTTGGCTTGGCTGGTGAGTCAGGGTGTGGCAAGAGCACCATTGCGTTTGCCCTGACTCAGTTACATCGACCACCGGCTTTGATCTCACACGGTGAAATCCTCTTTGATCAGCAAGATCTTTTATCTTTGTCACCGCAGGCGCTTCAAGCGATACGTTGGAGCGACATTGCCATGGTATTTCAAAGCGCGATGAACGCCCTCAACCCCGTGATCACCGTCGGAGAGCAGTTTGAAGATGTGATTGTTCGTCACATGGGCAATCAAGTGACCAAAAAAGACATCAAAGCCAGAGCTGAAGAACTATTAGAAATTGTTAATATTCCCAAGTCGCGCCTGAATGATTACCCCCATCAATTTAGTGGTGGTATGCGCCAGCGTCTGGTGATTGCCATTGCGCTCGCGCTCAGCCCACAGCTCATTATTATGGATGAGCCGACCACCGCATTGGATGTCGTAGTACAACGAGAAATACTGCAGCAAATTTATCAACTGCGAGAACAATTTGGTTTCTCTGTGTTGTTTATTACCCACGATTTAGCCTTAATGAGTCAATTATGCGATCGCATAGCGGTTATGCGTCATGGAAAAATAGTCGAGGTAAATCAGGCGAGTCAAGTTCGCAATCACCCACAACATCCCTATACCCAAGAGTTATGGGCTTCCTTTCCAAATATTCATCAGGGAAGACGCTCTAGTATCGATCTTGATCAGGTTTTGGAGGAAATACAATGAGTCAGCAACCTTTTATCTCACTCAATAATGTCGTAAAAACCTTTTCAAGCGGTGGCCCACTCGCCAAAAAAGCGCAATTTCACGCACTGCAAGGCGTGAGTTTTAATCTCTATACCGGTCGCACCTTGGCCTTAGTGGGCGAATCGGGCTGTGGCAAAAGTACCTGTGCCAAACTGATCACCAAAGTGCACGCCGCCACCGAAGGGGAAATTTTATTTCAGGGTAAAAATATCAATGATATCAAAGGCCGAAAACAAGAGCTCGCTTATCGAAGCCAGGTGCAGATGGTATTTCAAGACCCGTTTGGCTCCCTAAACCCGACTCACACCATTCATCATCACCTGATGAGGCCGTTAAAAATTCACCAAAAGGGCATGGGGGATCGCGCTATCTCTGAAAAAATCCAATCGCTGCTGGATTTGGTTGAGTTGCCGAACGAAGTGTTGGAAAAATACCCTCATCAATTGAGTGGAGGCCAGCGGCAGCGAATTAATTTGGCGCGCGCTTTGGCGGTTGGGTCAAAAATGATCTTGGCCGATGAACCGACCTCAATGCTCGATGTGTCGATTCGTTTGAGCATTCTCAATTTGATGCAAAAAATGAAGCGGGAGTTGGGCATTGGCTTTTTGTATATCACCCACGATTTAACTACGGCACATTACATCGCAGAGGAAACGGCGGTCATGTATCGAGGACAGATTGTGGAGTGGGGAGAGACACAAGAAATATTGAGCAACCCACAGCACCCTTACACCAAGCTGTTAATTTCCGCCGTCCCGGATCCCGATTTGCCATTTTCTCAATTGTTGGCAAGTCAGCCAAATTACGCACAAGCGGCGGAGAAAATACGCTCAGTCAGTGCAAAGTGGCAAAGTGATTTTCGCCAAGTGTCTAAAAATCACTTTGTCAAAGTATGGCAGAGTGTCGCTTGAACTAGGTTCGTTAGCAAAAGTGCCGATAAGAGCCGTTATATAACTAAAAAAATAAGCGTTTAAGAAAGCGCTTTCTTAGGTGGTAATATGGAACATAACAATCAATCTGTATCTGGTGAGTTTGTCGATCTCCACGGCGATCGTTTTTATAAAATTACCCACGTCGATCAGATGCCCGCGTTTTTTATTAGCTTAGTGTCAGCCAGTGATCACTGGTTGTTTATTTCCTCGACGGGAGGACTGACAGCGGGGAGAATTCGGCCTGAAAATGCGCTCTTTCCCTACCGCTCAGTCGATCATATTCACGAAAATGCCGACAATACCGGTTCAAAAACCATCATCAAAGTCGAACAAGATCAGCAATGGCGTTGTTGGGAACCCTTTAACCCACACCATGATGGTCTTTATTGTGTTGAACGCCATGTGTATAAAAACACCGTGGGCGATCAAATTGTCTTCGAAGAAATCAACCATACGTTAGGCCTGTCTTTTTGCTATCGCTGGTGTACCAGTGAGGCGTTTGGCTTTGTGCGGCATGCCACGCTGCGCAACCTCAGCGACGCTTCACTGTCGATTGAACTGCTCGATGGCATTCAAAATCTGTTGCCGGCCGGGGCCCCCTTGGCGGCATTGCAAACGCGTAGTGCATTGGTGGACGCCTATAAATGGAATGAGCGAGTGAACGACAGCTCACTGGCATTATTTTCTATGTACGCGGCTTTAAGTGATAAAGCGGAGCCAGCCGAATCATTAAGAGCGACGACCGTGTTCTCTGTCGGGGTTGAGCAAGGTCCGACGTTACTGTCGAGCACTCAGCTCAAGGCTTTTCGCCAAGGCAAATCGATCAGCGCAGAGCGGCACACTCGTGGCGTACGCGGGGCGTATTTTGTGACTCAATCGTGTCAATTAGATGCTGGCGACGCTAAGCAGTGGTGGATTGTGGCCGAGATCGATCAAACCCACAGCGATATCGCGGCGCTTGAGCAAACACTGCATTCCACTGCCGATTTAGCCGCGCAAATCGAGCTTAGCATTGAAGAGAATCACGACCAGCTTAAAAAGTTAATGTCTGGGGCCGATGCTTGGCAGTTAACCTCACAAGAAACGACCACGGTTCACCACTATGCCAATGTCTTGTTTAATGCCATGCGCGGCGGGATCTTTGCTCATAACTACGATCTCGAAAAAAGTGACTTTCGCCAATGGTGCGGTCAGACCAACCGTGTCTTGGCGAAAAAACATCACCTTTTTCTCGATAACTTACCCAATGAGTTGTCGTCACTCACTTTACTTAAAAAAGCGCAACACACCGGTGATAAGCAACTGCAAAGGCTGTGTTACGAATACTTGCCGTTAACGTTTGGCCGTCGGCATGGCGACCCAAGCCGGCCGTGGAATCATTATGAGATCAAAGTGCGCAATAAAGCGGGAGAGCGATTATTGTCTTACCAAGGCAATTGGCGCGATATTTTCCAAAACTGGGAAGCGCTGGCACTCAGTTACCCCAATTTTATTGCTTCTTTTATCGCTAAGTTTGTCAATGCATCGACGTTTGATGGCTACAACCCATATCGCATTAGCAAAGACGGTATCGACTGGGAAGTGGTGGATGCCGATGACCCATGGAGCAATATTGGCTATTGGGGCGATCATCAAATCATCTACTTACTCAAGTTTCTCGAACTGGCCAATCAATACCACCCCGAATGGTTACAGCAGGCATTGATGAATGCTTGTTACAGTTACGCCAACGTTCCGTATCGGATGTGTGGTGTTGAACAATTGTATCAAAACCCCAAAGAGACGATTGAATTTGATCATCAACGCCAAGCGCAGATCGATCAGCGCGTAGCCAGTATGGGCAGTGACGGACGCTTACTGTTAGATGAGCAAGGTGAAGTCTACTTGGTGAGTTTATTGGAAAAAATCCTCGTTCCCTTGTTGTCTAAACTCAGCAATTTGGTGGTGGATGGTGGCATTTGGCTTAATACCCAAAGACCGGAGTGGAACGATGCCAATAATGCCATTGTTGGCAATGGCCTCTCGATGGTGACCTTGTATTATCTGCGCCGATATGTCGTATTTATGCAAAAAATGTTGCTCAATCTGCCCGCCGAGGTGCGTCTGTCCACCGAAGTGACCGAATGGCTATTGGCGTTGCAAAACCACTTTGCCCAGGCTGCGAGCCAATTGGCGCAACGTCCGCTTAACGACACAGAGCGAGGCGAGTTTCTCGAAACACTACAACACATTGCCCACACTTACCGAGCTAAGGTTTACCCGGATGGTTTCTCTGGGCAACGCGCTCTGGAGCGAGACGAGATCCTGAGCTTGCTGGATGCCAGCCTAGTGGTCATCGATAACAGCATTGCGCACAATAAGCGCGCCGATGGTTTATACCACGCTTACAACATCATTAAGCCAATGGGAAAAAACGTGTCGGTCGAGACACTATACCCCATGTTAGAAGGGCAAGTGGCGGTATTGAGTTCGGGGGCTTTGTCTGCTCAGCAAGCGGTGCAGTTGTTAGACCGCCTATTTGACAGCGACTTGTATCGCCCCGATCAACAGAGTTTTATGTTGTATCCAGACCGTCCATTGGCCACGTTCATGGAGAAAAATACCCTTGAGGCTGACCTAATTCACACATTGCCTTGGCTAGCGAGAATGGTAGAAGAGCGCGATACTCGACTGGTTGAGCGCGATATCAATGGTCAGTATCACTTTAACCCTGAGTTCGCCAATGCCGGTGACTGCGCGCGCATGCTAGAGCAAATGGCAAAAGACAATCCGGCGCTTACACAAGAGGATAGAGAAACCGTGTTGGCGTGTTATGAATCGGTCTTTAATCATCGTCAGTTCACGGGGCGTTCAGGCACCATGTTTGGTTATGAGGGCCTAGGGTGTATTTACTGGCACATGGTGTCGAAATTGCTCT
The DNA here is from genome assembly GCF_040957575.1 of Vibrio sp. HB236076. Lineage (NCBI taxonomy): Bacteria > Pseudomonadati > Pseudomonadota > Gammaproteobacteria > Vibrionales > Vibrionaceae > Vibrio > Vibrio sp. HB236076. Next base: position 495,794 of record NZ_CP162602.1, read on the forward strand.
TGGCAGTTCAAGAAAACTACCTCGCCGCGCGGGCAAAAGACGCGCAAAGTACCCAGTGCCACCAGTTAGCGGATTATTATTATCGCATTCGCGAAGGCATTGGCTTTAACAAGACTCCGGCGACTTACGGTGCCTTTCCTACCGACCCTTACTCTCACACCCCTAAACAGGCAGGGGCGCAACAACCCGGTATGACTGGCCAAGTCAAAGAAGAAATTCTGACTCGTTTTAACGAGCTCGGCATTCAGGTTATACAAGGCCGAATACACATTAATCCGAGTTTGTTGCCGGTGAGTGAATTCTTAACCCAGCCTCAAGATTTTGAATACGTGTCGCTTAATGGCGAACGACAAACCATAGCGTTGCCAGCCGGGTGTTTGGCCTTCACGTATTGCCAAGTGCCGTTTATTTATCGTCTCAGTGTCAATGGGCAAGGCCAGTGTCGTCTCTATTTTCGTGATTCATCGGTCATTGAGAATGGTTCGCTGCCGCTGAGCCGTGAGGTGAGTGAACGTGTCTTTGCTCGTAATGGGGATATAGAACGCATCGAAGTTGATATCCCGGCTTCGTGGCTCCGTCAATAATTTATAGACAGTGGCCGCACGCTGATCGGTCTGTTTTGGGTCTCAAGGACGAAATAGAGGCCAATTAAGAAAGCGCTTTCTAGGTGCGGACACGAACAATTTATTAGGTAAAAAAATGGAACAAAATCGTTTTCTTTTCGCTCAACAAGCCATAGCTCCGCTCAGTCGCCAAGCGGCTGCGGAGGGGATGGTGTTACTTAAAAATACCGATGGTGTGCTGCCGTGTTCACCGGATCAACGAGTGTCGGTGTTTGGCCGCTGCCAACTAGATACGTATCGCAGTGGAACCGGCTCTGGTGGCGCGGTTAATGTCCCCTATGCGGTTAACATTATTGACGGCCTTCGCCAACAGCCTGGTCTAACGCTTAATCAACCGCTGGCGTCGCTATATCAAGACTGGGTGGCTGAAAACCCGTTTGATGACGGCGGCGGCGGTTGGGCGACCGAGCCGTGGTTTCAAAAAGAAATGCCCATTGATAGCGATTTACTGCGCCGTTATTGCCATTCGCAGGATGTCGCCATCGTGGTGATAGGGCGTACGGCGGGTGAAGATCAAGACAATCAAGCCAAAGCCGGCAGTTATTTTTTAACCGACACCGAGCAAGGCTTACTGACCCAGTGCTGCCAGTTTTTTCAACAGGTCGTGGTGGTATTAAACGTCACCAATATTATCGACATGTCTTGGTTAACGAGTACTCCTCACCACGAAACCATTAAAGCGGTGTTGTACAGTTGGGCTGCGGGTATGGAAGGCGGCCATGCACTGGCTGATGTGCTGTCTGGTCAAGTGTGCCCGAGCGCAAAGCTGTGCGACACCATTGCTTATCAACTCAGTGACTACCCCTCCGACCCGCATTTTGGCGGTATCAAGGCGAATCAATACGGCGAAGATATCTATGTTGGCTATCGATATTTTGAAACCTTTGCCCCTGATCGCGTGCAATTTGAATTCGGTTTTGGTTTGTCTTACACCGATTTTACCACCCAGTTGTCTGGCTTTAGAACCGAGGGCCAAGGACGTGATGAGGTGCTGCACTTTGATATTGCCGTGCGCAATAATGGTGACACGTTTACCGGTAAAGAAGTGGTTCAGCTGTATTGCCAAGCGCCGCAGGGGCAGCTTGGTAAACCGGCTCGAGTTTTAGTGGCTTTTCAAAAAACGGCCAATATTGCCCCTGGTGGTGAGCAGAGCTTGTCTTTATCGGTGCCAGTGTCAAGTTTGGCATCGTACGACGATAGTGGGGTATCAGGCCACCGCTTTTGTGAGGTACTCGAAGCAGGCGAGTATCGGTTCTATTTGGGTAACAGCGTAAAACAAGCGAGTCTATTGCCGTCTTGTTGGTCACTTTCATCGACGTTAGTGGTCGATAAAAAGCAGTCGGCGATGGCACCGCTGGTGGCTTTTGAACGTTTGCGACCAGGTGAAGAACTGAGCGATAGGACATATAACGCCCGTTACGAGCCGGTCCCGACTCGGCAATATTGCCTTGAAAAACGCATTAAAAGGGCGTTGCCGCCAGCGTTGAGCATCACTGGCGAGCGGGGGATACGATTGGCTGATGTCCGAGATGGCCACGCCGAGTTGACTGACTTTGTCGCGCAAATGAGCAAAGAGCAGCTCGCAACCTTGGTTCGCGGTGAAGGCATGTGCAGTCCGAAAGTTACCCCGGGGACGGCGGCAACCTTTGGCGGAGTGAGTGATTCATTATTTGATTTGGGCATACCATTAGTGTGTTGTAGTGATGGCCCATCAGGTATTCGGCTAGACAGTGGCCATAAAGCCACACAGGTCCCGATTGGCACCTTATTAAGTTGTACGTGGAATCCCGAGCTTAACCAAGCCCTTTACCGCGCGTTAGGCCAAGAGATGCAGGCGTATCAGATCGATAATTTGCTTGGCCCTGGCATCAACTTGCACCGACATCCGCTCAATGGTCGTAATTTTGAGTATTTTTCCGAAGACCCCTTCTTGACCGGCGCGATAGCCATTGCGCAAATTCAAGGGCTGGACTCTGCGGGGGTGACGGCGACCGTCAAACACTTCTGTGCCAACGATCAAGAAACCAAGCGTCATGATGTGGAAAGCCAATTGTCGGAGCGGGCTTTGCGTGAGTTGCATTTAAAGCCGTTTGAGATGGCGGTCAAGCAAGGCAAAGTGAGATCCATCATGACGGCTTACAACCCAGTTAACCATTATTGGTCGGCGTCTCATTACGACTTAACCACCCATATTTTGCGCCACGAATGGCAATTTGATGGTATTGTGATGAGTGATTGGTGGGCGAAAATGAATCATCCGGTCGACGGAGGCGAAGCGGCGTTGTCCAATACCGCGCACATGGTCAGAGCGCAAAACGATCTTTACATGGTGGTGGAAAATGACAGAGCAGAGCAAAACCCCATGAATGACAATACGCTCAGTGGCTTAGAGCAAGGGCAGTTAACGCTTGGCGAACTGCAGCGCAGTGCAATCAACATTTGCCGGTTTATTTTGACAACCCCAGCCATGCAAAGGCCGTTAGTTCGTTATCAGCCGGTCAAGCACTTTGTGGCCAGTGAAGAGACAAACTTCACGCCCGAGGTTTGTATTAATCACCACCAAGGTGAGGTCACTCGTTCTCAGTCGAGCCATCAACGCATCCGTTTACGGGTCGAGCAAGCCGGTCAATACAAGATCGTGGCTAAGGTCGTCTATTCAAGGGATGCATTGGCACAATCGGCTTGCAGTGTCAGTTTTAACGGTCATTATGCGATGTCAGTGATGACCAATGGTACCCAAGGAAAGCCGGTTGATATTGAAGGGATCACCGTCTCTTTAGAGCCAGGTGGATACACGGTTGAACTGGAATGGTTTAAACCCGGTCTTGTCATCGAATGTTTAAGCTTGGTAAAACAATAGGCGATTGAACAATCTGATGTCCGAGTATTCTTTGATCGTGAGGTCGTGAGTACTCGGATATGTGACCGTCAGTTTAGGTCAGCGCCTTATCTTGACTTGAACTTAGCAAAGTATAACAGGAGCAGATATGCTGTATGGATTTGACATCGGCGGCACCAAAATAGAATTGTGTGTTTTCGATTCAGCACAACAAGCGGTACATAAAAAGCGGGTGGCCACGCCAACCAAGGATTACCAAGCCCTGCTCAATGCCGTCGTCCAACTGGCTCAAGAGGCGGATAAGCAATTTAATACCCAAGGAAGCATCGGTGTCGGTATTCCCGGCATAGAGGATGCGGTCACCAGGAAGGTGCAGACGGTGAATGTGCCCGCCGCGAATGGGCAATGTTTAGGCCCCGATCTCGAAGCCTTGCTCTTAAGACCGATCAAAATTGAAAATGACGCGAATTGTTTTGCGTTATCTGAATCTCACGCTGAACACAGTCAAGGGATGACCACCGTACTTGGCGTGATTCTCGGCACGGGGTGTGGCACGGGCATCGTTCACCATGGGAAAATTATTTCAGGGCATAATCATATGGCGGGGGAGTATGGTCACACGCGTTTGCCGATCGATGCTTGGTGGGCGTTAGGCGAAAACCCGCCTCTGTTTGAGTGCGGTTGTGGCAAAAAAGGCTGTTTGGATGCGTATTTATCGGGACGGGGCTTCGAAAAGCTCTATCACGCGTATTATCAGGAGCAATTGAGCGCAGAAGAGATAGTGGCACGATTTTCACAGCGCGAGGGCAAAGCGTGTGAGCACGTAGACCGTTTTATGTCTGTGTTGTCAAAATCCCTAGCCAGTATCATCACGATTCTCGACCCAGATATTGTGGTGTTTGGCGGCGGTTTGTCCAATTTTACGTGGCTGATTGACAAATTAGCGTCTCACATTCAGCCAGAGCTCATGCCTGGTGTCCAAGCGCCAAAATTTGTTGCGGCTCAGTTTGGTGACTCGGGGGGCGTACGCGGGGCGGCGTTTTTAAATTTACCCAGTGAACAATAAGAGACAATTTTTATTGGCGCATACCCCAATGGCAACCAACTAGGTTGCCATTGGGTTTTTATTGGCCTGCCGTGTGTGCGGTGATGACGCGATTGCGACCTTGATCTTTGGCTTGATAAAGCGCTTCGTCTGCTTGATGAATTAAGCTTTCAAGATGCCAATTTTCTTGATGTGTAGAGTGTGACAGACCAATACTGACCGTGATAGAAAGGGGCGCGTTTACTGGCCATTGGTCGTAGGATGCCACGCGTTCGCGAATGGTGTTCGCTAAATGGCTGAGCTCCTCGTATGTCGCACCGGGGTAAGCGAGTAAAAACTCTTCGCCCCCCATACGGATAAATGGGATTTTTTCAGAAATTTGTGCACGAATGATATCGGTGAAGGTTTTAAGCACGACGTCCCCCATTTGGTGGCCGAATGAATCATTGATGCGTTTAAAGTGGTCAATATCGAGCGCTAATAGCCCGCCGTTATTGTTAGCTTGCGCAAATAATGACGGCAATTTTGTTTCTAAACAGCGCCGGTTATCGCAACCGGTTAAAGGGTCGGTTGCGGCCATAATTTCAAGCTGTTGAGACTGATATTTGAGCTTGGTTTGGCTGGCGAGTAATTTTTGATTAATTTGAGAGACTTCGGTAATGTCGTGTATGGTACCGACTAAGAAGACTTCTCCCGTCGTCAGTACTAATCGATTCTTGCGGGTAATGACTTCTCTTTGTTCCCCTTCGCGATTAAACACACTTTCGTACGCTTCATCTATGTCACCTGTGGCTAAAACCCTTAGGTCACCGCCATTACATTGCGACACTTGACGATCTTTGAACACTTCAGAATCTAAATGGCCAATGATATTTTCCCTTTCAACTTGAAAAAGTTGCTCAAATGCTGTGTTGATAAAGACGTAACGAAGACTGTGATCTTTGATCAAAACGGGGGTGGGTAATATATCGAGTACTTGTTGGTATAAATTAAATTCGAGGTGATCTTTCATTGTGTAACTCAAGCCTAAAGGGTCTGTTTTAAGTATAAACGGTTATGGAAAATGTGGAGTGATTTTAATGTGATATCTCCTCATAACCTTGTGTAAAGTCACACTTTTTTAAGTTATCATTCACCGTTTTATCATTGATTTGCTCTATTGATAGCTTGGCTATTAACGCCTGAACGAAAAATAGACATCACTATGTAGAGTCTTTATATTGAATGTGTTCATTACAAGAGAGGTGATCATGCATAACACAATGGTGACGGCGCTAAGCGTAGTGGTAATGTGTTTGTCAACGTCGGTGAAAGCGACCGAGGTTGAAGTGGTACTAAAAGATAACCTGGATGGCTATTTAAACGGGTATTGTCTCGATATCAAAGGAGGCGGCCCTAATATTAAGCCAAGTGATGGTTTACAAGTGCATACCTGTTACAGCTATAAAGGCGCGTTGGGTGACGATCAAATGTTTGATAGCGAGTTATTGGCAAAACATCAGCTCTATATGCCTAAATTTGACGTGTGTGCTCAAGTTGAAGACATCAAGGCAGGCAGCACGGTGAGCTTGGCGCCATGCGCTGACGACCCAAGACAAAAAATTGTGCTGGCAAAGGATGGCACCTTGCGACCAGTCAGTGACCAATCCTTGTGTTTTACTGCATCACTAGATACCCGACGCGGTCGTAATGGCACCTCCGATCATCAAATTAAAGATCTCACCTTAGCTCAATGCAGTGAGCAACGCGCTCGTTTTCAGCAATGGCGCTACCGAACCGACATGGACGGATAATTGTTTGATTGAGTATGATAGATTCGCCTGAGCAAGGGTAGCATGAACAGCGAAACGCCAATAAAACCTAAAGGAGTAGGGTATGACGGCATTAGAATTGCGTCAAAAAATCCGCAGTAATCAATTTCAGGGCACCACCAGTGGCCTGGCGAAAGGGTATCTACAGGCCAATTTGGTTATTTTACCCGAAGATTGGGCCGAAGACTTTTTGTTGTTTTGCCAACGCAACCCAGTGGCTTGCCCCTTGATTGCGGTTGGAGAAGCCGGCAATCCCTATATCAAGGCGCTTGGCGACGATATCAATATTAAGACCGATGTACCTCAGTACCACCTTTTCCAAGACGGCGAATACCAGGCTGAAGTGGCAGATCTACAGCAGCACTGGCGTGACGACCTGGTCACTTTTGTGCTGGGTTGCTCCTTTTCGTTTGAAGAAGCCTTAATCGAGTCGGGCCTGAGTGTGCGCAACATTGAGCAAAACAAAAACGTCTCAATGTTTAACACTCATTTACCGTGCCAAAGTGCTGGCCGATTTCAAGGTCACTATGTGGTGTCGATGCGTCCATTTCTTGCCAAAGACGCGATTGAGGCAATTCAAATCACCAGTCGTTTTCCCAAAGCGCACGGTGCGCCCATTCATATGGGGGATCCGAGCTTGATCGGCATTGCTGATCTCAATTGCCCTGACTATGGTGATAGGGTGGACATGAAGCCGCACGAGATCCCGCTGTTTTGGGCTTGTGGGGTGACACCACAAAACGCCATTCGCCGCAGTAAACCGCCTTTTTGTATTACCCACGCTCCGGGTAAGATGCTCATCACCGACCGGCTAAATCGCGAATTTGCTTTGCGTGAATAACTGGTTTGCACGTGCTCGCTTTGATCACCAATCCGAGGATAACCCATCGTGTTGTAGCGCGTATTGATAGGCTTGTTTTTGCGCCATTTTGGCAATTTCAGCGACCAGGTGATCGGTAGGGTCGTTGAGATAAGACGCCGTAAATTGCAGTGAAGACAGTTTCCAACCGGGGTCAAATCGTTTTAATTTACCACTTTGCTCTAATGGCTGAGCCAAATAAACCGGTAACACCCCAATCCCGATCCCAGCAGACACCATTTCCAAACTGGTCGACAAGGTTGTGGATGAGAAAATTTGCCCAGGATCGCCATAACGTTCAAGCAATTGAGCGACCAATTCTTTATAAGGTCTCGAAACCTTTGGGAAAGTGATAATCGGTTGTGCGCTCAGATTGGTGATTGACGCACTCGCCGCGCAATACCACGCCAGTTCAAAAGGCGGCAGTGATAAGTTTTCAACATTGCCTTCGGGCAGCGGGCCCATCAAGATCACCAAATCCATCTGCCGGTGCTGTAACAGATCTCGCAAGTGGTGAGAGACATCGACACTGAGCTCGATCATGACTTTCGGATAGCATTCTCTAAGCTCAGCTAAAAACTCTGACAACCAAGAGCGGGCAATGGTCTCGGCAACGCCCACTCTTAACACGCCAACAATTTCTTGTTTAGGGATCAAATCTTTTCTGATTTGTTCGATATTGGCTTCGATTTTTTCAGCGTGAGCCAACAACAACAGCCCTTCTTTGGTCGGTGTCACGCCACTTTTTTGTCGGTTGAGTAACAACACGCCAAGCTCTTGCTCTAGAGCGGTTAAACGGGCGGATACCGCAGGTTGGGTCAAATGCATTTCGAGAGCGGCTTTGCGCACACCGCCAAGTCGCACCACGCGACTGAAGGTTTTTAATTGTTCAAACGTCATCGAAGCGTCCAAACTCTTTCGAGCTATGTGATAAATTAAATTTATCATAGCAGAAAAAAAATGATGATTTGACTTTATTGGTAGTGACACCGACACTGAAAGTGTAAAAACAACTTGGTTAAATCTCACACGTTCAATTGAAAGGAATCAATGTATGACTACTGTGCTCCCAACCTCAACCTTGCCGTCTACGGCCCGTACTCTTGTTGCCATCGCGCTATTGGCCGGCTCCTCCTCGTTAATGGCCAATGAAACCTTAGCTGTCGTGGGCAGTTGGAGTAGCTTGCCTTTGTACAAACAGTACGAACAACCTTTTTGGACCGAAACGCTACCCAAAGCGAGTGACAATGCATTTGCCGTACAGATGACGACTCATGATCAGATGGGCATTGGTGGCGGTGATGTGTTTCGCATGCTCGGTGACGGGGTGTTTGATGTCGGGATGACGGTGGCCGATTATGCCGTTTCTGATGCACCGGCCCTGGAAGCGCTCGATGTGCCTTTAACCGCGACCACAGTGTCAGAGTTCAAAGCGGTTGTGGATGCTGCTCGCCCTATGGTGGATGAAATTTACCAAAATCAATTCAATGCCAAGCTGTTAGCCATTGCCCCTTATCCGCCTCAGGTGGTGTTTTGTAAGTCAGAGATCCAAGGCCTAGACGATTTAGCGGGCAAGAAAATTCGCGCTTCAGGGCGTATGACGGCGAAATTTTTAGAGGCGCTTGGGGCACAAAGTGTCAACATTAGCTTTGGTGAAGTCCCCGGCGCTTTGCAACGCGGCGTGATTGATTGTGCGGTGACCGGCGCCGGTTCTGGCTACAGTGCCGGGTGGTGGGAAGTGAGTCAGTACTTGTTAGATTTGCCGATTGGTGGTTGGGATCCTGTGGTCACGGCAATCAACCTAGACAAGTGGCAATCGCTGTCGCCTGATCAGCAAACCTTGATACAAAGCCAAGTCAGCGAGCAATTTGAGCAACCCGCTTGGCAAGATGCCGAAAAATCCGTTCAAGAAGACATTGCGTGTTTGACTGGCAATGGCGAGTGTAGCAAAGGCGATACGCGCACCATGACCTTAGTCAAAGCCAGTGATGCGGATAAGAACAAAGCTCGCCAATTGGTTGAAGCCAATGTGTTACCGGATTGGTCTACACGCGCCGGTGACAAGTGGACCAAGCAGTGGAATGCCAGCGTCGGTCAAGTGGTTGGGTTAACCGCCAACAAGGAATAAGTCAATGAGCCCTATTATTACGCTCGTTAAGCGAGTCAACAATGGGGTAGCGATCATCGCCGGCATCGCACTGTTAGTCGGCGTTGGTTTGACTAGCCTGGAAATTGTACTGAGAGCCCTGGGAATACATTTTAGCGGCTCTGAAGAGTTATCTGGTTACTTAATGGCCGCAATCACCAGTTGGGGGATAAGCTACGCTTTGGTGCATCGAGCGCATGTCAGAATTGATCTACTGCGTGCCCGCGCTGGACAAAGGGTAAAGTGCCTTTTCGACTTAGCGGCCATGGCCAGCGTGTCGTTTGTGGCCATTTATGCGGCGCTAAAAGTGACGACCGTGGTTGAAAAAAGCATTCGTTCTCAGTCGCTGTCTAACACCGCTCTCGAAGTGCCTTTGGTGATCCCACAGACGATATGGATGTTGGGTTGGTGTTGGTTCGCCCTGTCCTCAACAGTGTTGTTATTGGTAGGCGTTTACTATTTTCTTACTCAACGATTTGAGCAAGTGGACAAGGTAATTGGAACGGAGTCTGAAGTATGATCCTATTTACCTCAACCGGGTTACTGGGTTTGTTAGCCCTGACGATACCTGTTGGTATTGTATTGTTTTTATTGGCATTTGGCATCGACCATTTCTACAGCTTTTTCCCTTTAATGAAAGGGCTGGGACAAGTTCTTTGGTCATCGTCTAATCATGCCACCTTAATCGCTATCCCACTTTTTGTACTGATTGGTGAAATCTTATTGCGTTCGGGCGTCGCTGAGCGCACCTACATGGCGCTGAACAAATGGGTGGCTTGGTTACCGGGTGGATTAATTCACGCCAACATTGCGACGTCGACCATGTTCTCGGCGACCTCGGGGTCATCCGTTGCGACGGCAGCTACGGTGGCGACGGTCGCCACACCGCAAGCGGCGAAGCTTGGTTACGACCAAAAGCTTTTTGCCGGCTCGATTGCCGCAGGCGGGACCTTGGGTATCTTAATTCCGCCGTCGATTAATTTGATTGTTTATGGTTTTTTGACCGAAAGCTCGATCCCTAAGTTGTTCTTAGCCGGTATTGTCCCTGGTTTGGCCATGGCGTTAATGTTCATGCTGGTGACCATTGTGCTCTGTTCCATTTGGCCCGCGTTAGGCGGCCCGCGTCAATACAGCCGATGGGGAGAGAAATTCGCTTCACTACCCGATTTAGTGCCGATTATTTTGCTGCTCATTTGCATTATCGGTTCCATCTATCTTGGCTGGGCAACGCCGACCGAGGCCGCCGCACTGGGGGTGATTTTCTCGCTGGTGTTGGCTTTGAGTTACCGACAATACAGCCACAATATGCTCATTGAGGCGCTAAAAGGCACCATTCGTATTACCGCGATGATCATGCTGATTGTATTAGGTGCTTATGTGCTTAACTTTGCCATGACCGCAGCAGGGATAGGTCGAGTGTTGCAAACCACGATTGAAAGTTTGGGTTTAACGCCTTTGTCTACTTTGTTGATTATTGTCTTGATGTACATCGTTCTGGGTTTCTTTATCGAAACCTTATCTTTGATGGTCGCGACGATCCCAATCGTTGTGCCGATCATAGTGCAAATGGGCTACGACAAAATTTGGTTTGGCATTTTAATGATCGTCTTAGTGGAAATGGCACTCATTACCCCGCCGGTCGGCTTGAACTTATATGTGGTCAACTCAGCTCGTAAAAACGGAAAAATTACCGATGTTATTCTCGGCAGTTTGCCTTATGTCGCGGTGATGCTGCTGATGGTGGTGTTACTGATCGCCTTCCCATCCATTTCTTTATACCTTCCTGATAATTTATAGGTGTGTTATGCAATTTTTAATCAACGGAATGAACAAAAATCTAGAAATAAAGACCTTGATCGTTGCGGGGTGGACCGCCCGGGATCAAGCCGCAGTGCAGCATCATATCGATGAGTTGGCCGAGCTTGGCGTAGCACCACCATCTACGGTTCCTTTGTTTTATCAAGTCAGTTCGCAGATGTTAACTACCTCTGATTCTATCCAAGTGCTCAGTGCGGGCACCTCAGGAGAAGTGGAGCCGGTGGTGGTTCGCCAAGGCGGTGAGTACTTTTTTGGCATTGCCTCTGATCATACCGACCGAGAGCTCGAAGCGTTTTCCGTTGCTCACTCCAAGCAAGTGTGCTCGAAACCCATCAGTGATGAACTTTGGCCTTGGGGTGACATTGTTGATCACTTAGAGCAAATCCAACTGGCGTCTTGGCTTGATGAAGGCGAGGGATGGGTGTTGTATCAAGAGGGGACATTAGCGGCGATTCGTCCATTGACAGAGCTCATCGACAAAGCACAATTACCAGACAATAGTGCCATGTTGTGTGGCACGTTTGGCGCGATTGGCGGCGTGAGACGAACGCCGAAATTTAAGATGCAGGCCTATGACCCGGTATTGGATCGCACCCTGACACTTTGCTACCAAGCCGATGAGCTTTCAGTCGTTTCTTGAGGAAGAATTATGGTTTCACACGTCAACGCCGAGGACTTATCCGAACGATTGTCTGAAAAGATTGCGCGAGCGGATCCCGCTATTTTTTACCAATTGTTTCACCCAACCGGTGAGACAATAACAGGGCCATTGAGCAACAAAAAGATATCGATCAAGTCGACCTTTGATGTCAAGGGTTACTGCACCACGATGGGGACCAAATTGCTCCAGAACAACCTGGCTCGTCAAGATGCCATCAGTGTTGAGCGCTTGAGAAACGCAGGCGCTCACCTTGTTGGCCATACCAATATGACGGAACTGGCTTATTCTGGTTTGGGGCTCAATCCACATTATGGTACAGCGAAAAACCCACTTGATGAAACACGCATACCGGGCGGTTCGACCAGTGGCGGTGCGGTGTCGGTGGCGGCGGGTATTGTCGATATCGCCTTAGGGACCGATACGGGAGGATCGTTGCGTATCCCTGCGGCTTTTTGTGGCTTAGTTGGATTTAAACCTTCGCAATCGTCAGTACCACGACAAGGGTGTTTGCCTTTATCTGACTCTTTAGACAGTGTTGGGCCTATCGCTCGCAGTGTGAAAGATTGTCGTCTGGCCTGGCAAGTCATGTCAGAGCTGGTCTTGAGCGATCATGCCCTCGACGGCATACCGACCTTTGTCGTACCCACCAATTTTGGTTTTGATGGTATGGATGCTGATGTTGCTCACCGTTTTGATGAGGCGGTACAACGCCTGATTGAGGCGGGGTATGCGGTTGAAAAGCGAGAGGTAAGCTGGTTCGAAGATTATAAAGCCTTACCCATATGGCATTTTTCAGCCGTTGAAGGCAGTCGCTATTACGCCGAGCGCTTTGCGCTCGACAGCGATGATCTCGACCCAAGGGTGAAATCGCGGCTGGCTAAAGCTGAGCAAGTGAGTGACGCTGAGTTCCAACAGTCCTTGCAGTTACGAGCGCAATTAATTGCACAGTTTACCCATCAGTTTAAAGATAAAGTCTTGTTGATGCCGACGGTGGCAATTAACGCGCCTAAGTTTGCCGATTTGGAATCTGAGCAAGGGTATAACGAGCTCAATTTGATGTGTTTGCGAAACACCAGTGTCGCCAATGTCGCCGATGCCTGTAGTGTGTCATTACCTATGGTCGCAAACAGCCTCTCTTCAGGTTTGATGCTCACTATGGCCAACGGTTGTGATCAGCATTTACTGAATGTCGCAGAGCAAGTGGAAGCGCTAATATCCGCGCCATTTGAAATCTGATCAGCAGCGCGAAGGTTTAAGTGACGCTGTCACAAAAACGCGTTAGGCAAAGCACTGCCTAACGCGTTTTTTTTCATTATGGGCTGGTATTTAAACCTTTCTCAAGTAACCCTCATTTGGCTTCGGGAACAGACTAGTTTGAGACGGTACGCATAGGGGGCTTTTTATCGAGTACGCCGCTAAATCGCGTGAGTAGTAAGGCGATAAAGACACCGATAGCACCAATCCAAGGCGTATTCATTAGGCCCAGTGACTCCACTACAGAGCCGCCGACAATCGAGCCGATAGCAATACCAACATTGAAAGCGGCGATATTGAGGCCAGACGCCACATCCACGGCATCGGGAGCATACTTTTCTGCCAGTTGTACCACGTAAACTTGCAGCCCTGGTACGTTACCAAAGGCAAACGCGCCCCAAATTAAAATGGTTAATACTGCAAGTACGGGGTTATAAGCCGTAACGTTAAATAGCAATAATACCCCAGCCAAGCCAATGAAAATGGTGGTTAAGGCTTTGACTGGTCCCCACTTATCGGCCAATTTACCGCCCCAAATGTTGCCGACAGCGACGGAAACACCATAAACCAACATGATGATACTGATGGCATTACCACTAAAGCCGGTAATCTCTTGCAAGATAGGCGCTAGGTAAGTAAACGCGGTAAACGTGCCGCCATAGCCAAAGGCGGTGATCAAATACAAGAGTAATAATCTTGGCTCGGCCAGTACTTTTAACTGCGATGACAAACGGGTCGGCTTAGGCTGGGCGAGGCGACGAGGGATCAAAATAGCGCTGCCTATTAAGGCGATCAGCCCCAAAATGGCGACGATAAAAAAGGTGGTTTGCCAACCAAAGTGCTGTCCGATCCAAGTCCCTAAAGGCACCCCAGTGACCAAAGCAACGGTTAAACCGGTAAACATAATGGCAATGGCACTGGCGGCTTTGTCTTTGGCAACCAGGCTGGTCGCAATCGTTGATCCAATAGAAAAAAAAACGCCGTGAGCCAGGCCGGTTAAAATACGTGCCGTAATCAGGGTTTGGTAATTCGGTGATTGCCAAGCGACAATATTACCGATAACAAACAAACTCATGACCGCTAATAACACCGGTTTACGGCGAAAGCGACTGGTTAAGGCGGTGAGCACAGGAGCGCCGACTGCCACGCCTAATGCGTACAAGCTGACTAATAACCCTGCCGAGGGCAAGGAGACGTTAAGGTCATTGGCCATGGTTGGGATCAGCCCAACGATGACGAATTCCGTGGTACCAATAGCAAAGGCGCTTAGCGTCAATGCCAATAATGCAAGTGGCATAATGTTCTCTCTTAAAGTGTTAGGAAGGAATGGGGGCATTATGCGCGGCTTTATTGTTGTCAAAAATAGTTGTTATAACAAAACACTTTTGTAATTATTATAGCTAATAAAATATTGAGTATGACAGACTGGAGGCGCGGTGTTATCACGTTCTGATGAGTTATTGATGTTGTTGGCCGTGGTGGATTGCGGCGGTTTTTCAGCGGCAGCCGATAAACTGAATGTGCAAGTGGCGAAAGTGTCACGCGCGGTTAATCACATTGAATCGAAACTTGGGGTCAGCTTACTCAACCGCACCACGCGGCGAGTAGAAATGACGGATGAGGGGCGCGAATTTATCGAGAGGGTACGCTCAGGGCTCGATGTTTTGACGTTGGCTGAAGAAGAGTTATTGACGAAAAAAACACTGCCTAAAGGTCGGTTGCGCGTCGATGCCGCGAGCCCATTTATTCTGCACCAAATCGTCCCGTTAGTGGCCGAGTTTAAAGCCTTGTACCCAGGGATTGATCTGGAATTAACTTCAAATGAAGGGTTTGTTGATCTGTTAGCACACCGCACCGACATTGCCATTCGCATCGGTAAGCTAACAGACTCGACACTGCACGCTCGGCGTTTGGGGTACAGCCCACTGTATATTGTTGCCTCGCCCGATTATTTAAACAAGGCGGGGGTTCCCAGTGAGGTCGAGCAGCTCAGTCAACATCATTTGATTGCGTTATCGGGGGCCAAAGTCCTCAACCAATGGCCGTTGAAGGGCTTTGTAATGCATGAGCCGCCCCACTTGATTTCGAGCAATGGCGAAACCGTGCGCCAGTTGGTGTTAGCGGGCAATGGCATTGCTTGTCTGTCGGGGTTTATGGTCAAGCAAGACATTGCCGCCGGCCGACTGGTGAGCTTGTTTCACGAACAAAGAGTGATGGGCTCACATCGTGAGCAAGTCAACGCGGTGTACTATAAATCCACCACACTGTCTAGGCGGGTATCGGCCTTTTTGGACTTTATCGACTCACGCTTGAGTTTAGATTAAAAACCGGCCAAAGCGCTTGTCTGCTTTGGCCGGTTTGTTATTAGAACAAACAGAGAGTCTTAAGTGAGGTGACCGCGAATCATAAACTGCACATCGCGAGAGATGTCTTTGACATGATCGCCAGCGCGTTCAAAATTCTTGGCAATAAACAGCAATTCTACCCATTGTTTGCTGCTCCCTTGCCCCTGTTGAATGGTATCGATTAAGCTGATGTAAATGTCTTGATAATAGACATCTAACGTATCATCGCCTTCAAACACTACCCCAGCTTGAGCCAAATTTTTGCTGTTATACGACTGCATGACATGATCAAACATGGTCAGCAAGTGTCGTTGCATACGCTCAAGTTTTTCACGCCACTGCGCCGGTAAGCCATTTGGAAAGTGCTCCGATTTGAGCGCGGTCGATTTGGCGTAATCACCAATGCGTTCAAGGTGAGGGGCAATGCGCATCGAACACAAGATAAAGCGCAGATCATCGGCAACCGCTTGTTGTCTGGCCAACACATTGGTGCTGTGGCCTTCGATTTTTTTGAGCGATTGATTGGTCAGTGTATCTTTAGCCACAACCGCCTCTGCAATAGAGGCGTCGTGGTTTAACAAGGCCTGCAGCGCTTGTTGACACTGAAACTGCACATTCTCTGCCATGGCATTGAGCTCGGTTCGAATACCATTGAGATCTCGGTCAAAATTACTCAGTGTATGAGAGACCATCGCTAAGATTACCCAAATCGACCGGTAATATAATCACGGGTTTTTTCTTTACTTGGTGTCGTAAAGAGTTGATCGGTTGGGGCAAATTCAATCATCTCACCCATGTGCATATACGCGGTGTAATGTGAAATACGGGCAGCTTGTTGCATGTTGTGAGTCACCATGAGTACGGTCGTCTCTTTGTGTAACTCGCTGAGCAACTCTTCAATTTTGGCGGTAGCGATAGGGTCTAGCGCCGATGTCGGTTCGTCGAGCAACAACAAATCTGGCATGGGCGCCAACGCGCGAGCAATACACAAGCGCTGCTGCTGTCCTCCCGATAGGCCAAAAGCAGAGCTATTTAGGCGGTCTTTGACTTCATCCCACAACGCTGCGCCGCGCAGTGAGGTTTCGACTCGCTCATCGATATCGGCTTTATTTTTAATCCCGCGAATGCGCAAACCCGCCGCGACATTTTCATAAATACTTTTCGGGAATGGGTTGGGTTTTTGGAACACCATGCCTACGGTTAAACGCACCAAGCCGGGGTCCATATTGATTAAATTATTCGCCCCAGGGTGAAGTAGAATTTCACCTTGGTATTTATTGCCTGGGTATAAGTCGTGCATGCGGTTAAAGCTGCGCAATAAGGTACTCTTACCGCAACCAGATGGGCCGATCAAAGCGGTGATTTTTTTGTCGGCAATCGGCAAGTTCACACCGTGAAGGGCTTGGACTTTACCACCGTACCAGAAGTTGAGATCTTTCACCTCAGCGCGCAAATTGTCTTGTTGGATTTGCGCTGCACTTGCCATTGCAGGCTGTGGTGTTTTGACTGACGCGGTCGGTGTCGTTTGGCTCATGGTGTTTGCACTAGTTGTAGTCATCATTTGGTTCACTCTTATTTTAGATTACGGCGTAGACGGTAGCGGATGTAAATAGCGATACCATTCATCATAATGGTCATGGCCATTAGTACGACGCCGGTCGCTGCAGCATTAACGTGAAATTCAGCTTGTGGGCGTGATACCCAGTTAAACAATTGAATTGGCATCAAGGTAAAAGGGCTTGATAGCCATTCGAAGTTAATAAAAGGAAATTCCCCTTGGAACGGAGAGGTCGGTAAGAAGGCAATAAAGGTTAACGCGCCAATGGTGATGACCGGAGCCGCTTCGCCAATTGCACGGGCCAGTCCGACGATGGTGCCGGTTAAAATGCCAGGGCGAGCCGCAGGCAAAATGTACATACGTACCGTTTGCCATTGATCCGCGCCAAGGCCATAAGCCGCTTCACGCAATTCTTGAGGAATACTGCGAATCGCCTCACGGGTGGCAACGATAATGACAGGCAAAATCAAAAGCGCGAGAACCAAACCTGCGGTAATAATGCTTTCGCCAAGACCAAATCCATAAATAAACAGGCCCAAAGCCAATAAGCCATAAATAATCGACGGGACACCGGCCAAGTTGCTGACATTGATTTCAATGATGTTGGTTAACCAGTTTTTGGGCGCGTATTCTTCCAAATACAGACCGGCAGCGACACCAAAAGGAATGGCGATACACGCGGTGACTAACATCACCAAGCTGGTGCCAACCCAAGCCGATAAAATTCCGGCCTTTTCCGCGTGACGCGAAGGGAAGTTGGTGTACAGATTGGCATCAAATAAGCGCGGAAAACCTTCGTATAACAGCTGGCCAAATACACTCACCAGCAAGGATAAGGCGATCAGCAAAATGGTAATGCCGACGGTGGCGACAATTCTATCCGCGCGTTTGTTTTTATCGACAATGCGCTCTAACGGTAAACTTTGGCTTAACATGATTAGTAAACCTCTCTGAAACGAGTGCGAAGGAAGAAGCCGATCACGTTAAAAATCAGCGTAATAATAAATAAGATTAAGCCGGCAGCAAAAACCGATTGATAAGCAATGGTGCCATGGGGAAGATCGCCCATTGCCATTTGCACGATAAAGGAAGTAATGGTTGCCGCGCCTTCTGTTGGGTCAAAACCAAAGTTGGGGTTTTGCCCTGCGGCGATAGCGACGACCATGGTTTCACCGACTGCGCGCGACATCCCCAAAATACAGGCCGCCGTAATACCCGATAACGCTGCGGGAATGACAATGTGCATGGCAACTTTAAAGCGCGAGTAGCCCAGCGCATAGCCCGCTTCGCGCAAGTGCATCGGCACAGAGCGCATCGCATCTTCACTTACAGACGCGGTGTAGGGCAAAATCATAATTCCCATCACTAGGCCAGGTGCCAGTAGGTTGAAACCCGAAAGGCCAGGAATAAAGGTTTGCAGTAAGGGGGTTAAAAATAACAATGCAAAGAAACCATACACAACCGTCGGTACCCCTTCGAGTAGCTCAAGGAAAGGTTTTACCGTTTCACGGACGCGATTAGAGGCAAACTCACTGAGGTAAATGGCCAAGCCAATCCCGGCTGGAATGGCAACGGCCAGTGCGATGCCGGCAACGGTGATCGTGGCTGAGACGAGAGTCATCACACCAAAGTGGGCATTTTCAAACATCGGAGTCCATTGGGTGTCGGTTAAAAAGTCACTGATGGCAACGTGTTTGAAAAAGGGCAGTGACTCAGAAACTAACACATAAACGATGCCTAATGTGACAAACACGGAAGCAAACGCCGCCAGCATTAATAACGTGCGGCTCAGATTGTTCCAAAACGCGCGGCGTTTTAAAAAGGCCTCACTGGCTCTCATATTGACGGGGGAGGATTGTATTTGATTCATAATTTCTTCTCGAAAAAAACAGCAAAAGAGGGCGTTGGCCCTCTTCGTTCAATGACGCGAAAAGGGCAATTATTTTGGCTCGCGTTTTAGTAGCTCTTCGATACCAACACCGATTTCAGCACCGTGGAAAACCGTACCAGTACGACGCATTTCGAAGTTCTTTTGCGCTTGTTTGTAAGCTTGTTCAGGCAGTGGCACATAACCCACTTCTTTGACTAGCTCAGGCGCTTTGTGCTCGTCCATGTAAAACTTAACGAAACGGTCAACATAGGGTTTTTCGTCCGCTGACTTTTTGCTTACGTAGATAAAGATAGGACGAGAAAGAGGTTGATAGGTTGCATTTTTAGCCGTTTCTAGGCTAGGGGCGACCGCTTCACCGCCTTTCCAGCTGATTGGCACGGCTTTTAGCTTGTCTTTGTTTTCTTCGTAATAAGCAAGACCAAAGTAGCCAAGGCCATTTTTGTCGTTGGAAATGCCTTGCACGATGATATTGTCATCTTCACTTGCGGTGTAATCACCACGGCTTGATTTGCCATCGACAACCGCTTCAACGAAGTAATCGTAAGTACCAGAATCGGTCCCTGGGCCAAACAGTTTTAGCGGTTGATCAGGGAAGTTCGGGTTTAACTGGTTCCAAGACGTGATTTTTCCTTGTGCAGCCGGTTCCCAAGCTTTTTGCAGCTCTTTAATTGTCAACTGCTTTGCCCAGTCATTTTCTGGGTTAACCACCACGGTCAGGGCATCAAGCGCTGCGGGTAGTTCGATGAATTCAACACCGTTTTCAGCACACAGTTTGCGCTCTGAATCTTTAATTGGTCGTGATGCATCAGAAATGTCGGTTTCGCCACGGCAGAATTTTTTAAAGCCACCGCCGGTACCTGAAATTCCCACGGTTACCATGGTTTTGCCTTTTTCCGCAATTTGGAACTCTTCAGCAACCGCCTCAGTGATAGGAAAAACAGTACTTGACCCATCGATTTTCACTAAATCACGAGCGCTAGCGCTATTCGCTACAGAAAACAGAGCAGCACCAACAAGCGCGGCAGTTAAAGTGTGTTTCATGACATTTCTCCATTTTGTGTGTCATTGATTAACTCGAAACTCACCTTACAAAAGAAATATGACAATTTAATTAACAGATCCACATATTCACTTATTCATATATACAGTTCGTGATTTTTGATTTAGGGTTTATAGAGAAGCGACCTTATTAATAGAAATGAAATATTGCCAATGTATCGTATAGGAGCTTAGCAATGTCGGATAAGAGAACGGTTTACCTTATTAGTTCACCTCAGCCAGAACTGGCCTGCATCGCGGCGCAATTGTTGTTTGAAAAAGCAGGGGATAGGTACGACATTCGGTTTGATGGCCATACTTGTTGTGATCCGCAGTGTTGTCAGTCTTTGGAGCGATTGGGTTATTTTGGTTACACCTATCTCGAGCCTTCGTTCATCGATGAGCCGGCTTACGATTATGTGATTGATATCAATTGCGCGATGAACCACTTCAACAAGCATAAAAGTGCTTATCAAAAAAATGTCTATTGGCAGATAGACAGTGATCAAAGTGCAACACAGCAGCTACAAAGCCACATTAGTTATTTTACTTCCCGATTTAATATTCATCTGTGACTAATTTTCGTTTGACAAGATACCCATGGTTGGTACTATATATGTATATACGAATGTAGAGAGATTGATTATGCTACCTCATCAATTTTTTAAATTATTGTCAGATGAAACTCGGGTGAGATGTTTGTTGCTGATTGCCAGAGAAGAGCAGGTCTGTGTGGGTGAGATAGCAAAGGCCTTAGATGAAAGTCAGCCAAAAGTGTCTCGTCACCTAGCGCTGTTGCGTTCGAGTGGTGTGGTGCTTGATACCCGTGAAGGGCTTTGGGTGTTTTATCGCTTGGCGGATGATTTGCCCGGTTGGATGCGCCGTCAAATTGAAGATTTGGTCAACTCTCAATGTTTAACCGCACAATACCAACAAGATATTCAACGTTTAGCACAAATGAAGCAGCAAGATAATTGCTGTGCGTAGAGGAAAATTACATGTCTATTAAAGTCGGAATTAATGGTTTTGGTCGCATTGGTCGTTTGGCGTTAAGAGCGTCATTTGATTGGCCAGAAGTCGAATTCGTTCAAATCAACGATGTCGCAGGTGACGCGGCTACGTTAGCGCATTTATTGGAGTTCGACTCAGTTCAAGGCCGTTGGCACCACGAAGTGACCAGCGATGGCAACAGTATGATCATCGATGGTAACGTGATCGCGACCACGCAACAAAAAGACATCGATGCCGTTGACTGGTCAAACTGCGATGTGGTGATTGAAGCAACAGGTAAACACCGCAAATCCGAATTTTTAAACAAGTACCTCGCTCAAGGTGTCAAACGCGTTGTGGTTTCGGCTCCGGTTAAAGAAGAAGGCATCGCCAACATCGTGGTGGGTGTCAACGATGCGATTTTTGACCCAGCACAACACCGCATTGTCACTGCCGCGTCTTGTACGACAAACTGTATTGCCCCGGTTGTGAAAGTGATTCACGAAAAATTGGGTATTGAGCAATCGGCTTTCACCACGATTCACGATTTGACCAACACGCAAACCATTTTGGATGCGCCCCATAAAGATCTTCGCCGTGCCCGCGCATGTGGTATGAGCCTTATCCCAACCACCACCGGGTCTGCAAAAGCGATTGTTGAAATTTTCCCTGAGCTTGCCGGTAAAATTAACGGTCATGCCGTTCGCGTTCCTTTGGCGAACGCTTCGCTTACCGATATTATTTTCGATGTTAAGCAAGACACCAGCGTAGAAGAAGTCAACGCACTGCTCAAAGAAGCATCAGAAAACGAACTTAAAGGCATTCTTGGTTTTGAAGCCCGTCCTTTGGTTTCAATTGATTATAAAGGCGATCAGCGTTCTACTATCGTTGATGCGCAATCGACTATGGTTGTCGGCAAACGCATGGTCAAAATCTACGCGTGGTACGACAACGAAATGGGCTATGCAACGCGCACGGCTGAGTTAGTTCGCAAAGTTGGTCAGGCATAAGGAATAACAACATGACACATCCTACTTGGGAACTGCCATTAGAAAACCAAGCGGCATTGATTTTAACCCCTTGCCCTGGCACCAAAGAATTAGCCTTAGTCGACAGCGTCGCTCAGTTAAAAGCGCAAGGCGTGAGTGTGGTTGTGACGGCTTTGAGTCAACAAGAGATGGACGCCAAATCCGTTGGTGATTTACCGCAAGTGGTCGAACAAGCGGGTATGACCTGGTGTCACGCGCCGATCGAAGATGACAAAGCTCCTGGCGCTGAGTTTCAAGCGCAATGGCAAGCCATGATGCCCACTCTTGAAGCGGCATTGGCAAAAGGCGAAAAAATCGCAATGCACTGCATGGGGGGCTCTGGCCGTACCGGTTTGCTTGCCGCCCATTTGCTGTTGGAAAAAGGGTGGCAACTTGATGAGATCATCACTCAAGTACAAGCCCTTAGACCAGGGGCGTTTACCAAACAAGATCAAGTCACTTATATTCAGCAAGTGGCGCAACAATAAGTGTTTTAAAGAGCCACGCTTGTGGCTCTATTTGATTTAGCGAGTACATTTATGCTTTCTCAACTCAGTGCCAGTGTTCGTCAATACATGCTAGTTACGTTCAACTACTGGAACTTTACTATCACCGATGGCGCTTTGCGCATGTTGATTGTGCTGTATTTCTACGACTTGGGCTACAGCACGTTAGAAATTGCCTCACTGTTCCTTTTTTACGAATTTTTTGGGGTCGTTACCAACTTGATCGGCGGATGGCTCGGAGCGCGTCTGGGGTTAAATCGGACCATGAATGTTGGCTTGGCGATGCAAATTTTTGCCCTGGCGATGCTGGCCCTGCCGCCGGCTTGGTTGACGATACCTTGGGTCATGGCCGCTCAGGCGCTGTCGGGTATCGCTAAAGACCTCAATAAAATGAGTGCCAAGAGTTCGATCAAAACCTTGGTCCCCGACGAGGCACAAGGCGCATTATACAAATGGATTGCCATTTTAACCGGCTCAAAAAATGCCTTAAAAGGGGTGGGTTTCTTTATTGGTGGTGCATTGCTAGCGACCATTGGCTTCCAGTATGCCGTTGCCGCGATGGCTTTGGTCTTGGTCTTGGTGTTTATTGGCAGTGTGATGGGGCTCAAATCGGATTTGGGCAAGGCCAAAACGAAACCAAAATTTTCTGAAATTTTTTCTAAGTCACGCAGTGTCAACATCTTGTCTGCGGCGCGCCTGTTTTTATTTGGTGCCCGCGATGTGTGGTTTGTGATTGCTCTACCGATCTATTTGGGGTCGGTGTTTGGTTGGGATCACAGCATGGTTGGCGGCTTTTTGGCCCTGTGGGTGATTGGTTATGGTTTTGTTCAGGGGATCGCGCCCAAAATCACGGGCCGAACGAAAGACTCGGCGCCGGATGGCAAAGCGGCTATTTTATGGTCCTTGTTGCTTTCTGTTGTCACTGGGGTGATTGCGTATGCCGTACAGCAAAACTGGTATCCAGAGGTCGTCATCATAGTTGGGCTATTAATTTTTGGCGCCGTGTTTGCTGTCAATTCCTCTTTGCACTCGTATCTGATTGTGAGCTACGCCAAAGGCGATGGCGTGTCGATGGACGTGGGCTTTTATTACATGGCCAATGCAATGGGGCGTTTGATTGGTACTGTGCTCTCTGGTTGGGTATTCCAAGAGTGGGGCTTTGTCGCCTGTTTGTGGGTCTCTTTTGCCTTCCTGGTCGCAACCTTTGTGATTTCTTTTTGGCTGCCAAATGAAAAAAGAGCGACGGTGATGTCGTGAAGCGGTGAAGTGTCATGATTTGACATTAACCGACACTAAAATAACCACGCCGTTGATGGAGAATCAACGGCGTAATAGATTTGACCGTAAGAAAAACAGCGAATTTTGGTAGAGAGATTCACCTTAGACCAGTGATTGTTGGTTGAAATCATGAATGTTTTTAGTGCTGGTCAATGTCATCGCGACGCGTATTTCTTGTTCGAAAATATCCAGTAAATTTTCAACCCCAGTTTGGCCTTGAGCCGCCAGAGCATAAATGAACGCCCGTCCGAGTAAAGTGCAATCGGCGCCGAGTGCGAGCATTTTTACCACATCTAAACCCGAACGAATACCTGAATCGACCAAAATGGCCAGGTCACTCTTGACGCACTCGGCGATCCTGGGCAGGGCATGAGCCGTCGACAGTACCCCATCGAGTTGACGGCCGCCGTGGTTGGAGACGACGATGCCATCGGCACCAAATCTTACCGCGTCTTTGGCGTCTTGCGGGTCGAGTATTCCTTTGATGATCATCGGTCCTTGCCAGAAGTCTCTTATCCATTCTAAATCTTGCCAACTGATAGAAGGGTCAAAATTTTGGCCGAGCCAACCGATGTAATCGGCCAGTGCCGTTGGGGTTTGTCGATAGGCGGAAATATTACCAAGATCGTGCGGCTTACCCATGATTCCGACGTCAAATGCCCACCTAGGGTGGCAGACACTTTGCATCAAGCGGCGCAGTGGCGCATAGGGGCCACTCATACCGCTGTGTTTATCTCGATACCGCGCCCCGGGCACCGGCATATCGACCGTAAAGACCAGTGTGGAGACGCCATTGGCTTTTGCCTGCTCGAGCACCGCTTTCATAAACCCACGGTCTTTTAACACATAGAGCTGAAACCACATTGGGCGTTCTATTGCTTGAGTGACTTCTGCAATCGGGCATACCGATACGGTAGATAAAGTGAATGGGATTCCTTTTTTTTCTGCTGCCCTCGCGGCTTGCACTTCGCCGCGCCGAGCGTACATGCCGGTCAGTCCAACTGGGGCAAGGGCGATGGGCATGGAAAACGACTCGCCAAATAGGGTTGTCGATATATCGAGAGAAGACATATCTTTAAGTACCCGTTGTTTCAGGTAGATGTGTTGTAAATCCTCACTATTTTTTGCCAAGGTATGCTCGGCGTAAGCCCCCCCTTCAATATAGTGGTAAAGAAAAGGAGGAAGGCGCCGCTTCGCCGCGAGTTGATAGTCTTTAGAAGAGGAAATAATCATACGCAATACCCAGTTAGATGTTGAGAAATAGTATGAACAAAATAAAGACAATTGAGCTATAAGACTTTAGTGGCAGAGTGGAAATGGATTGGCGAGTTTGCTTGCCTATCACTTTTTTAATATGAGAGCGAATCAATCGATTATTTTTCGTGATCTCGATTGTTGCGTTGATTCAAAAACGTTATTGACTGCTCAGCTTTGAATATTAATGACGAGCTGCGTCATCTTTTTGACTCTTTTAAAGAAAAATATCAGATATCTCGACTATATTTCATATCAATGATGAATCGGATTAGTAGGTATTCATCGAGATTTAATAATATTTTTTCCTTTTGGAGGGGTTATGGATAACAAGGTTCAACCAATGATTAAATTAAGTGCGCTCACGGCGGCCATTTTGCTCAGTGCGTGTAGTTCTGTGTCACCGACACAAACCTCAGAATACAGCGCTGCTGAATTGGAGCAGCGCAACAATGCCTTGCTCGAACGTGAAAAGGCGGTCGCACAACGTGAAGCACAAGCGCAAGAGGCCTTGCTGCGCGCACAAAATCAGACACCGACTCAAGTCAGCGCACTAGATACCTCAGGGCCTTTACTGCCACCGAACGCACAATCTGGCGAGTGTTATGCCCGTGTGTGGGTTGAACCAACCTATCAAAACTATACCGAAACCATTCAGGTGAAAGATGCAAGTGAAAGAGTTGAAATTGTCCCGGCCCAATACGATACGGTTGAAGAGCGAGTATTAGTCCAGCCGGCCAGCTACAAAATGGTCGCTGTGCCTGCCAAATACGATTTTGTCACCGAGCAAAAGCTGGTCAAAGAAGCCAGCACTCAGTGGCTAACTGACTTAAGAAAAGGCAGTGCGCCAGCCAGCGCTGAAGTATTACAAGCGGCAGCAGCACACGGTATTGATTTAGATGCAGCCACGCCAGGCATGTGTTTCCACGAGCATTACGTACCGGCTAAATTCGAGCAACAAGACGAGTCAGTCTTAGTCAGTGAGGGTTATGAAACAGTTGAAACCATCCCTGCTGAGTACCGTTGGGTTGAGAAACAAGTGCTAGTCAAAGAAGCCAGCACTCGCATTGAACAAGTACCGGCAAAATACGAAACGGTTACCGAGCAAGTGGTTGATGTACCAGCGCATACCGTGTGGAAAAAAGGCACAGGTCCGATTCAAAAAATCGACGAAGCCACCGGCGAAATCATGTGTTTGGTCGAAATTCCGACTACGTATAAAACCGTGTCTAAACGCGTATTGGTTTCACCAGCAACGACACAAACCATTGAAGTTCCCGCTGAGTATAAAACCGTTAAAGTGCAAGAGCTGGTTTCAGAAGCTCGCGAAGTTCGCACCCCGGTTCCGGCTCAGTACAAAAATATTTCAGTGACGAAAAAGGTTTCTGATGTCGGCTTCGTCTGGCATGAAATTCACAATCACGAGCACCCATCTAGCACGCGTACTGGCAATAAGATTTGTTTAACAGAAACCCCTGCTCAATATGAAACCGTCAAGCGTCGTATTGTGACACAACAAGCTTCAACGCAGCGCGTCGATATTCCTGCTGAATATTCAACCGTGAAAGTGACCAAGCTTGTTTCTGCCGCTCAAGAAAATCGCATTGAAATTCCGGCCGAGTTTGAGCAAGTCAACCTCAAGAAAGTCGATAAACCAGGCTACATGGAATGGCGTTCAATCTTGTGTGACACCAACATGACCACCACCACGATCATGGATATTCAAACGGCATTAGCGGATAAAGGGTATAACCCCGGCCCAATTGATGGCGCGATTGGACAACTGACGATGAATGCGGTTAACGACTTCCAGGCCGATAATGATTTACCTACGGATGAATACATTAATATGGCGACAGTGAAAGCCTTGGGCGTCAATCTTTAATCGGATAACCCAAGTCTTTTAAATTGTGAATGCCGAGCTTGTGCTCGGCATTTTTTTTGCGTGCTCGCTTTGCAGACAAAGTGCCTTTAATATTCTTAGCGTTTTTATAAAAATAGAGTGAGACAAACGATGGACATCCTTGTTATGAACCGCGCTGATGTTGAACAAGTCGCCAATATTCACCGTGAGGCTTTTGTTCGCCAGCAAGATTCTGAACTGTGGTTGAATTGCTGTTTACACGCACAACCAAGAATGCAGTTATTTGTGGCAAAGAGGGGGCAACATTGCTTGGGCTACATTATTTGGAATCAAAAAAGTGGCTTTCGTCAAAACGTGGTATTAGAGCTTGAGCAGTTGGCCGTCAGCCAAGCCTATCGCAACCAAGGTGTTGCCACGACATTGATTGAGCAATCCTTGCCTCAGGTTGAAAAAGTGCTCAACCAGCGCGGGGCGAAGATAAAACACATTATGGTGACCACACGTCAAGACAACCAAGCCCAGTCCCTGTATCAAAAGACGCTTGGGGCAAAGGTTGAGAGCGTTTTAACCGATCTGTATTCTGCCAATGAAGTCATCATGATCGCCAGAGATGTCCATATTGACGTTTAAAAACGTTCAAATAAATAGAACATCTTGTTTTATTTCTCCTGCTTATGTCGAAAAAATTTTCCTTTACACTGGCTTCATACCAGTCAGCAATGGGCTGACTAACGTTGACAATACTAAGGAAAAATTCGATGAAAGTGTTACTACAAAGAATGATGATCACCGATAACCAAATCAGTGCGTTGTTACTGCGTGTCCCCGTTGCGGTGATTTTGATGGCTCATGGCAGTCAAAAGTTGTTTGCTTGGTTTGGCGGCTATGGTTTAGCAGGCACAGGTCAGTGGATGGACTCTATTGGTCTGTCTCCCGGTATTGTGATGGCGGCGCTTGCTGGCAGCGCAGAATTTTTTGGTGGTTTGGCATTATTACTGGGGCTTTTGACTCGTCCCGCGGCTTTGGTCAGTGCATTTACTATGCTCATCGCTATTTTTTCGGTCCATTTTGAACACGGTTTGTTTATCAGTAATAACGGCTACGAATTTGCTTTAGCGCTGTTTGCCGCCACGTTGTCACTGGTCTTTTCTGGCGCCGGGGCTTGGTCTTTGGATCGCGTAATTCACCAACGTTTAACTTATTGAGGAGGGTATGATGATGATCATTCGGCCAGCAGAGCAGCGAGGTGTGGGGGATTTTGGTTGGTTAAAAAGCCGTCACAGCTTTTCGTTTGGACAATATTACGATCCTAATCACATGGGTTTTTCTTCACTGAGAGTGATCAACGAAGACCATGTCGCCCCTGAGGCAGGGTTTGACACTCATGGTCACAAAAATATGGAGATCATCAGTTATGTCATTGCTGGGGCACTCAAGCACCGGGACAGTCAAGGTCACGAGCAGCTTTTACCCGCCGGTGAATTTCAGGTGATGAGTGCAGGCAAAGGGATTTACCACAGTGAGTACAATGCCTCTCACCAAGCGCCTGTGCACTTTTTACAAATTTGGATTGAACCGAATGAGTTTGACAGTGAGCCGAGTTATCAGCAACAAGCCTTTTCGGTGTCGGAGGGATTGACCGTCATCGCCGGGCCGAAGGACTCTGGCGCGCCATTAACACTGAGACAGGACGCTTGGATACATCAGTTGTACTTAACAAATGGGCAGCACTATCAACAGTCTGTGAAGTCTCATCGACACTACTATGTGCATGTGGTCAAAGGGATGCTTGAGATAGACCAACAAAGGTTATCGTCTGGGGACGGCGCAAAGATAAGCTCAACCAACACGATTGATTACCAGCAGCTTGGTGAAGAACCGGTTCAAGTGCTTATTTTTGATCTGGTATAGCGTCAGTCTCAGGCTCTAAGGCGCGCTTGGGGCGCGCACTTAAATTAATGATAACGGCGGTTTATGGCGATTTCGACGCATGACACAAAGATAAACTCAAGGCGATGGCACTGGTTATCGCCTGCTTTTTTATCACCGGCCAGCTGTGAAGTACCCCTTCATATAACACATACAACGCTTCTTTTTGATCCCATAATTGCGTCGTTGACATCACATGCTCGATCACATCCATTTTATGCCTTTTCAACATCTCAAACATGGCCGTATTGTGTGGGTGAGCGGCAACTGCACCGTGGAACAAACAGCCATTAGGGGCTTCATTTTCTAGCCAACTTTCTACCTGATTCCAAAAGGTGTTCAGGGCTTCGGGAGCCGAACGTGACGCCTTGTCTGCCGAAATGAAGTCAAGATAGCGTTGATGACGGTGCTCTAGTGCCAACAAAATCATCTCTTCTTTTGAAGGACAGTATTTATACAGTGTTCTTAGGCTCACTTGTGCCTTTTCTTTAAGCCCATCAACCCCAAGCTCAGTAAACCCGTGTTGAGTAAAGGCCTGTTCTAGGTTAGCGGCAATTTTTAGGTGTGTTTTATTCATAATTGACATTGTAGAACGATCACTGTATTTTTGGCAAGTATAGTGATCGTTCTACTTTTGATTGGGTTGGTACCATGGTGAATATAAAAATATACGGCGTCATATTGGGACAAATTGGACTGGTGTTGGCGTGGAGTTCTGGATTTATTGGCGGCAGTTTAGCCGCGCAAACGGACTCAATTTATACGGTGCTTTTTTGGCGATTTTTATGCGCGTCTTGCATTTTATTGCCTTTGACCGCAGTGCGTTTAACCAAGTTAACCGCGCAACAATGGCGCAATCAGATCAGTATCGGAACGCTGGCGATGTTTGGGTATCTGGCCACGATGATCTCGGCGATAGAAATGGGGATCTCACCGGCATTAGCGGCTCTGATTACGGCGCTACAACCGATGCTTACCGCCACATTATCCACCATCATGCTCAAAACCAGAATGTCGTTAACACAATGGCTGGGCTTACTGATGGCATTGTTTGGGGTCATGCTGCCGGTTATTGAGCAAATGTCATTGGGTACGGGGTATTTGCCAATTGGCTTAGCGCTGTCGAGTACGGTATGCATTGTATGGGCGACGCTCATCAGCCAGCAGCAGAAGTCGCCAGTGACAGTGGCCAGTTCATTGACGATTCAGTGCCTTATTTCCTGCGTGTTGTTTTTGCCACTGGCGCTGTATGACCACGGAGTGAGTTGGGATATGAGCCATTCATTTTTGCTCTCGGTTTCTTGGTTTGTTGTGTTTTCAACCTTTTGCGCTTATGGCCTGTATTGGTGGGTACTGTCAAAGACATCGGCGAATCACGTGGCCTTGTTAATGTATTTTACCCCGCCTTGTACGTCTGTCTGGGCTTGGTTGATGTTTGATGAGCCGATCAAAGCCACGGTATGGGTTGGCGCTGGTATGATTGTTATCGGCGTGCTTTTTGCCCACCGTTCCTCGAGATCGTTATCCTGTCAGCCTATTAGAGAGCAGCAATCAAAATCGGTGTCGGTGTCAAAGTAGGATGGATAGCGGTGAGGCAAGCACTTCATTATTCAGTATTTTGCTCGCATAAATACAGAGGTTGTTGGCAATAACTTGACCCGCTTGGTCGAATTATTGCGGCCGTAATGTTAATCTTAACGCCAACCTAATTGTAGGATGTGAAGGGTTTTTGATGAGTAAATCTGATGGATTAAACAGTCTCGATCTCAACGATGCGTCGATGGAAAGAGTGGTCAAGGCGCCAACCACCAATCGCCGCCGACAAAATTATATCAATAAGCAAAATCATATTTTGACCTCTGCGCTCAAAGTGTTTTCTCGTTATGGTTATTACGGCACGACGATAGAGCAAATTGTTCAAGAAGCCGATATTTCTAAAGCCAATCTCTTTTATTATTTCAAAAGTAAAGAAGCCCTTTACCTTAAAATTTTAGAAAATATCCTCACCGATTGGCTCGCTCCGATTCGGGGCTTTGATGTGGATGAAGACCCGTATCAGGCTTTGTCGAATTATATTCGCTTAAAGCTGGAATTATCTCGAGACCAACCCGAAGCGTCGAAATTATTTTGTTTTGAAATCATGCAAGGGGCGCCTATTTTTGGTGATTATTTGTCGGGGCCTTTAAAAAGTCTAATCAAAGAAAAAACCGCGGTAATGAACTTGTGGATGGAGCAGGGCAAATTAAAACCCATTGAGCCTGAGCATTTGATTTTTATGATCTGGTCAACCACCCAGCACTACGCCGATTTCCAAGTTCAAATCCAAGCGATTACCGGTAAAAACCTGTCAGACAAACGATTTTTTGAGTCGACCTGCCGTGAAATTCAATCGATGATTTTTAGCGGTGTGATGCCTGAGCCTCGTGCTTAAGGCATTTTTCTTGCCTTCTTCTCCTTCCTAACATTGTTCGTTTTTTGCTCTTTTATGGTGCTCTCTGCACCTTTTTTGTTCAATATTTATGGACCATATGGTCTAAATTAGACTGAATGTTTTATATAAATTATTGTTTTTAAATGATTTTATAAAATTGGCACAAAGATTGATATAGATCATTGCAAGCAATAAATGACAAAAATGGACTTAAGGAGTTTATATGCAAATCGGTGTTTTTATTCCAATCGGAAACAATGGCTGGCTCATCTCGGAAAATGCGCCGCAATACATGCCTACTTTTGATCTCAATAAAGAAGTGGTGTTAAGAGCAGAGCACTATGGAATGGACTTTGCGCTTTCTATGATCAAGCTTCGCGGCTTTGGTGGTAAGACCGAATTTTGGGATCACAATTTAGAATCCTTTACTCTGATGGCCGGTCTGGCAGCGGCGACCTCAAAAATCAAGCTCTACGCCACTGCGGCAACCTTAACTCTGCCGCCAGCGATTGTGGCGCGTATGGCGTCGACCATTGACTCTATTTCTCACGGCCGTTTTGGTGTCAACCTGGTGACGGGCTGGCAAAAACCGGAATACAGCCAAATGGGCATGTGGCCAGGCGATGAGTTTTTCTCAACCCGTTACAACTACTTGTCAGAGTATGCGCAAGTCTTGCGCGATCTTTGGGATACCGGCGTTTCCGATTTTAAAGGCGAACACTTCACGATGAACGATTGCCGAGTCAGTCCGAAACCGTCGCAGAGAATGAACATCATTTGTGCGGGTTCTAGCGATGCGGGCATGGCGTTTTCTGCCGAGTATGCCGATTACAATTTTGTGTTTGGCAAAGGCGTAAACACCCCGACAGCGTTTGCACCTGCGACCGAACGTTTGGCCAAAGCGACCGAGAAAACCGGCCGCGATGTGACCTCGTTTGTGCTCTTTATGATCATCGCCGATGAAACCGACGAAGCGGCACGAGCAAAATGGGAAAGCTATAAAGAAGGCAAAGACGAAGAAGCCTTGCAGTGGCTGAGCGATCAAGCGGCGGCCGATAAAAAGTCGGGCACTGATACCAATGTGCGCCAGATGTCGGATCCGACCTCTGCCGTCAACATCAACATGGGGACCTTAGTCGGTTCTTATGAAACGGTGGCGCGATTACTCGATGAAGTCGACAGTGTGCCAGGCACCGGCGGTGTGTTGTTGACCTTTGACGACTTTGTCGAAGGCGTTACCAACTTTGGCGAACGCATTCAGCCATTAATGAAAAGTCGTCAACACGTGACCATTGAAGGGGAGTACGCCGCATGATCGCAGAGAGTGTTTCAGGTTATGCCCTAGAATCTGGTGTCGATGACTCTGTGGTGGTTCGTGCTCAACCGGAAAATTTGGCCATTAAACCGAGTGAAACGGCCTTGATTGTCGTGGATATGCAAAACGCGTATTCCACCATTGGTGGCTACCTTGACTTGGCAGGCTTTAATGTCGATCACACTGGCCCGGTGATTGAAAATATCAATACCGTGATTGAAGCCTCTCGTCAGGCCGGCATTCAAGTGGTTTTTTTACAAAACGGTTGGGACAAAGGCTATCAAGAAGCCGGTGGGAAAGGATCGCCAAACTGGCATAAGTCGAATGCGTTAAAGACGATGCGAAAAAAGCCGGAGCTAGAAGGGCAATTTTTATCCAAAGGCGGCTGGGATTACCAACTGGTCGATCAGTTAACGCC
This sequence comes from Vibrio sp. HB236076, assembly GCF_040957575.1. NCBI lineage: Bacteria > Pseudomonadati > Pseudomonadota > Gammaproteobacteria > Vibrionales > Vibrionaceae > Vibrio > Vibrio sp. HB236076. Next base: position 528,695 of record NZ_CP162602.1, read on the forward strand.
AAAAGAACAGGATTGGGTGATCCCCAAAACGCGTTATAGCGGCTTTTTTAATACCAACCTCGACACCATGTTGCGTTCGCGTGGTATTCGCAACCTCGTGTTTACCGGTATCGCGACCAATGTTTGTGTTGAGTCGACCTTAAGAGATGGATTTCACCTCGAGTATTTCGGCCTGGCGCTTTCTGATGCGACGTATCAGGCCGGCCCACGTAGCGCCCATGATGAAGCGCTCAACAACATTAAAACCTTTTTTGGATGGGTAGCGACAGTCGATGATTACGTTACGGCTATCGCTCAACAAGGAGAGTAATCAATGCCAAAACAAGTTGTTATGCCAGCAGGCACCAGTACCCCTATCGCCCCGTTTGTTCCCGGCACCTTAGCCGATGGCGTGGTCTATGTTTCAGGAACGCTGCCGTTCGACAGTGAAAATAACGTGGTTTACCCGGGGGATGCCGCCGCGCAAACTCGCCATGTGCTCGAAACCATTCAAAGTGTGGTGGTGGAAGCAGGCGGCACCATGGACGATGTCACTTTTAATATGATCATGATTAAAGACTGGCAAGACTACGCCAGTATCAACCAAGTGTATGCCGAGTTTTTCCCGGGCGATAAGCCGGCGCGTTATTGCATTCAGTGTGGCTTAGTCAAAGAAGAAGCCTTAATTGAAATTGCCACTATCGCTCATGTTGGCGTGAAATAACCACGAGGGGTTGGCATGGTGTTTTATCAAACGTACCCCTCAATAGAAACCGCAAAGGGGACAGTTGTTCTGTCCTCTGGTTTGGGCGGCTCACACTTGTATTGGCAACCTCAGGTCGCCTCATTACAGAAAAATTTTAATGTGGTGGTTTACGATCACCTTGGCACTGGTCGCAGCAAAGCCAGTTTGCCAGACGATTACCACATTAAAGATATGGCAAAGGATGTCCTCGAGCTGATCGACGACGTAAACCAAGGTCCGGTACATTTTATTGGTCATGCCATTGGCGGCTTAATCGGTTTAGAGGCGGCGGCCATGGCACCAGAAAAGCTGGCCAGTTTGGTGTTGGTCAATGCGTGGGATAAGACCGATGCACACACCAAGCGCTGTTTTGAAATTCGCAAGTCGATCTTAGTCAACACCGGGTTAGAAATGTATCTCAAGGCGCAACCGTTATTTCTTTACCCCGCGCAATGGATGAAAGAACACCGGGCCGAATTAGATCAAGAGCTGGCCCATTTGCTCAAGGCCGACATTGATACCGACAATCTGAAAAAGAGGATAAAGGCCGCTGAGCAATACGATGGGCGAGATAAATTGAGCGCGATAAAAACCCCCACAGCGGTGATCGTGAGTTTGGATGATTTACTCGTGCCGTTTTCTTGTTCGGCGCAATTGTTTGAACAACTGGACAATGCGCAGTTGTTCGAAATGAACCACGGGGGTCATGCGTGTAATCTGACCCGAGCAAAGCAGTTTAATGCACTGCTCGATGACTTTTATCAACAGCAAATTCACTAACCCTAATGAAATCACAAGGAAGGATGATGTCAGCAATGATCGACCAATTGTTTGATAACGCGAGAACGCAAAATGGCTGGTTAGACAAGCCTGTCACGCAGGCGCAAATTGAAGAGCTGTACCGTTTGACGGCGCTGGGCCCAACCTCGGCCAACTGTTGTCCAGCGCGTTTTGTGTTTATTACCTCCAAAGAAGGAAAAGAAAAGTTAGCGCCTTGTTTGTCGAAAGGCAATTTGGAGAAAACCATGACAGCGCCGGTGACCGTCATTGTTGCTTTCGATAAGCAATTTTACGACGCCTTACCCAAGCTTTTCCCACACGGCGACGCCAAAAGTTGGTTTACCTCAAGCGAAGACTTTGCCAAAGAAACAGCAATGAGAAACAGCTCGATGCAAGCGGCGTACATGATCATGGCGGCGAGGGCAATGGGCTTAGATACGGGGCCGTTATCGGGGTTTGATGTCGATGCGGTTAATAAGACCTTTTTTGCCGACGGTCAGTGGCAGGTGAATCTACTGATCAACCTAGGTTACGGGGATGCGAGCAAAGTGTATGACCGCTTGCCAAGACTTTCTATCGATGAGGCCTGTTTTTATGAATAGCAACCAAACCGCAATCAAAACCGCACAACCCAGTGAAGCGATGACTTGGATTGATTTTTCGAGCGATCACGCCCAAGGGGTAGAGGCGTTTAAAAATGGCATGGCTTGTTTAGGCTCAGCGGTGAATGTGATCACCACCTGCGTCGATGGCCAATACGCCGGTTTTACCGCCACCGCGGTGACCAGTGTCAGTGATACGCCACCGAGTTTACTGGTGTGCCTCAATCGAAATTCGTCGGTGTTTAACACCTTTAAAAACGCGACTCACTTGTGTGTGAATACGCTTTCGGCCCAGCAGGCGGCAATTTCGGGCTTGTTTGCCGGTAAACTAACCCAACAAGAGCGCTTTGAATCGGTTGATTGGCAAGCTTTTATTACCGGGTCGCCGGTGATTGAAGGGTGTAATCACGCATTTGATTGCCAAATTAGCCAGCGGCTCGATTCTGGGACACACGTGATTTTAATTTGTGACATCCTCGGCGTTGCCAATCACAAAGACACGTCCAATCTGGTCTACTTTAATCGCCAGTATCACGAGCTGTATTAACGCACTGGCTTTGGGTCACAACAGAGTCACGAGCTGAAACTAAACACATCAATGTCAAGGAGGAGTGCGATGTACGATGGTGAATGCATGATGTGGTTTATTCGTTATGAATATCAACCGCTCACCCCAACAGAATCGGAACAAGATTAAGCGATCAAAAAGCAATTTTACGATTACACAGTCATCAAAGGAATGAGGACGTAATAATGAAGACGGAAATGAACAAGGTCGGTGATTTCTATGAATTAGACATCGGCACCGATCTTGAACAAAGCAAACATTTCAACCAAGACTTAGCGCCGACCAAGGTCAAAGAGCGCACATGGAATAAATGGAATATTGCCGCCTTGTGGGTTGGAATGGCGATTTGTGTCCCCGCTTATACCCTAGGTGGGGTATTAACCGCCTACTTTGGTCTATCGGTAACTGAAGCGCTGGTTACCATTTTAATTGCCAATATTGTGGTGCTAATCCCGTTGACTCTCAATGCGATGGCCGGCACAAAATACGGTATCCCTTTCCCCATTTTGCTGCGTTCTTCTTTTGGTATCAAAGGGTCAAATATTCCGTGTTTGATTCGCGGTTTTGTCGCCTGCGGATGGTTTGGCATTCAAACCATGTTTGGCGGGTTAGCGATACACTTGTTTTTATCGGAAATCTCTTCGAGTTGGGCGAGCTTAGGCGGCACCGGTGAAGTGCTGGGCTTTTTCCTGTTTTGGGCACTGAACATTCTGGTGGTGATCAAAGGCGCTAACTCAATCAAATGGCTTGAAACCTTATCGGCGCCTATTTTGTTTGCGGTCGCATTGGGTTTGCTGTTTTGGGCCAGTGATAAAGTCTCTTACACCGAGATTTTGGCCACGCCAGCGAACCGACCTGCCGACGCCGGTTTATGGACTTACTTTTTGTCTGGTTTGACGGCCATGGTGGGCTTTTGGGCGACCTTATCACTGAACATTCCTGACTTTAGCCGTTACGCGAAAACGCAAAAAGATCAGGTAGTGGGTCAAATTCTCGGTTTGCCGCTGACCATGTTTATGTTTGCGGCATTGGGCGTTGTGTTAACGGCGGCTTCTGAGCCTTTATTTGGTCAAGTAATTTCAGACCCGGTCACCATGATAGGTCAAATTGACAGCCCAATCGGGGTGGCGATTGCCATGTTGTTAATCATTATCGCGACGCTGTCCACCAACACCGCGGCCAATGTGGTGTCGCCAACCAACGATTTTCAGAACATTGCTCCAGCCTACATCAACCACACTAAAGGCGTGTTGATGACCGGGTTGCTAGGTTTGGTGCTGATGAGTTGGGAGCTGATGAAAAAACTCGGTTGGATCGAATCGGATATCAGTATTGAGTCGACCTTATCCAATTGGCTGTTGGGGTATTCCAGTTTGTTAGGGCCTATCGCTGGCATCATGATTGTTGATTATTTCCTCATCAAAAAACAGTCGCTCAATGTGATTGCTTTGTATCAAGAAGGTGCGCACCCGAGTGTGAACTGGATCGGCATGTTTGCCTTTTTGATCCCGATGGCGTGTACCTTTGTGGCGATCAGTTTTGACGTTTTAACTTGGTTTTATCACTACGGCTGGTTTACTGGGGCTTTTGCGGGTGCCTTGTTGTATTACTTGGGGTGTCGTTATGTCCCTCGTAGTGTCAGCTCGTTAACGCCCAGCACCGTCAATACAGCGAAGTAACTTTTTATGTGGTGGCCAGCGCCTGCTGGCCACCAATGAACCAAGGATGGAGATATAAATCATGCAGTTAAGTGAGATTGAAGCAGTCATTGAAGACATTCGCCAAGGTAAAATGGTGGTCGTAATGGATGATGAACATCGAGAAAATGAAGGTGATATTCTCATCGCTTCAGAATGTATCACCCCAGAAGACATTAATTTCATGATCACTCATGCCAGAGGCTTGGTGTGTCAAACCATGACCCAGAAAATGGCAGAGCAGCTCGAATTGCCGATGATGGTGAGAAACAACACCGAAGCGTTTGCGACCAATTTTTCCGTCTCTATCGAAGCGGCAAAAGGGGTGACGACTGGGATTTCAACCTATGACCGCGCATTGACCATACGCACGGCGGCGTTATCGACGGCAACCAAAGACGATGTGGTCTCCCCAGGGCATATCTTTCCGGTGATCGCTCAACACGGCGGGGTATTAACGCGTCCGGGTCATACTGAGGCGGGGTGCGATTTAGCCCGTCTTGCAGGGCTGCGTCCGTCTTGTGCGATCATTGAAATAATGAATGAAGATGGCAGCATGGCGCGCCGGCCAGATTTAGAAGTCTTTTGCCAGCAGCACGGTTTAAAGCTGACGACGATAGAAAAACTCATTGAGTACCGTAAAGCTCATGACCCTATCGTAGAACTCGAATTGGTTGAGCCATTAACTGAGGTGGCTTAATTTTGCGCTCATTCATCATACAATATAGAAAAAGCCACGAGTCTCATGCTGAGGATCGTGGCTTTGTTTTTTGGTATTACCAATCAATAAACGCGATGAATGGGGCGCAGAAAAGGGCTTAACTTAAAGCTCTTTTAGGCTAAATTCATCGACGCGCACTTCGGTCTGCTTGCCAATGTCTCCAGAGAGATCAATCGCACTCTTGTCCGTAATCGTCATGCTCACATAAACAGTAACACTGGTATTGGCGCCAGAGTTAAACGTCAGCGCGACTTTTTTAAAGCCCTTTTTGGCATTGTCTTGCGGCAAGCTTTCCACCATGGCTGGGGTGATGGTCAGATTTTCTATCACACTGCCATTGAGATTTTTTACCCCAAAGGTGGATTGGCTGGGTGAGTTCAACCCTTTTTTATCGTTGTAATAAAAAGAAAGCTGATATTGGGTATTGGTTTTTAGTCCTTGAATGGTTTGACTTAATGCTGGTTCAGCGCTGAAGTCATCGCTTGAGGAGACAAAACGCAATCGCGCAGAGCCTTCGCTGCCAAAAGCCGTTACCGATGAACTGCCGACATCACCCAGTCCGGCTGATTTATTGGCGTGTTTCTTCCAAACCTCACTTTTGCCTTTATTACTTCTAAACTCACTCAATTGTGGATCTTGAATCAGGTTGTCACCCTTTGCCATCGCGGTAACGGCGGCTGAGGCCGTCGCGCTATTGGTCGCCGCTTGTTGAGACGATGATGTATCGGGGGTGGAATTACAGCCGGCAAGGAGTGCGGCGCAAATGATCGCGATGCTAGTCTGTTTCATAATGACCTCGAGTTTTACGTTATGGTATTTTTATTTGTATGATTTATTGTTGGAGCCATACCACCATAATCGGTTTAAATTGCGCTATCAAGGCGCGTTTTAAGCAGTGAGATCTCGCTCCGGTCGAAGGAAAGGGGAGAAAATGGTACAAAAAATCGCAAGTTATGCGTTATTTTATTGATAAGCGGAGATATTTTTAAAAACAATGATTAGCGGTTAAATATTGAGCGCTGTGGTTGTTTTTTGAACGTACGTTGGGGCGGGGGAATTTCTCTATAAAAATCATGATGTAATCGAAATTTGCTCGCTTTTATACCAAGCTGCTTGCTTTGTCGTCATTTGAATGAAAATTTGTGATGTGACTCAATTTTTACTGGCTTTTTGCTTGGATTTAGGGAATAATCCGCGTCCCTGAGTCGTCCCTATATAGCTTGTTGGTTTTTGTACTGTGTTGCTTCAGAGTTTGTACTAAAGTGAAAGTGAAGCAGATTTTAAAAAATGGATAGATCAGTATTTTAATTGGAAGAGCTTGTGGGACCATCTTTTTATACTTCAATATAGTAGGATCCCAATGCAAGATTCTGTCATTCAATTCAATGAATTAGACTTAAACAACGACATTCTTTCAGCTCTTGATGCGATGGGCTTTGTCTCACCAACGCCAATTCAAGCCGCTGCCATTCCTTTTCTTTTAGAAGGTCGTGACGCATTAGGTAAAGCGCAAACCGGTACAGGTAAAACTGCCGCGTTCTCTTTGCCATTACTCAACAAAATCGATTTATCTCAACACAAACCACAAGCCATTGTGATGGCACCGACTCGCGAATTAGCTATTCAGGTGGCTGCTGAAGTTAAAAACCTTGGCAAAAACATCCGCGGTCTTAAAGTCCTTGAGATCTACGGTGGTGCTTCTATCGTCGATCAAATGCGCGCACTAAAATCTGGTGCACACATTGTTGTTGGTACCCCAGGTCGTGTAAAAGATTTGATCTCTCGCGATCGTCTTCAACTTGACGAGTGTCATACTTTCGTTCTTGATGAAGCCGACGAAATGCTCAAAATGGGCTTCGTTGATGACGTGACTTGGATCATGGAACAAGCACCAGAAACCGCGCAGCGCGTGTTGTTCTCAGCTACCATGCCTCCAATGGTGAAAACCATTGTTGAGCGCTTTTTGCGTGACCCGGCAAAAATTGACGTTGCTGGCCAAAACCACACGGTTGATAAAGTAGAGCAGCAGTTCTGGGTAGTAAAAGGCGTCGAGAAAGACGAGGCGATGTCTCGTTTACTTGAAACCGAAGAGACCGATGCGTCTATCGTCTTCGTTCGTACTCGTCAAGATACTGAGCGTTTGGCGGACTGGTTGTGTGCTCGTGGCTTTAAAGCGTCGGCACTGCACGGTGATATTCCTCAATCGTTGCGTGAGCGCACCGTTGATCATATCAAACAAGGCGTGATTGATATCTTGGTTGCGACCGACGTTGTGGCGCGTGGTCTTGATGTGCCACGTATTACCCACGTCTTTAACTACGATATTCCTTTCGATGTTGAGTCTTACATTCACCGTATCGGTCGTACTGGTCGTGCGGGACGTAAAGGTAAAGCGATTCTTCTTGTTCGCACCAACCAATTGCGTATGCTAAGAACCATCGAGCGCGTGACTAAGTCGTCAATGGAAGAAATTCAATTGCCGCACCGTGATAAAGTTGCTGAAGCGCGTCTTGCACAACTTGGTGAAACACTGGCTCTAGAAAAAGAGCACAAGTCTTTAGACAAGTTCACCGATTTGGTTAACCAGTTGCAATCGTCTTTAGAGATCGATGCTAATACGCTTGCGGCTATGCTGCTTAAGCGTCAGCAAGGTAAGCGTCCGTTGTTCTACGTGGGTGAAGACCCAATGATCGAAGCTATCGAGCGCGATAAGCAACGTCGTAAAGAGCGTCGTGAAAACGGTCCTCGTAGCAACACGAACCCACAAGATTGGGATACTTACCAGTTGCAAGTTGGTCGTGAGCAAGGTGTTCAGGTTAAAGACATTGTTGGTGCACTGGCTAACGAACTTGGCCTTGGTAAAGGGTCAATCGGTGCGATTAAACTTAACCCTGAGCACACGTTTGTTCAGTTGCCGAAGAGCCTGAGCTCGCAAGCGGCGACGCGTTTGAGCAAGCTTAAGATCCGTCAAAAAGACGTTGGCGCGGTTGTGTGTGACTTCAATGATTTCCGTGAGCCACGTGGTCGCCGCGATAACAACGGTGGTGGTCGTCGTGATGGCGGTCGTCGTGACGGTGGCGGTTACCGCGGCCAGCGCGATGGCGGAGCTCGTCGCGATGGTGAGCGTCGTTTTGACCGCAACCGCGGTGGTGACAATCGCGGTAATTTCCGCGGAGAGCGTGGTCATTCACGTCGTCGCCCTGCTGACGCTTAATCGTCAATGTCGTGATAAAAACCGAGCTTTGTGCTCGGTTTTTTTATGCCTGACGTTTCGGCTGGTGATGGACTCATCTTCATCGACTTAAGTGTCTGAATTGGTTTTGGCGCCGGTGAAAGCGCGAAAATTGTGCAAGATCAAATAAAGTTTCTATTATTATTTGATAAAGATTAATTTTAGTTGATGAAATAAAAAATATTTTAATAATGGAGAGTAACGATTAAAGTGAGTTGACTCACTAGACCCATTTAAAAAGGTGACCCTGTATGTCTCAATCCCATGTCCTGGTACTCAACGCAGGAAGTTCTTCATTAAAGTTTGCCATTGTCGATGCTCAAAGCGGCCAAGAGACTCTGAGCGGAATCGCGGAAAAGCTTGGGTTAGCCAACGCTGAAATCAGTTGGAAATATCAATCTGAAAAGCATTCAGAGAGCCTAAGCGCCGACGGCAATCCTCACGACATTGCGATGCAAAGAATCGTCGCGTTATTGCAAGACTTGCAGCTCAATGACGATTTTGTCGCCATAGGGCATCGCGTTGTGGCTGGCGGGGAAAGTTTTAAGCAAACCGTCGCTGTCGATGAGGCTGTGATTGAAGAGATTGAAGCGCTTGCTGAGTTGGCGCCTTTACACAATAAAGCCAACGCGCTTGCCATTCGCGCCGCCGTGAAAGCCTACCCCATGTTGCCTCAGTTTGCGGTCTTTGATACGGCCTATCATCAAACCATGCCGGAAAAAGCGTTTATTTATGCGCTGCCATATGAGTTGTATAAAAAAGACAAGGTTCGCCGTTACGGCGCACACGGCACCAGTCATTTCTATGTCGCGCAACAAGCGGCACAGCAATTGGGCAAACCCCTTAGCGATCTCAATGCCATTACGGTTCACCTTGGTAATGGCGCGTCAATCAGTGCGATTAAACACGGGCAAAGCGTCGATACCAGCATGGGGTTAACGCCGTTGGCCGGTTTGATGATGGGGACGCGTTGCGGTGATATTGATCCGAGTGTGATTGAGTTTTTATTGACCAAAGGGTGGTCGAAAGAGGCGCTGTTTGAAACGCTGAATAAAAAGTCGGGCTTTTTAGGCGTGTCTGGCGTGTCGTCTGATGCGCGAGAAATTATGGAGGCCGTCGAGCAAGGCCATGCGGGGGCAAAGCTGGCGTTTGAGGTGTTTACTTATCGCGTGGCGAAATACATTGCTTCTTATCTCGTGCCATTAGATCGTTTAGACGCGGTGATCTTTACCGGTGGGATAGGGGAGAACTCGTTGCCGATCCGCCGTGAGATCTTAAACAACCTTAAAATTTTGGGTTTTGTTGAGGATGCGCAAGGCAATGAAGCGGCTCGTTTTGGTCAAGCGGGGCAAATCGGTTATTCAACTATTTTTGATGCGCCGGTGTTTGTCATCCCAACCAATGAAGAGTTGGTGATCGCCCAGCAGTCGGTAGCCTTACTGTAAATTTCTTTTTATTAACTGAGAGTTGAAAGCGAGCTTGATGCTCGCTTTTTTTGTGCTCATATGTTGGATAGACCATCGCAAAGCAGCGCATGAAGGCACCTCCATTACTCGCTCTATTAACTTCTGTAGTTCATTTTGTGCCCTTAAGTCTGCAAGGTTCGTGTTGACTTGTTTTTGCCCCTTTACCAGTTAGAGCCTTTGATCATTCACATTTTGTTAATCTACATTTTCCCTACAAAAAGTTATCTATTCATATAATGTTGCTCGTTGTGAATCCACGTGATGTATCATGGGGGATTCAAAGTTACTAAAAGCCCACGACTAAACTTGTTCTAAAATTTTATTTAGTAAGTCCAAACCGCTATCAACTTTACTAAGGTTGTCACGACGAGCTTGTACGACTTCATGTCGAGCTTTTTCGACAAAGTTTTCATTACTCAAGATTTGAACCAAACGTCGTTTAGTCTTTTCCAATTCGCTCTTTTCTCTATTCAGCTTTTCGACTGTTTCAGTTGGCTTAAACTGCGCTTCCAAGACCCATAATTTTTCATAGATACTTTGGACTTCTACACTAGTTGTAGAGTGCGAAAAATTGTAGTTGTATTCATCGAAAGCATGATGCTCCTGATTTTGCGCTCCCCAGTTAATTAAATCGTTTTTCAAAAAGTTAAAAGTCGTAACGTTTTCACCTAGAGATTCAGCTACTTTAGCATAAGTAGCTTCTAAGCTAATTTCCAACCAATTGTCTTTCTTTAACTGTCTACTTGTAAACCGAGTTGTTACTTGAATTTCGTTGTTTACGCAGTACTCATTGACCATCGTTTCAAACCAAATTCTTGAATAAACCAAAGCTTGCCGTATATCGTATACCTCGAAGGCGTCTTTTATTTTTTGTGAATAGCTAACACCAAAGTTCTGTATTACTATACCTCTGTTAGTCGATTTCAATACGTGACTTGAGAAAGTATCTGCATCGGTGGCTTTTTTGTTCTTGTTAGATATTTTTTCCCAAAACATCCTATCATGTGTCGTAATTATTCTTTGCGTATCCTTCAAGTAACTATCTTCACTGAACATATCGATAATGTTTGACCTATGTTCAGTATCAATAGCGTTAACTACGTCGTCAAAAATTATGATCGGATGACAATTTTTCTTAGCTACGGATAAAAGCAAGGCTAAGCCCAGTGCCCTAAGGTGCCCTTCACTGAGTACACAAAACGCATCATCTTCTTTGTCATCTTGCATTTTTAGTATAATTCGATATGTCCCGTTAGCTTGCTTGAATTTAATTTCAGAAACTAGATCACTTGGCGCATCATGCTTATTTATTTGGTTATAGTAACTTAATGTAGATAGTTCAATTCCGCTAATGTTTTCCGCCTCTACTTCCTGTTTGTACGAGTTTAGTTCGTTATAGATCTTTTTGTAACTTGCCTCGAGGTTGTTAGCGAATTCATTGAAAATGTAGTCTTTCGAAATTTGCGCTTTGTATGCGTGAATATCACTTAGAATGTTAACGATTTCACTGTTAAGGCCTGTTAATACTCTCTTACTTGCAGTAATTTCAGTTTCGTGTACCGTACATAAACGTAATTTCTCTTCGATTAGTTCAATTTTTGAATTTAAGGATATCAATCGTGAAGCCTGAGAACTTACCCTATTGTTCTTTTCTTTTAGAGAATTATTTAGGATTTCTACTTCTTTGAGATATGGGACTATTTTGCTTAAACTGACAACATACTCTGATACCGATCTTTTATCACAATCAGAAATCTCCTCTAGTATCGTTTTAAGTTGTACGCTAAGCGAGTCTTTGTGTTCATTCAGACATGTTTGAACATAACTAGCGGATGTATCGACTCGCAACTGAATTTGTTCTTGGATTGTATTACAGGCACTAGTTAATCGGTGAAGGTGATCAAGTTTTGGCAATTCATCTCTTACAACATCACGGGGATGCTTATGAACGTTATCAATAGGTGTTTCACATGCGGGGCAAATTTCAAGCGCTGAAATGTCATCCAAGTTTTTAATGGCATTATAAAGCTTTTGATAATTCACCTTGCTTGCATCGACGCTCAGTTTATTTCTCTTCTCTTCGAGCGTGTTATTTAGTCGATAGATTGAATCTATGTAATTTTTCAGTTTGTGGAACTGTAATTCTTCACTGGATGATTCAAATTGTTGAGTTGATGTCACTAAGTGAGCTTTTAACTTTGTATAATAGGATTTTCTTGATTCAACATTTACTGAGTCAAATTGTGTAAGGCCCAAAACCTCAGCGATCTTCAACTCGGTATTTCTAATGTGTAGAATTTCGTTCCTTCGCAATTCCTTTTTTCTGATTAGATTATCTACAGCCGTTATCTGATTGCTTTCACCTAATGTGCGAATAAACTCACTAGCTTTAAACGATGTAGGCTTAACCATTCCATTTATTATTTCGTCTATTTCCTCTAGTTCAAATAAAATAGCTAGTACATCTGATTGCTTAACGTTGGTATCTTTTGAGCCGAGCAAAGAGAACTCTTGAAGTCTATTTCTATCAATAAAGCAACTATTCCAATATGACGATACAGGAACATCTCCATCACTGGCTAATTTGCACTGGATTTTATGAGGGCCGCCATTCTTGATATAATTCTTAAGTGAAGTATTTCTTCTGCTCGCCTCTTTAACATCACGCGTAAGACTATACTCTATGACTTCACACAACGATGTTTTTCCTCCACCATTCGGTGCAAAAAATACGTTGACCCCTTTAGTAAAAGGTATCAATGTGCCCTCGTCATTTTCGTTTAGCGAAGAAAAGCCTCTAAAGTTTTTCACTTGGATTGATTTTAACTCAGTGAGCACCGCTGAAGTCCCATCACGTACAATCTCCGTTTCAGGGTCAACATACTTTCTGTATCGATTCACATATTTGATAGCTCTTCGTTTTAGTTTTTCTATATCACCTAGTTCTGTGAATACACTTTTTGTGAGTTTCTTGCCTTTCTTACTCTTAATTAAGTGCAATAGATAAAGATATGAAGGGTCATTGTTTGAAATTTGGCTTCGTAGGAAGTTATTTAAGTGATAGCTCATATTAACTAGCCTGTGCAACTGGTTGATATAACATGCTACCACTACGTGTAATCATTTGTTACGTAGTTTATTGTTTTTGAGTGCTAAAAATTGAACATTTGCTAATGATACGTCATTTCTAAGAAAGCGATACTCAATGATCCTAGACTTTTCGCCTTGTTATGAACACTGTCTAGACGCATTAGGCAGAGTGCGCACTGTAAATAGATACATCAACTGAATACATTTACCCTAAAAAAAGTAATTAATTACTTGCTAAATTAGCAAAGTGGATGACTCATTATTGTCCAGTTTCGAGCTAACACGACTTTTGGGGCTAAATCTTACTCGGTTCTGCCCCATTTTTTTTGTTTACGAAATACCACATTCACACAATTTTTTTCAATATCCAAACTTAGCAATGATTATGCTCTCGTATAGTTGTATAATAATCATCTATGTCGTCTTTTTAGCTGTTAACCAAGGCATTGTCGGAATTTTGTTACGACGAACTTTCAAAAAAATTTTTTTCATACAAAAAAATCATGAAGTTGAAAGTAGCTGAAAAACTAAAACTGTGATTAGGCGGACAATGTCACATTGACACTTTTCACCTAAGAACTGTTATGTTTTATCAATTCCTGTTGTAATTCATAGTGATACAGATAGAGTATGCAACAGTTTACGAACGTACGGCGTTGAGTTTATCTCAATGTTGTCAACTGTCCCGCTACGTTTGCTACTCCTTAAATAAGCGGGTTTAAAAAAAGTAGCAAAAGTCTGGACGTCCCTATGCCTAGTATTTTGAAAGACTGGGGACAGTTGATGGAGGGTTTGCCTATGGTAAATCAGTCGTTGGCGAGTTCAGCAAGCTTACACCTGAGGCTCGGAGCTTTTGGTGTGCTGTTTGGCACCTTAGTGGTGTTTTTTACGCCGCCTGTTGCGTTCTGTCTTACAGTGCTTACTACTATCTTCTTGTCAAAAGTGTAATTGCTTAGGCACGTAACAGTCCGGCTGCCGTGCCGCCTCTCTTCTCTGAACTGAACATTCTTCAAGTACAAACATAACAAAGCAAATCAATGGGCGCTTAACGCTTGGGTACTTGTGGTTTTAAAGTTTTTTGTTGCTGCAACATTGGTGTAAGCGCCACTGTTTGCGGAGTTATAAATTTCTAGAGTTTAATGGATATGAACGAGTTTATTAATCTATTTTGGCAGCCAACGATATTAGTCGGTGCATTGACATATCTAGCAAAGAAGACAATTGAGCATCTATTTAAAGTAACTGAGAAAAATTATGAGACTTCAGCCAAAGCGGTTTCTGAAAAAGAGTTATCTTTATTTAAAACTGAGCTTGGAAGAGCAACTCAAAAATTCAATGTTAAAACTTCGGGTGTTTATGAACGGCAAGCACTAGCGTTTACCGAGCTATATTCCTACGTTTCTGATCTTGATTTTTACATGAATGTAGTTATGAATCAGGGCGCTCTAGGTGATGAAAATGAGAAAAAATTTAAAAGTGTATATTTTGAACTACGAACTTTTTGGCGTAGGAATAGGCTATTGATCCCTGAAGATATTGATACGCTGATAAGCGCTTTAGTTAATGACGCTTTTTGGGGGGTTGAAAAGTATAATTCGGGAGAACGCCGATTTATATCGGGGGATTTTGACGGTGGTACAAGTCAAAAAAATGAAGCTCTGGAACTAACAAAATCAATCCCTCAAATACTAAATCTGCTAACAATTGAGTTTAGACGGCACATAGGGGTCACCGAATAAATTTATAACAAGGCGCTGCAATAGGCCTCGTAATTTCATGCATTTTGCAGAGAAAAATGACGCGCCATCACTCGGCTATTGAGCTAAGCGTTAGCCTTCGTAGGAGAAATTTCGTGGATAATATTCCAAATACTTTTTTAACAAGAGCATCGGATATTCTTGGTGATACTACATGGGGTTTGTCTGGTTCAAACATCGTCAAAGTATTTAACGATTATGCGTATGATTTTGATGTTGAAATTCCCCATAGTATCTATCCATTTGATGCGCCAAATAAGAGAAGCGCATTGTTAGATAACTTAAAGGTTTTTGAACCAGAGTTGCAATACAAAATTATAAGAGAGCTTTGTAAGCACCCTAAGTTACCTCAGCCTGTAGCGGAAGATATTAATAACCTAAAAATACAACTTATCGCACGCTACAGTAGTGTTTTCGGCAATGTAGTCGATACGACTCTGAATCAGCCATTAGTCGAAGAAGTTAAGTCGTTTCTGTCTGACTTCCCAACTAGTGAGGCTGTTTATCTAACTGCTCTAACAAAGTTCAACAACAACGTTTTTGAACGTAACTTACTTGATGATTTACGTTTGTCTTTGGAGCTACTCCTAAAAGAGGTATTTGGCAATGAAAAGTCACTAGAAAACCAAGTCCCTTCAATCGGACAGTTTATTAGCTCTAAAGGTGGATCAAAGCACTTTTCTAATATGTTTAGAACTTTGGTCGATTACTATACGAAGTATCAGAATGCATTTGTTAAGCACAATGATGCTGTAGTAGAGGAAGAGGTTGAGTTTATCTTTGAGATGACATCCTCCTTCATGAAACATTTAATCAAGATGCACCACAAAGGCTAACAAACGTTCAAGTAATCAACATACTTTTCTAATTCTCCTATACGCTATAGAGCATTAGATCTAAAACGTTTCTGTCCAAATCCCTGTTAGTAGATGCGATACTATAGAAACCCAACCAATGAAGAGTTGGTGATCGCCCAGCAGTCGGTAGCCTTACTGTAAATTTCTTTTTATTAACTGAGAGTTGAAAGCGAGCTTGATGCTCGCTTTTTTGTTTTTATGCTGGAAAGGCTAAGCAGCGTATGGCAGTACATCCATAGCGCTATTTGCTTTTGCCAGTGATATTTATCGCCCCATAAGTGGTTTCAAAAAAACATCGGCCCTGTACTGTATTATATTGGGGGAGTGTTTTTCGTGATGATCGTCTAGCACAGAACCAGGTTACTAAAAGTCTACTAGTTGCATTCAACGTTCAGGTCACTAATATATACCGCAAAGCATCAGTGGCGTTGACTTATCTATCCACTCTCTTTGTGGGGTCACTTATCATGAGTCGGGCTCTTATCATCAAAGTGTATGCGTTATTGTGATGCTCAACATGGAAGCTTAAGTGTGTCTTCGGTCGATACTTATCATCCCTAAGGTGACTTCTTCGCTCTCTACGTGTCCACGCAAGAGGCATGATGGATGACGAAGGCGAATTCAATGGTTCGGCAGTGTGACTCTGATGTGGTAAATAGAGCAAAGCACCGTGGTTTTATAGGATTAAGTGAAACCGCAGTTATCTAGTTTCTGGATTTTCGAGGCAGTATGAAAGCAAAAGTTGAAGTTGACTTAAAAGGGCGTAAAAGTGTTGTTGATGCCTGTACGGAGCCTTGTGCGATAGAAAAAGGGATGCGGATCTTGGGGTCAAAATGGAAAGGTTCTATCATCTACCATTTGAAAGATGGCCCGGTGAGGTTTAATGATCTTTCAAGAATGCTAGGCGGGGCAAGTAAGAAGATGGTGGACCAGCGCTTAAAAGAACTCGAAAGTGAAAATATGGTGGTACGCCGCGTGCTCAATGATAAGCCACTAGCAGTAAGTTACGAACTGACTGAGTTTGGTAAAAGTGCGCTAACGATTCTGGAAGAGTTGAGAAAATGGTCTGAAAGCAACAATGTACAACTGAAATAGTTTGAGTCACATTCACCACTAAAGCTGTGTGACAAGACAACCTATCCTGGTTGCCTTGGCCAAAATTTGTTGATAATACTCAGTAGTCTAGTGTCCCACGGATAGGGTAGTGATTTACTGGATCGCGAATCCAGGCTAAACCACGTGTCAGCGCCCCTAACTCAGGTCTTATAAATGGGTTGTTTGATAGGTCAGCCACATGCAACTTCCCCTGCTCATTGACGATAAAGAGCCCTGGCTCTGCAAAGTTATGGTCGGTTTCGGCGGCAGAACGCGGTAGAGAAATATACAGCCCCAGCGTCTTCATTTGTTGCTCACTTAGGCCATAAGCCATTGGAAAACTGATATTGAGTTTTTCCTGGTGCTCCTCCAACTGTTGTTTCGAATCACCAGAAACCGCCAGAATATCCACACCTGCATCACTAAAGGCTTGTTTATAACTCTCTATTTCATTGAGATATTTGGTGCAGAGTGGGCAATGCTTACCACGATAGACAAACACCGCTTGCCAGGTGGCATCGCCTTGAGGCTGGCCCAGCGTGACTTCGTTTCCATCCAGTGTTGTTGCCTTTAAGGTAGGGAAAGTGTCACCCGCTTTGAGTTTCTGTGAGTATGCCATGTTAGCTCCTTGGGTTGATCGCTTGGCTAAGGTTTTTAAAAATATGACAAGATGAAGTCTGTGGCAATGAGTATGCTTTGAGTCACTGGCTTGAAACGCTAAACATAGAGTCACTCAATGCCAAGCTTGTTGGCTGCCACTGTTGAATGGTCGTAACCAGTGGTTAACCAAGGGAAAATGACACCATGAATGATGTCGATGTCAATGGTACTGTTCATCATGTCTCCTTGCGCAAAGCACTGTAGCCATGAGGTCAGACAGTGCTTTGACGGGCTTTTGGTAACGGCTTATTGAGATCAACGCTCGCTAGGGTGTGTCCAAGCGAACTTCTGGAATGGGGCATCGGGTTCAGTGTGTGCCAGTGCGTTGGTGAAGTTTGAGATAAGCTTTGCAGACAGTCCCGTCAGAACTTCAAGCGCTTGGCGTTTGGTAAAGCCTGCGTCTAGGAATGCTTGTAGCCTCTGATTGCCAATATGACCACGGTTATCAAGCAATGCTTTGGTAAAGTCATGCAGAGCTTGAAGTTTCGGATCTGGAATCGTTGTGCCTTCACGTAATGCGTCAATCACTTCATCTGGCATTTTGCCTGCTTTCATCATCCAAGTGTGACCAGGAACACAATAATGACAGTTATTTTCAAAGTTTGCGGTCATAAAGACCACTTGTTGCTCTAAAGGGCTAAATGTCGTGTTCTTCATAAAAAGATCAAAAGTGGTATTGTACGCTTCGTAGGTTGCTGGTGCTTCAGCGAGAACGGCGTGCAAATTAGGTAACATACCAAAGCCTTTTTGTGACTGTTTTACCAGTGCCTTAGACTCTTCAGGGGCAGTTTGTGCATTGTAGTAAGTAAATTCGGTATTCATGACAATCTCCTTAAAAGTTGGCGTCTAGGTGAGCTTCAAATCGAGCGAAGTCGTTTTCAATGTCGGCGTTTTTCATGACGTCATAACAAGCAAATGTGGGCAATGCAGACATGCCAAAGAAGCGGAAGTTGGCGTGCATGTGGAACATCAAATCATCCACACTACGACCTTGGAATAGGTACTCACTATCGTCGTTAAATGACTCTTCAGGTGCGTTGAGTGTTAAAGACAGCATGTATTTCGTCTGAGTACGCGTGCCACCAGTGCCGTAATTTTTCTTTGGCTCCTCTGGAGTCCGACCATCAAATGCACATAACGCGCCTCCCATACCAGCGGTAAATACATCATCCATGTATTTCTTGAAAGACCACGGGATTGTCATCCAGTTGACTGGTGACTGAAGAATGACTCGGTCTGCCCACTCAAAATGTGCCAGTTGTTCATCAACCACGATGTCATCTTGCATCGTTACTACGCGAACTTGGTGGCCCTTTGACTCTAACTGTTCGCGCGCTTTCTCGACCAAGGTCGCATTGAGCTTGCCTTCAGAAAATGGAGATGGTTGGTGTGCGTTTATGATTAGAACGTTATTCATGATAATTAACCCTTCGATAATTTGACTGTTTTTATCGAGCGACCCATGACGCCTCTCTTGCGGTTTATTATGGTTACCTACATGTCTAGTTCAATTAGTTAACTTTTAGTAACCACCATAAATACTCACCGAATTTTCATTAACTTATTGTTTAAAAATAATTTTATTTTTTCTGTTGAGATGGGTGAATTAGGGAGAGAATAGGGTAATCAAAGGGTATCCTAAAAATACTTATCATCATTTTTTGTCTGATTATCATTGCCAACTGAACGAATGAGCCTCAACTTGCCTAGCGATAGTGGGTAAGAAAATTTGGTCGCTTAGATAAAGGCTGCCTGTTCATCTTTGAACTCATTGATTAAATACTTGTTAGTCAACTTACTCACTCACCGGCGTCCAATCTCTGCGGGCAGTTGCGATACGTAAAAGTGGTTAATTATTCTACAATCGTCAGGTGTGTTGTCTTAGATTTACCCATTGATGGGGGATGGCAAAGCGCTGCCTTTTTATTTATGCTCGCGAATAGAATGTCAATGACAAGGCGCGCACATGACTAAAATCATACTCAAGGGCTTTATATTAGTACCGTGTGAAGATCTACAAATTGTTGAGCAAGAACTCCCCACACACACCAAACTGACACTGGAAGAAGATGGCTGCTTGGCATTTTCAGTAACGAAAAACAAGGCGAACCCAAACCGATTTGATGTTTATGAAGTGTTCACCGATAGGCAGGCCTTTGACCAACATCAGATTAGGGTAAAGCATTCCTATTGGGGGCAAGTTACCGCCAATGTTGAGCGCCATTACGAGATTTTTGATTAAACCACTCGAACGGCAGAATTCCATTAAACGTCACCGCACGGTTTGCCAACACTCGGCTTTTTTCATTCGTGGATGGTGATATGACGCTTGATTATTATAAGTTAATGATATTCTTGCAAAGCGATTAGGCTCCGCGTTATTGAGTATCCAAAGATACGGTGATTACGAACTGAGCCCACATGACTCACTGGTTATCAACGAACAACGAATGGGCTGTGTAATCATCAAATACCTTGATAACAAACAGACCGTTTGGTATGTTTTGGCGAAACTAGGAGGAGTCACCATGAATTCAATCGTTTTGGCCTATGTCGCCCTTGGGTTCGCCATTGTCAATGAAGTACTCGGAACCACATTTTTAGCCAAATCTGAGCAGTTTACTAAACTGACGCCGAGTGTACTGGCGGTCTTGTTTTATTGCGCCTCATTTTATCTACTGTCCATTGCGTTAAAAGGGGTATCACTGGGTATTGCTTATGCGATTTGGGCTGGTTTAGGTATCGTACTGACTGCGGTCATCGGCAGGGTCGTGTTCAATCAAGCCTTAGATATGCCAGCCATGCTAGGTATCGCCCTGATTGTCAGTGGGGTTGTGGTGATTAACGTGTTTTCTCAATCCACAGGGCATTAAACACCATGAGTGAATCACATCGACGTAACAAAGACCCAATCGCGGTGAAAAAGGCATTGATTAATGCCGCGGTTCATTTAGCGCTCGAAGGTGGGATTTTGGCAATCACGACCCAAGCGGTTTGTAAAAGGGCTGGGGTTTCAAAGGGTGCGTTAACGCATCATTACTTAAACAAGCAAGCGTTATTATCCTCGGTGTTTGATTCTTTGATTGCCTTATTTGAAACCGAGTTGTTCAAGGTATTAAGTGATGATGACGTCACGGACGTTGCGTTCACAAAAGCGTATGTTGAGACGTGTTTTAAAACGCTCGAAGATGAACATTATCGTCCTATTGCGGCGCTCTCTACCTTGCTGATTGGCGATGAGGACTGCCGCCAACAATGGAAAACTTGGCTAGAGGGAATGCTCAATCAATATCAAGTGACCGACCAGAGCCTGCAATGCCAGTTGGCCAGGTATACCGCAGATGGGGTTTGGTACAACCGGTTGATTGGCAATGGGCCGACGGATGTTCACACCCTCAAAGAGAAAATTCTCCATAGTTTACTGTCAATCTGACTGCGTGTGGTCAAGGATAACGCAGGAAAAATCTCCACAACAAGGCAAGATTTTTTCTAATAAAGCCAATAATCTAGCTGGTTATTCTCCCCGTGATTTTCTTGGCGACCTTATCGAGTTTTTTAACCCGCTATCAGTGAGACTGGCAGGTATTTGGTTGCCACAGCGATTGACCCATACGCTTAATTTACGGCTCTTCGCCATTGCGATAACAACTCGGGGTTCGCGGGCACACCGCACCTCGAGAACAAATGGTTCGCGCCTCGTTTTCGATCCCTCTTTCAACCCAATTAATATTGAGAATTTTGGCTACCGTCAGCAGTTCTTTTTTGAGTGTACTTGGAATCGGCGCAGAGCCGCCATTGCTCACACACGTGCGTTTTAACTCCTCGGCAATACTGATGGCATCAAACCCTTGCGCTTCAATAGCGGGGTTTAAATCAATCCCGGAACACAGTACGTGTTGTGTGTTGGCCAGATCCGATACCTTAATCGATTCACACGCATAGATCCTAGGCTGCTCGCCGACATTGAGAATCGAAATTTGCGACGACGTGCCGGTCAAAGGCGCATTGATCATGCGAAATACCGCCCAATGTTGGCAAGGGTCTTCGACCAGCCGCATGTTGCCCCACGGCAGAGGAATGCCATTACCGCGATACACGGCTTTGAGTTTACCCGGAGGATAGGCATCGAAATAATGCCAATGTGGGTAAGGAGAAACCGCCGTCATTCGACGCATCGCAACCGAAGGGGAGACGCCAGCCATCTGACAGGTCTCAATCTCATAGCCGTTTCTATCCAGCATTTGCCGAAAAGGGACTTTCGGACATAGCAAAGCGCCGGCGAAAAAACTGCACTCAAAATCTCGCCACGCTTTCAAGATATCTTGCGCATCCATCCCAGAGTTGGGCGCGGGATGACTTCGCTCTTGCAGTGGGGTGATCTCGTCTTTGCCGGTCACTAACACATTGCGCATGCCATCATTATCGTGCAGCACACTGTGGCCAATATGCACCGCCAGATTGTACTTTAATCGGATCGGATAGCGCTCCATGATTTTGTTGATGTAGATGGTTTTTGGCGGCTCGAAGAAGGAGGTAACGATATGCTGGCGCTCGAGGTGCATCGTGTCGCGCACCGATTTTGGCGTGCGGCTAAACCACTTTATTTCAATCCCGTGTTGTTTGGTGATGATCAACATGTCTTCCAAACTCAATGGCAGTCGTTTTTGACCGATCTCTTCAGCTGCCCGCTCTAAATCTGGGAAATGATTTTGATGGTGTTCTTGGTGCGCCCGGATCAGCAGGTGGGCAAATTGCCGACCACTGGTCCCGGTCTGTGACAAAATTTCCGGGATGGCGATCTGTAAAATTTCTTTTGAAAATAGAAAGTTGGGCTCTAATGCCATGCCACTAATACCGCCGCTTGAGCCCTTGTTTGGGGTAATGGCTTGCTGCTCTGGAAGGTCATCGAGAAACCATGCAATGTCTTTTTGAAAGACCTCAGCGATGACTTCCAACACCTCTTCACTGGGAACGCGTTTCCCCCTTTCAATCATCGACAAATACGACACAGACGGCGCGCAGTCTGGGTCGAGCTTAATGCAACGCGCCGACAAGTCTTCCATGGTGAGGCGATTGCGTTTTCTGAGGTTGCGAATTTTGGTGCCCAAAAAGTGGGTTTTGCGCGATAGGGTATTTTTATTCTTCATTTTTGTAAAATTCACACTGTGTAATTTTTATTGTGAAATTTCAAACTATTTTCAAATAGACTAAAAATCAAGCGACAAGTGATTGCTTTTTGACCTCAACAATAAAAATACGCAAAAGGATATCTGAAATGAACATGCCCCTACTTAAAAATATCAAAATCAATCAAGGGTTCTTTCACTTTATCAATGACGAAGTCTTGCCCTTACTAGAACTTAACTCAGACACCTTTTGGCGTGATTTTGAATGTTTATTGGCGGACCTTTCACCGGTCAACCGTCAACTGCTGGCAACGCGTACTCGCCTGCAGCAGCAGATTGATGACTGGCATCAAACCCACTCAGGGCAACCCACCGACCCACAAGCTTACCAAGCATTTTTACAGGATATTGGTTATTTGGTCGATGAAGGTGACGATTTTGAGATTGAAACCCAGCATGTGGATGCTGAAATTGCCACCCTCGCTGGCCCCCAACTGGTGGTGCCGCTGAAAAACGCGCGCTTTGCGTTAAATGCGGCGAACGCGCGTTGGGGCAGCCTTTACGATGCCTTATATGGAACCGACGCGCTCAGCCACCAAGAAGCGGACAAACACGATATCAATCATCGCAAAGATCGCGTGGTTGAGCAAAGCAAGGCGTTTTTAGATCAAGTGTTTCCTTTACATAATGGATCTCATCAAGACGTGACAAGTTATGTGCTTTACTACCATCACTTGTTGGCTTTTTTCAGCGATGGCTCAAAATCAGGCCTTAAATCACCCAAGCAACTGGTGGCGTTTAACGGCCGTCATTGTCAGCCCGAGTCCTTGGTTCTGAAAAACCATGGTTTACATGTTGAGATACAATTCGATGCCAGTGGCGTTAATGGTTCGAGGGATCGTGCTGGCATAAACGACATCGTGATTGAGTCGGCGCTCAGCACCATTATGGATTGTGAAGATTCGGTCGCGGCAGTGGATGCCCAAGACAAATTAGAGATCTATCGCAACTGGCTCGGCTTGATGCAGGGGACGCTAACCGCTCAGTTCGACAAGCAAGGCAAAGCGATGACGCGTCGATTGCAAAAGGACCGTGAGTATACCGATTTAGACGGTCAGCCTTATGTTTTGCCAGGGCGATCTTTAATGTTAATTCGCAATGTTGGCCACCTGATGGAAACGGATTTGATCCACGACACGCAAGGAGATTGTGTGCCAGAGGGTATCGTCGATGCGGTGGTCACCAGTTTGATCGCGATGTTAGATTTGCAAAACCAAACCGCACTGACCAACAGCCGAACTGGCAGTATCTATATTGTAAAGCCCAAAATGCACGGGCCCGACGAGGTGGCATTTAGTTGTCAATTGTTCTCACGCGTTGAGCACATGCTCGGCCTGGCTGAAAATACCATCAAAATCGGCATTATGGATGAAGAGCGGCGCACCAGTTTGAACTTAAAAGCGTGTATCCGAGCGGCCAAACACCGAGTGGTCTTTATCAACACTGGGTTTCTCGACCGCACCGGCGATGAGATCCACACCAGTATGCATTGCGGTGCTTTTTTACCGAAAGAAGCCCTCAAGAAGCAAGCGTGGATTGCCGCCTATGAAAATCGCAATGTGGACATTGGCTTGCAATGCGGGTTATCCGGTAAAGCCCAAATCGGCAAAGGAATGTGGGCCATGCCAGATGAGATGGCTGCGATGATGGCACAAAAGCAGGCTCATCCTCTATCTGGAGCCAATACCGCTTGGGTCCCATCCCCCACCGCCGCAACGCTGCACGCGCTGCATTATCACAGTATCGATGTCTTTGCCGAGCAGCAAAGAATCAAACAGCGGCCGCCGACCCTCTTACAAGATTTACTTAAGATTGCCGTGATGTCAGAGCGCGATAGCCTCTCACAAGAACAAATAGACCGCGAAATCGACAATAACGTGCAAGGGATTTTAGGCTATGTCGTGCGCTGGATTGATGCCGGGATCGGTTGCTCGAAAGTACCGGATATCAACCATGTTGCCCTGATGGAAGACCGTGCGACCTTGCGTATTTCAAGCCAGCACTTGGCGAATTGGTTGTTGCATGGCGTGTGCACTCAGCAGCAAGTTGAAAGGGCGATGGTACGCATGGCCAAAGTGGTTGACGAGCAAAACACAGACACCGAAGGTTATTTGACGATGTCCAATAACATCGATGAAAACCGTGCGTTTCGAGCCGCACACGACCTGATTTTTAAGGGGGTAGAGCAAGAAAATGGTTACACAGAACCCCTGCTACACGCGCACAGAAGACTGGCGAAACAAGCGAGATAAACCAAAATTTATTCTCTGTACCTACAAGGCCTAGGCCACTTATATAAAAAGGATAACCACTATGACAACCTACAATCAAACGATTCAAAACGCCGCTGAGATCATTCGCCGCCAAGGCCAAAACTGGACTGCGATTAACCCAGAATACATTGCGCGTGTTCAGTTGCAAAATCGCTTCAAAACCGGGTTAGATATTGCTAAGTTCACCGCGAAAATCATGCGTGAAGATATGGCAAATTACGATAAGGATCCAACCCATTACACCCAATCGCTTGGCTGTTGGCACGGATTTATTGGTCAGCAAAAAATGATTTCAATTAAGAAGCACTTTGGCAGTACCCGCAGCCGGTACCTGTATCTCTCGGGTTGGATGGTGGCGGCGATGCGCTCTGAGTTTGGCCCCTTGCCCGACCAATCCATGCACGAGAAAACCTCGGTCCCCGAACTTATCGAAGAGCTTTACACTTTCTTAAAGCAAGCCGACGCTCGCGAATTGCAACATTTGTTTAAGGATTTAGATGAGGCGAAATCCGCAGGCGATGAACTGAAAGCGCAGGCGGCGCGTGAAAAAATTGATCAATTCGAGAGTCACGTTGTGCCCATTATCGCTGATATTGATGCGGGCTTTGGCAATGAAGAAGCCACCTATTTACTCGCCAAAAAGATGATCGAAGCCGGCGCTTGTTGTATTCAAATTGAGAATCAGGTGTCCGATGCCAAGCAGTGTGGCCACCAAGATGGCAAGGTGACGGTCCCTCATGAAGACTTTTTGGCAAAAATCAATGCGGTGCGTTATGCCTTTATGGAGCTCGGTGTTGAAGAAGGGATCATTGTTGCTCGTACCGATTCTTTGGGGGCGGGCTTAACCCAGAAAATCCCAGTATCAAAGGCACCTGGCGATCTTGCTGAGCAATACAACGCCTTCATTGATGGCGAAGAAGTGACCGACCTGACCCAGATCCAGTCTGGGGATATGTTACTGAAACAAGGCGATCGTTTGATTAAGCCAACCCGTCTTGCCAATGGGTTAGTGCGTTTTAAGCCGAATACGGGCGGCGATCGGGTCGTGCTCGATTGTATCACTTCACTGCAACATGGCGCAGATTTACTGTGGATTGAAACCGAGAAGCCGCATATTGGTCAAATTGCCAGTTTGGTCAATCGGATCCGCGAGGTGATCCCGAATGCAAAATTGGTCTACAACAACAGTCCGTCTTTCAACTGGACACTCAACTTTAGACAACAAGTGTTTGACGCTTGGAGTGAACAAGGGCGTGACATGGGGGATTATCAAAGAGACCAATTGATGTCGGCACAGTACGATGACAGTGAATTGGCGCAGGAGGCGGATCAACGCATTTGTGCTTTCCAGCGAGAGGCAGCTCAGCAAGCGGGTATTTTCCATCACCTGATCACCTTACCGACCTATCACACGGCGGCGTTGTCGACAGATAATTTAGCCAAAGCGTACTTTGGTGATAAGGGCATGCTGGCTTATGTTGAGGAAGTACAAAGACAAGAGATCCGTCAGGGACTTGCCTGTGTTAAACACCAAGATATGTCGGGCTCGAATATTGGTGATGATCACAAAGAGTACTTCTCCGGTACTCATGCTTTAAAAGCGTCAGGCAAGGACAATACCATGAACCAGTTTGCTGCGATGTAATAGACGCTAGCGATTACTTTAGGCTTTTAAAAAGCGGGCGCTAAGCTCGCTTTTTTTAAAGCAACCAATAGGGCATTTCAATTCGGTCATCTCAATGAATTTGATTTACCCCTGAGTTGAGTCAATATGTTGGTACTCACTGTACATGCAATCGATAAACACTTGCATGGCGGGCGTCATACACTTGCCGGCATGGTAGCCACAACGCGGATAAATCATTTGCGGTGCTTCTGTCAATTCTATCGCTTGTAGCGATCCTGCTTGCAGTTCGGTTTCCACCGTAAAACGAGGCAGGTAAGTAATACCAATATCGCTTTCTACACAGTGCTTGATGGTATTGATACTACTGAGCTCAATCATGTTATCGATGTGAATATTGCGCTCTTGCATAATGCGCTCAAAGCTCTGACGAAATAGGCATTGCGGCCCATTACTGATAAAACTGACCTCGATATGCTGATCTGGTTGTTGGACATTGAAGTCACTTAACAGGGGCGACGTCACCAATACCATCGGCTCGGGTCGAAACTCATGTACTTTGAGGGCTTCTTCGTTACCAACGTGATAAAACACGCCTAAGTCGGCTTTATCTGCAATTAACTCATCGCGAATTTTATAGCAATTTTGTGATTGTAAGGAAAGTTTGACTTTAGGCGCTTTTTGACGAAATGCTTTTAGCACGTTGGCCATTTTATAAGCCAGTTGTGTTTCTGCGATCAAAACGGTTAATTCACCGCTTGGCTCCGAATTTTCTTGTTGCGCAGTGCCTTCAATATTGTCCATGACCCGCGTCAGCTCATAGACATGAGGTAGGATCTTTTTACCCGCTTGGGTTAGAACCATTTTGCGACCAATTTTTTCAAACAATTGTAATGAGAGATCTTGTTCTAACTGTTTGATTTGAAATGTTACTGTTGATTGCGTGCAGTAGAGCTTTTGCGCTGCTTTTAAAAATGAGCCTTCTTCAACAATGGTCTTAAAGGTGACAAAGCGCTTTAAGTTCATCCTCCAACTCCTAACAAATAGTTCGAGAAATTCAAATTATTAGTTTTAATATATTTGATTTTTAAATTTATTGAAGGTGAGTATAGTGCACAAAAAACAGGAGAGACAGCGATGAGTGCGATTTTTACCGCCTTTTTTACTTATGTCATTATTACTTCATTTACACCGGGCCCAAATAATATTTTATCGCTCAGTATCGCCACGCAGCGCGGTTTTAAGTATTCCACTAAAGTCATTTTGGGCATGTTCTGTGGCTATATTATTTTAATGCTGTTGTGCGGTGTTTTTACTTATCACATGGTCAACTTACTGCCCGTGATCACGCCATGGCTTACGTGGGTGGGGGCGGCCTATATCGTGTGGCTTGCTTGGACAATTGCCAACAGTGATCTGACCACGGCTACCGAGCGCTCGGAGAGGGTAACCTTCTTGGCTGGTTTTGGTTTGCAGTTTGTGAACGTAAAAATCATCTTATATGGCATCACGTCGATTTCGACTTTTGTATTGCCTTATACCACTGATATCAAGTGGATCTTATCGGCAAGTTTATTGTTGGCTTTTATAGCCTTAGCGAGCAATTTGACTTGGGCCATTGCCGGAAAACTCTTGCAATCACAGTTTCAGCAACACGGCAAAGTCATCAATAAAATCTTAGCGTTAACCTTGCTCTATTGTGCTATCCAGTTGTTGATGTGACGTGGTCACATTTGTTTTTATTGACTTTGCTGATAGGCGTTCGTATTAAGGCCACCATGAAGGTGTTGGTGACAGGCCGGTTATTGGTCAGCTAGAGGAAGTTGATCATTGGACTCATTGTGATTGAAACGAGGTGAATCAATCTGGGTCACTATTGAGTGTCGACTCGAATTTAGCCCGCAAAAGCGAATGTTTGGTTCGCTTTTGCGATGCGTTTGTCAGCGAGGTCGTACAATATCGCGTTGGTCGCGACCTAAAGGTAGGAGGCTTGCAGGGCTTTTTCTTTGAGCTCTTGTGCATCCATCGAGTGGAGGCTTAAACTCGCCAAGCGTTCGATACGCTGTTTTAAGTGGTCAACAAAATTATCACAAAGACTGTAAAACTCACTTTTCGACTCGTTGTGCTCCGGTAAAGATTCTAAATCCCAAGCCACTCGAATACCCGATGACAGCCAATTTGGGCAGGTTTCATTGTGCATACTATCACAGACAGTAATAATGAGATCCGGATGAAAAGCCAATTTTTCTTCCCAAGAGGTACTGCGCAATTCACTGATATCAAATCCATTATCAGATAAATATTCGGCGAGCTTCGGATTGATTTCCCCTTTGGGGTGACTGCCGCCACTGGCAACCTCAAAATGAGCAGGCAAATAGCGTTTGGCAATGGCCTCAGCCAAAATACTGCGGCTGCTGTTATGGCGACAGATAAACAAAATTTTCATAATTCACCTCGTTTCAATGACGTTTGTCCATCAATAAAGTAGATGATTTATGTGTCAATTTAACGACTTGTCGGGTGAATTCTCAGCGCAATGATCATTTTTTTACACTTTTGGCACGCGCTCGAGGTTTTTGAGCTTTGTGCATTGCGATCACTCGTTCAAGGTTTCTTCATCGGGCAGTAACAAATAGTGTTGTCCAGCACTGTAGAGTCCCATGCCTTGACCTTGGGCGGTTTTTATCTCTATAAGTTCGTTGGCTAACGAATAAAAGGTCGAGCGCTGTAACAAGGCTTTCATTCCAAAGCGCATAGAGATGTAAGGTCGCTGCTCACCGTGAAAGTCCGCTAGCCATAGGTCACAATCGATGCCTAAAGTCGGTGACTCTCCTGTTAGGGTGGTAAATTGAACCGCTGCGCCTTTGGGGGTGGTGACCCACTGCCAATCGGTGACTAAAAAGTGAGCGTCCTCGACTTGAATTCTGACTTTTTCCGCGGGGGTTTTTAAAAATACCTCGTTGCCTTCTGTCCATAACACTTGGCTAAATAGGCGAATTAAGCCGATACGTTTAATGACACAACCCTCGTGAACCCAATCGCCATTCGCTTTGATCTGAATATCAATATCACCGCAAAAAGGAGGGTGCCATTGTTCTAACATAGGGATCTTACCCGAGGGAAGCTCGGTCAAACCTTGAAGAATATTGCTGTTCATGTTCACTCCTTGAACCGTCACTGAGGCGGTTTCAGTCTTTCGTTACTGTCATAGTGGTATGGCTGAATGTTAATTTAGTGTCATAAAAAGCAAGTTAGCAGGTAAAATAACCAATGAAAAGTGTTTAGAGTTGAATTGAACGTTAAGGCTCTTTAGTATGGCAAAATTAGCTGTGTCTGCGCGATACAGACGTTCTGAACAAGACAAACGGCCTACTATGCCAAATTCTCATTATCGAATCATTTCATCCAGTTTACTGCTAAGCCGCCGACTTGTGTGGGTTGTGGTTGCGTTGTGCAGCTTTATTTTACTCTCTTATCCTTTTGATTTAATAAGAATATACCAACCGTTATCCGGCGGGCCTGGCACTCACCCTATCACCGCGCTCAACTTTTTACTTTTGGCATTGTCGTTGCTGTTTTTGCGGCGTCATCGTCTGGTGTCTTTTGCGCTGGTGACTTTAGTCTCGGTGATGGTGGCGATCCGGTTGGTGGCGACAGGGGAGCAATCTTGGTTCGCACTCTTGGTTGAGGCGCTAACCTCAACGTTGGGCTTTTCAATACCGAGCGGTGTGCAAATGGGCACCAATACCGCGTTTTCTCAAGCGGGGTTGTCGTTTTCTATTTTGGGCTTGTTGTTTTTCCGCTCGTGGATTTTGGCTCAAGCAACCGCCATTTTTGCTTTGTTCTTACCCTTTGTGTCTGTCGTCGGCTATATTTATTCTATTGAAAGCTTCCATGGACAAATGTCTTTGCCTACAACGTTACTGGGTCTCTTGTTAGGTATCGCGAGCCTATTGACCACGGCCCACAAAGGAGTACTAAAAGCCTTCTTGATGCCAACGTTTGCGGCCAAAATGATTCGAGTGCAATTGATTTGTGCGATTGTCTTTTGTTTGTTTGGTGGGTATTTGTTTGTCCAGGTGATAGACAATGCCAACAAAAGCTTTGCCTTGTACGTGGTGGCGATTTGTACCTATATCTGTTTTTCACTGTTTTTTAGTGGTTTGTTATTTGAAAGGGCGGACAAACAACGCAGGCAGTTGGAAAGAAAATTGACCACCGCCGCCTACACCGACCCATTGACCGGGGTGTACAACCGCGCTCATTTCGAAAAAATCTTTGATCTCACCTTGGCCAACAAGCACAAGCCCGATTGTTGTCTGCTGCTCATTGACATTGACCACTTTAAGCAGGTTAATGATCGCTTTGGTCACCCGGCTGGCGATAAAGTGTTACAGCAAGTGTGTCAACAAATGAAGTCAGTTACTCGGGGCTCAGACACCTTATTTCGTTTAGGCGGAGAGGAGTTCGCCTTACTATTGCCACTTACCAATCTCGATATTGGTTACAAAGTGGCAGAGAAAATACGCCTTTCTCTTGCTCAAACTCACATTGCCATTGAACAAGAACATCAGGTGATCAATCACCAAGTCACGATTTCGATTGGCTGCACCACCATTTCGGCAAAAGACTCGGTCAAAGAGGTCATTCGCCGCGCCGACCAAGCCTTGTATCAAGCCAAAGCCTTAGGCCGTAACCAAACCTGTGTCAGTAAAGAGCGATAACGCACGACAAACCTTCGTATGGTCCTGTTTGACAGTGAGGCGTGACTAAGGAGATTGCTGCGCTATCATCGCCCACATACAGAATCAGACTGGGACAAGGATGAATGAAAAACAAACAAAAACGCCCGTTTTGTTGTAATTTTATTACAGTTTCTTCGGCTATTGTTACCAAGGCGTTTTTGTTTGGGGTTAGTTGTTAATTTTTTGTTTTTGTTTTTTTGTGAATTGGTTAACACTATGGGTATTTTGTTTTGGTTCCACAGTGCGCTAAAAAAACAAATAAATCGTTATTATTTAATAATTTTGTTTTTATGATAGGCGAATACTATTAATATAATAGGGAATGTCGATTTTTCCTTTTACAGCGAAAGGGGCATTATAGTTTCAACGGCGCGGGGAAGCGCCTTGTACAAATCTTACTACATTGAGAGAGTTAATCATGATCAATACCGAAATCAAACCATTTGCAGCAACAGCTTATAAAAATGGCGAATTTGTTGAAATTACAGAGAAAGATGTAAAAGGTAAATGGGCGATTTTCTTCTTCTACCCAGCAGACTTCACGTTCGTATGTCCTACTGAACTTGGCGATGTTGCTGACAAATACGAAGAATTGCAAAAACGTGGTGTTGAAGTGTACTCAGTTTCAACTGACACTCACTTTACTCACAAAGCATGGCACGATAGCTCAGAAACGATTGGCAAAATCAACTACTACATGGTTGGTGACCAAAGCGGTACTATCACAAACAACTTCAATGTAATGCGTGAAGGTCAAGGTCTTGCTGACCGTGCAACTTTCCTCGTTGATCCAGAAGGCATCATCCAAGCGATGGAAATCACTGCAGAAGGCATCGGCCGTGATGCAGAAGACCTACTTCGCAAAGTGAAAGCAGCGCAATACGTTGCCGCTCACCCAGGTGAAGTTTGCCCAGCTAAATGGAAAGAAGGCGAAGAAACACTAGCACCTTCTCTTGACCTAGTAGGCAAAATCTAAGCTGTCTTTAAGATAGTTTGAAGTAAGCGCCTCACAGTAGGCGCTTTTTAATTCGCCAGAAACGCCTTTTTGTGCGATTTTTAATCGTTTTTCTGGTGTCTTGAGTGCGATATGAGTGTCGTTCTCTCTTTTTATGCTTCGATCCATGAGTTAAATAGGAATCACTATGTTAGACCAAGCAATGAAACAACAGCTAAAAGCTTATCTAGAAAATCTAAAAACAAATATACAGCTTGTGCTGAGCCTCGACGACAGCGAGACGGCATCTAAGCTTGAGTCATTAGCGACAGATATCGCGTCTTTGAGCGACAAGATAGAAGTGGTCCGTAGTGATGACGCCAGTGCACGTAAGCCGATCATGCGTGTGGTTAACCCAGAAAAAGGCACGGCGATTGGTTTTGCCGGTTTACCTATGGGTCATGAGTTTACCTCGCTTGTGCTTGCACTGCTGCACAGTGGTGGTCATCCGATTAAACTCGAAGCAGACACGATTGCGCAAATTGCAGCACTCGACAAAAAACTCAATGTAGAAATCTTTATTTCACTGTCTTGCCAAAACTGCCCTGAAGTTGTGCAAGCTTTTAACATGATGTCGGCAATCAACCCATTGATCACCACAACGATGATCGACGGTGCGGCGTTCCAAGACGAAGTGAAAGAGAAAGACATCATGGCGGTACCGAGTATCTTCGTCAATGGCGAGTTGTTTGGTCAAGGCCGTATGTCACTGGCTGAAATTTTGAATAAAGTGGATGATGGCGCAGCGGAAAAACAAGCCGCAGCCATTAACCAACAAGCGCCGTTCGACGTGCTCGTCGTCGGTGGTGGCCCTGCTGGCTCTTCTGCCGCTATCTATGCTGCGCGTAAAGGCATTCGTACCGGTATCGTGGCTGAGCGTTTTGGTGGTCAGGTGATGGACACTATGGCAATCGAAAACTTCATTTCGGTAAAAGCGACCACAGGTCCAAAACTGGTTGCTAGCCTAGAAGAACACGTGAAAGAATACGGTGTGGAAGTGATCACTGAGCAACGCGCGGCGAAAATTACCGACGCTGAACAGACAGAAGATGGTTACATTCACGTTGAACTAGAAAGCGGTGCGGTACTAAAAGCGCGCTCTGTTATCAACAGCACTGGTGCTCGCTGGCGTGAAATGAACGTTCCAGGTGAGCAAGAATACCGCAACAAAGGCGTGGCTTACTGCCCACACTGTGACGGTCCATTGTTCAAAGGCAAGCGCACTGCGGTTATCGGTGGTGGTAACTCAGGTATTGAAGCGGCCATTGATCTCTCTGGTATCGTTGAACATGTAACGGTGCTTGAGTTTGCTGACACACTGCGTGCAGACCAAGTGTTGATCGACAAAGCGAACTCAACGCCAAATATCGAAATTATTAAGATGGCGCAAACCACACAAGTCCTTGGTGATGGCACTCGTGTAACGGGTCTGGAATACACAGACCGCAACACAGGTGAAACCAAATGGGTTGATGTTGCTGGTATCTTCGTTCAGATCGGCCTAGTGCCAAACAGCGAGTGGCTACAAGGTTCTGGTGTTGACCTTTCTCCTCGCGGCGAAGTTGAAGTCGACGCGCACGGTGCCACTTCCATGAAAGGGGTATTTGCCGCCGGTGACGTCACCACCGTCCCATACAAGCAAATTATTATTGCGATGGGTGAAGGGGCAAAAGCAAGCCTTGGTGCGTTTGATTACTTAATTCGCAACCCAGCACCGGCAAAAGCAGAAGCTCAAACCGCTTAATATTTTTGCTAACTTAATCAATCAAAGGCCACTTCAGTCGAAGTGGCTTTTTTTTGTTCTCGAATCTTGACAGCGCAAGTAAAAAGTTGTTCTATATATCGAACGTTCATTATATGGAACAATTTATGAAGGATCACCACAACTATGAGCTGCTCGGCCGTAACCTACAACGATTTCGGTTGGAGAAGCAGATATCATTATCTCAATTGGCCAAAGAAGCCGGTATCGCCAAATCGAATCTATCTCGACTCGAACAAGGCCAAGCCAATCCAACCTTAGACACCATCTGGCGCTTAGCCATGAGGTTAGAAGTGCCGTTTAGCCATTTAGTGGCGCACTTGGATTTTCCTCTCAGCGACAAAGGGGTGCAGGTCAAACTGATTGATCAGGGCACCGACGATCCCAATGTCGATGTGTATTGGATGAGCTGTGCCCCGCATACCGTTCGCCAAGCCGCGCCTCATTCTACCGGGTGTATGGAATCGATTTTAGTGATCAGTGGCGAGGTCATTGTCGGCCCTAATGGCGAAGCACGTGCGCTTAGCGCAGGGCAAACTTACCAGTTTAAGGCCGATCAAGCGCACCTTTACCAAACTGGCGAGCAATGGGCAAATTTCATGGTGACGATTGTTTATCAAGCGCAAGGAGCGGTGACATGAATCCTGCTCAAGCGCTTTCAACCAGCCTACAAGGGGTCAAAGACGCGTTACCGCTGTTAGGTGGCTATATACCCATCGCGATTTCCTTTGGTTTGATTTCGGTTCAATCTGGATTAACACCACTTGAAACCATCCTTATCTCGACGTTTCTCTACGCGGGGGCCTCTCAGTTTTTATTGGTCGCGATGATCGCGGCGGGCTCGCCAATCTGGTTAGTGATTGTGATGAGTTTGCTGATTAATGCGCGTCATGTGGTTTATGGCCCCAATCTCGCGCCTTATTTAAATGATCGCAAAGGGTGGTGGGTACTGATGCATGGATTGACTGATCAGGTGTTTGCATTAGCCTTGACTCGTTTACCGCAGTTAGACGCGAACGAGCGTTACCCATGGTTTATTGGTGCCGCGGTTTTAGCCTGGTTAAGTTGGGTGATTGGCACCGCCGTTGGGGCGATTACCGGGGATTCTCTGCTGACGCGTTGGCCAGTAGTCAGTGATGTCTTGCCCTTTGCATTACCGGCTTTATTTTTGGTTTTGTTATTACCAAGGTTTACCTCTGTGCAATGGGGAGCGACCTTAATCATCACTATGCTGGCAGCGATTGGCTTGAAAATGGCAGAGTTACCGAATCTTTCGATCCCTTTGGCGGCCTTGTTAGGTGGGTTGACGTTTTATGTATGCACGATGAGGAAGCCGATATGATGAGCACTGAGGTGACAATGGCGATCGCCATGATTTGTTTGGGGACGTTTTTATTGCGCTGCTTACCTATGGTATGGATGCGCCGTCGTTTGAAAGCCAATAGCTCTAAAGCCAATCAAGCTACGCCATTGTGGTTACAAGTCCTCGGACCTACCATGATTGCGGCCATGTGTGGGGTGTCTTTGGTGCCGGCTCACCCGTCAACCTTATTGGCGTTTGCGGCTATCGTTGGTTGTGTTGCGACGGTGCTGACTTGGTGGTTTTCTCGCTCATTGGCGTTGCCGGTATTAGTGGGAGTAGTCTGCTATGCTGTCGTGGTGTTATTGGGGGGATAAACAGGCAGAGTAGTTAAGGCCATCAAATCAGAGGTGAATGTACTCTCACCGTTAAAAAAGCTCACTGCTTGAGTGAGCTTTTATTTTGATTGGTGATTGAGCTGGTTTTAGCCAACGGCATGGTTAGTGCGTTGCCGCCTTAGCAAAGTTGGCCAAAGCTTGGCTGACTTTATTTAAGGTATCATCACAGCCTTCTATATGGTGTCTTTTAGCTAGATACTTAGGATCATTATAAGTTAACCATACTTCACCTTGTTCATTTTCACTGATCAAGGCTTTTTGCGGTAAATCAATCGCCATGCTTTGTTGGCAGACCATGAGTGGTGATCCGACTTTCGGGTTACCAAAAATGACGACTTGGGTTGGTCTTAGGTCGATATTGACGCCTTTGGCCCCTGCTGCATGATCAACTTTCGCAAAGATAGTCATGCCTTTACTGGTGAGGACACTCTCTAACTTTTGTACCGTGGTATTGACGTCGTAGTGACTTTTCACTGAGACCAAGCCATTTTCATGGGCCGTTGCGTTGAAGGAAGTGACGACAGCAAGACCGGTAATAGCCAACCAATGGATAATTTTCATTCTTCTTTCCTTGATAATCCGCGTTAATCGATTCATAGCCAAGCAATTAAATCAAATATGGTTTACGAGAGATAGGTCAGTCGCGTCAAAATTGTGTCGATATCACAGATTGTTGACGTAACGACCTGAGCGGGAAAATCAGAATGACATGTGGATTGGAGACCGTGTTCAAA
This sequence comes from Vibrio sp. HB236076, assembly GCF_040957575.1. Classification (NCBI taxonomy): domain Bacteria; kingdom Pseudomonadati; phylum Pseudomonadota; class Gammaproteobacteria; order Vibrionales; family Vibrionaceae; genus Vibrio; species Vibrio sp. HB236076. The sequence goes on from NZ_CP162602.1 coordinate 564,960, forward strand.
AGGCACGCCCTCTGATGGCGATAAAGCAGTGCGAAACGGCGGCACTACTTTATCGAGAAAGGTGAGTTACCTACCGGCGTGATTACTCGCCTTGAAACGTACCGCGAATAGGGTAGCCGTCTTGGCCGCGAACAAAGGTAATACCGCGAACAATCACTTCAGGTTCAGGGCGCAAGAACGGCACATTCGAGATATCGACGGCTTGAACTTGCCCTTGCTCATTAATGATAAACAAACCAGGCTCAGCAAAGTTGTGATCGGTTTCTTGTGCAGAACGTGGGATCGACACATAAAGCCCTAAGGTTTCCATCTGCTCGAGCGTTAACCCATAAGCGATCGGGAAAGTCACATTAAGCTGTTCTAGGTGGCTTTCAAGTTGCGCTTTGCTGTCGGCTGACACTGCAGTAATACTCACGCCAATGTCATTTAACGCGGCTTGGAAAGTCTCTAATTGGTTTAAATAACGCGTACACAAAGGGCAATGTTGACCGCGGTAAACAATCAACAATTGCCAATCAGCGCCACCGTGCGCTTTGTTGAGTTCAATGCTGCCTTCCAAAGTGTTGGCAGTAAGGGTAGGAAAGGGTGTACCTGGTACTAGCTTTGATGAAAAACCCATTGTTCTCTCCGTATTGGTTGTGAGATGCTGAATGCGTCGCAGGCAAAGCGATGATCGATGTGCCTGCGACGCTATCCTTTCAATGTAAAGCCACTTTATGGACAAGGCTATGCCTTGAGGTACGTTTATTATGCTCAATCGTTCAATGATGAATGATCCTATCTCTTTGCTGTTCTCACAACTCAAGCTGTCAGTGGAGTTGTCGGTTAATGCCCAATTTTGCGGTAATTGGTGGGTGGGCAAAAAACAAGAAGCGCGTTCTTTTCATCTCATTTCACACGGTGAGTGTCATCTCAGTATTAACCAAATCGCCGTTGATACCCTTAACGCAGGCGACATTATTATTTTTTTACGGGCAACCGAGCACAAGATCACGCCTTTGCATGGCAGTGCAGAGCAAGCGCAGCGCTGTCACTTTGACGGTGGGATCATTGAAGGTTCGACCGGCATGCTGTGTGGGTATTTCGACTATCAAAATGCCCAAAGCCAAAACTTGATCGACAGCTTGCCAGACTATTTGCTGATTAAACGCAACCCTCAAAGTCAACCGTGGATCGATCCATTACTACAGCTCATTCAAATTGAAACTCAAACTCAGCGACTGGGCTCAGATGTGTTGTTATCGCACTTTGTCGAGTCATTGATTTTGCATGCGATTCGCAGCTATTTTGAACAAGAGCAAATGGATATTGGTATTGTGGCTTTATTTTCTCACCCAAAACTCGGCCTGGCGGTTAAGGCGATTCACGCTCAACTTGATCAAGCGTGGAGTGTCGATCAGTTGGCGAAAACTTGCCATATGTCGCGCACCAGTTTTGCCACTCAGTTTAAGCAAGTCAGTGGCCAAACACCGATGGAGTACCTCTCTTGGTGGCGCATGTTGTGTGCCTGGGATAAATTGCACCATGGTGAGTCCGTTGCCCAGGTCGCCTCTGCCGTTGGGTATCGCTCAGAAGCGGCGTTTGCTCGTCAATTTAAGAAAACTTTCCAATTGGGGCCAGGTGAACTTCGTCGCCTCGACCATCGATAGCATTGAGCAATGGATAACAACCAAGAGCGATTTGATGGGCCTTAATTGCAAATACACTTGCTCCTAGTTAAGAAAAAGCGCAGAATGGCGAACTTTTCATTTCCTGGCTCTGGTGTGGTTTTTATGCTCCGGTGGCCAATCACCTCGAGATTACATATATGAGTTTTAACACCTTAGGCTTATCACAGCCCATTCTTCGCGCTATTGATGAGAAAGGTTACTCAACACCATCGCCGATTCAACAACAAGCCATCCCCGCGATTTTATCGGGCAAAGATGTGATGGCGGCGGCGCAAACCGGTACTGGTAAAACCGCGGGCTTTACGCTACCGATCCTAGAAAAATTGTCACAGGGTCACAAAGTCAAAAGCAACCAAGTGCGAACCCTGATTTTAACCCCGACACGTGAACTGGCGGCACAGGTTTATGACAACGTGGTCGAGTACAGTAAACATGTGTCTTTGAGTTCTGCGGTTGTCTTCGGCGGCGTTAAAATTAACCCGCAAATGCAGCGATTGCGCAAAGGGGCAGACGTGTTAGTCGCCACCCCGGGTCGTTTAATCGATTTGTATCAGCAAAACGCCATCCGATTTGATCAACTCGAGTGTTTAGTGCTCGATGAAGCCGACCGCATGCTGGATATGGGCTTTATCCGTGATATCAAAAAGGTATTGCAATGGCTGCCGAAAAAGCGTCAGAACCTGCTTTTTTCTGCAACTTTTTCTGATGAGATTCGCGAGTTAGCCAAAGGACTTGTCAATCAGCCAGTCGAAATTTCAGTGACACCGGCTAATTCAACCGCGGTGACGATTGAGCAGGCCGTTTACCCTGCTGACGTCAAAAAGAAAGCGCCGATGTTGGCCAAATTAATTGTTGATGGCAACTGGCAGCAAGTATTGGTCTTTACCCGTACCAAGCGCGGTGCCAATCGCCTTGCCGCGTTTTTAACTGAGCAACAATTGGCCGCCGCCGCCATTCACGGCAACAAAAGCCAAGGGGCAAGAACCAAAGCACTCGCGCAATTTAAATCCGGTGAGTTAAGAGTCTTAGTGGCGACCGACATAGCCGCGCGCGGTATTGATATTCCGCAATTGCCTCAAGTGGTGAACTTTGAATTGCCCAATGTGGCCGAAGATTATGTTCACCGCATTGGCCGTACGGGGCGTGCCGGTGAGCCGGGTAAAGCGATTTCTTTAGTCTGCGCTCAAGAAGCGGACGATTTGTTTGGCATCGAGCGCTTGATTCAAAAAGTGTTGCCACGCCTATCTTTAGAAGGGTATGCGGTGACCAATGTGGTACCCGAGTCAAAGCTAGACACGCGCCCGATAAAGCCGAAAAAACCGAAAAAACCGAAAAAGCATCACGATAACCAAGCGCGTCCAGGTACGGATGCCAAAGCGCCGGCCAAACGTCGCCCACGTCCTGCAGGGGCGCGCTCGTCTGGTTCAGCGCGTTCGGGCCAGGGTAAACCTGCTGAGCAAGGCAATGGTACCGACAAACCCAATCAAGGTCAGAAGCGCCGTCGCCCACAAGGTGAAAAACGTCAATTTAAGCCTCAAAACAGCTAAGTCTTAATTAAAGAAGGGGGAATCTGTGACCGATAATTCATTTTTCCCCTTCGCAAAACACAAGACTTGAATTTATTGAATTGTTGGGCTATCAATAGCCTTTAGTAAAAATCAAGGAAGCAGTATGATTAAGGAAAACAGTTACTTCGAAGGCCAAGTGAAGTCGTTAGGCTTTGTATCAAGTGGTGATACGTCTAGTGTGGGTGTGATGGCAAAAGGCGAATACACCTTTACTACACAAGCACCAGAAAAGATGACCGTTATCAAAGGGCAACTGACGGTAAAATTGCCCGGCAGTGTCTCTTGGCAAACCTTTTCGGCTGGTCAGTCTTTTGAAGTCCCCGGCGATGACAAATTTTTAGTCCAAGTCGAAGTGGACAGCGCCTACTTGTGTGACTACCTATAAGCGCTAAGGTCATTTCCCCTGCATCCGTGGGGGAGATGACTGGTCTCAGGTAACGGTTTTTCATCGCCTTTATTTACCTATAGCACGGTTATACAAGCGAAGAAGAACTGGTAATGAGTCTGCCAGCAACAAAACGCTACTCTCAACGGCCTCAGAGGGTAAGTGTTACGTCTATCTCACTTATCACCGTCGCTTTCTCCACCGTGAAATACCTAAATTAGTCACGTTGATCGTTTAATGATCGTGCTCTAACACCCTAACCGATAAACTCACTGCCGACGTGCGGTTATCCACTTGCAATTTTTTGTATATTTGCTCTAAGTGCTTGTGCACGGTTCTCGTACTCATTGTTAAAATTTGCGCAATTTCCCAGTTGGTTTTGCCGTAAGATAACCAGTAAAGAACTTCAGATTCACGTTTAGTGAGTTTAAAAGCCTGTTGTAAGCTTTCTTCACGGTTGTGTTTCTTCGGCGTCGTGATGCGAATCAGTGATTGAATACTGTTGTAATCCCCGGTGTAGGACACTTCTAGGTTTGGCGTAAATTGTTTTAATATCAGCGGTTTTTTCTGTGGGTCTTGCATTAACCACAACGCAATATCTTGTTGAATTAACAGCCACGTTTGTAACGAATCTTCCCCTAACGACCCTAATAATTCTTGTGCATGGGGGGTGGCCCACTCCAAGTGACCGTTATTCGACACACAAAAAATATACTGACCGGCGTAGTCCAACGCCGCTTGTGCGGATTTGGCTAAACGGGCACTTTGACTGTGTACTCGAATGCGCGCTAGGACTTCATCTGGATTGACCGGCTTGGTGATATAATCGGTACCTCCGCTTTCAAAGCCTCGGATAACATGTTTGGAGTCATTGAGCCCGGTCATAAAGATGATCGGGGTAGATGGCAACTGTTCTTTGAGTTTGACACAGGTATCAAAGCCATCCATTTCTGGCATGATGGCGTCGAGTAGAACCACATCGGGTTGTACTTTTTTCGTGATCGCTAATGCTTGCAATCCACTCAGTGCGACCAATACCGTCAGGCCGGCTTGATTGAGTGTGGCATTGAGCATGCCTAGCGACTCGGGTGAATCATCGACCACCAGAACGATAATATTATTATTAGTAATAATGCTCATCAATTAACCTATCCACATCAGAGATGATTTTATTCAGATGACAACTTACAACATCGGCTCTTAACGTCTTGATAAAAGAAGAGTAAGTGTGCTGTGGTAATTTATCGAGTTCTTGACTTATCCCGGCTAAAAACCCGATTTCAGCGTATTCGCGAATTTTTCGTAAACGGTTTTCTGGGGGGACTTGTTGTGAAAAGCTGTCCGTTTTAGCCATCACCTTGTCGGGATTAAGGTCACTTTTTATATCGTATTGCCAATCAATTGCCAGCAACCGGTTAAGCTTGGCTAGCAGTGATGGCAGTGACACGGGTTTGGTCAGGTAGTCATCGTGTATGCCGTTTAAATGCCCATGGGTTTCAAATTCTTGAATATTGGCTGATAACATAATGATGGGTTGCAGGTAGCGTTCTTTTCTCAGTTGAATCGCCAATTGCCAGCCGTTGACGACAGGCATAAAAATATCCAACATAATTAAATCGATTGTGCGTGTTTTCATTATGTCTAAGGCTTGCTGCGCACTGTCGGCCAGTTCAATATCAAACCCCAGTGGAGTCAGTAGGCTTTTCACTAGGTCGCGTTGGTCTTTAATATCATCGACGACTAAAAGGGTTTTGCGTTCGCCTTGATATCCGATCACGGTGTCGTTGATCATGTCCGGTTCCAACTTGCCAACACGGACCTCAGGCAGCATGAGTTTTAAAACAAAACTACTGCCGTGGCCAAGTTGACTGGTACACGATATGTCGCCGCCCATCATTTCTGCAAGGACATTCGAAATGGTCAAGCCAAGGCCGGTGCCAGAAATGAGGGCAGTTTTGTCATTTTCGACTCGCTCAAACGGCTTGAAAATTTTCTTAATATCGCTTTTTGATAGTCCAATACCCGTATCATGGACACGAAAAGCGACCACTTGATTGCGATAGGTGACCTTGAAGGAGATGGTTCCCTTTTCGGTGTATTTGACCGCATTATTTAACAAATTGATTAGGATTTGTCGCAAGCGCTGCTTGTCGGTCGAGACAAATTGAGGGATGTTTTTACTTGAATTAAATTCAAATGTCAGTCCTTTGCGCTGTGCTTGCATGGCAAACATTTCCACTAACTGCTCGAGAAGCGTAGGGAGGCTGAACTCTTCGCGGTGAAGCTCTAAACGACCGGCTTCAATTTTTGATATTTCAAGTAGGCCTTCGATCAAATCGGAAAGGTGTTTACCGTTGCGTTTTAATATATCGGCGTATTGTCGTGTTTGTTCATCCAGTTTACGGTCATTACTCATCAATTGTGCATAACCTAATAGGACATTAAGCGGCGTTCTGAGCTCGTGACTCAAGCTGGCTAGATAGCGACTTTTGGCGTCATTGGCGGTTTCTGCCGAGCGTTTGGCGATCTCCAATTCTTGGGCCGTTTTTTGGTGCGCGTTGATTTCAAGTGTCAGCAAATTGGTGTGTGCCTGCAGTTCTTGTAACGCCGTTTGATTACTGGTTCTAGCCAATACAAATAGCCAACTGATGATGCCAATCGGTATCAGCAACAAGGTAAAGGATTTGAGTAGCCCCGTTGATAGGGTCTCCATATGATAAGGGCTAAGGTTGGGGACTTGGGTATAAGCAATCGTCAATATCGCGCCCATTGCGAGACTGACCATCACCATCACGACGATAAACTGGATGACGGTCGAGGATAAGTGTTTTAACCATTGTGACGGAAAAATAGGCGATAAAAACGATTTGATCTGAGCAGAGAATGTCGCCTTGGGACGGCACATGTCTCGGCAGCGAATATCGAGGGTACAGCACAAAGAGCAAATTTGCCCTCCGTAGGCGGGGCAGAAAGACATGTCTTCATGCTCAAACGTCAACTCACAGACACTGCACTGGTGTTCGCCCTGACTGTGGTACGGGTTGCGGTGCGGTTTGACTAAGTAAAAACGCCCTTTGGTTAGCCAAGCGATGATGGGCGCGAATAAAAAAGGCAACAAAAAGGCAATGTAGGAGGCAAAGGCTTTTACCCAAGGACCATAACAATCCAAATGGGCGGTGATCCCCACGACAGAGGACAACACCATCGAGCCCAAACCAACCGGGTTGATATCATAAAGCTGAGAGCGTTTGAACTCGATACCTTTGGGGCTTAACCCCAAGGGTTTATTAATGATCAGATCGGCGACAATCGTACCAATCCACGCTAACACCAACACAGAATAAATTTGTAACGTCTTTTCGATTAATTGATAAACCCCTAACTCCATTAAAACCAATGCCACGAGGACATTAAAGATCATCCAAACGACACGACCAGGGTGATGATGGGTAATGCGAGAGAAAAAATTAGACCAGGCTAGGGAGCCTGCGTAGGCGTTGGCAATGTTGATTTTCAATTGCGAGATGATGACAAACATTCCCGCTAAAAAAAGCGCAATGCCCGTGTCGTCAATAGAGTAGGTGAAAGCAGTAAAGTACATATGGGCAGGGTCACCGGCAAGGCTAGGTATCACGCCTTGGCTAATCGCTAACCAAGCAAGAAAGCTGCCTAACACCAACTTCAAAGCTCCGAATACCATCCAACCTGGGCCGCCGGTGAGCATCGCTGCCCACCATTTGACCTTACCGACTTTTTCTTTGGGCGGTAGAAATCGCAAAAAATCGACCTGCTCACCGATTTGCGCCACGATGGAAAGCAATACCGCCGAAGCCGACCCAAATAATAACCAATCAAACTGAGTACCTGTTGCTTGAGCACCTGAATAGTTAAGCCAGGTGTTGAGATCGGCATCTTCATGGGTGAAGACATAGATAAGGGGGATCAGTTGCAGTAATAGCCAAATCGGTTGTGACCACATTTGAAAGCGACCGATATTGCTGATCCCTAAAATGACAATCGGAATCACAATAAACGCACTGAGCATATAAGCAATGCTCAAAGGGATGCCAAATAACAACTCAATGGCCATCGACATTATCGACGCCTCTAAGGCGAAAAAAATAAAAGTAAAAGAGGCATAAATGAGCGAGACGATGGTGGAGCCTATATAGCCAAATCCGGCGCCTCGGCTCAGTAGATCAACATCAACACCGTATTTAGCGGCGTAATAACAGATGGGAATACCAGAAAAAATCACCACTAAGGCGACCGCAAAAATGGCCCATAGTGAGTTGGTAACCCCATAATTTAATGTAATGGTCCCCCCGAGTGCCTCCAACACCAAAAACGAGACAATACCAAGGGCAGTATTGGCCACCCAACTGGAAGACCACTTACGAGCCCGTTTGGCGGTGAAGCGCAAAGCAAAGTCTTCGAGCAATTCATTGCCGACTAATTTGTTGTAGTGTCGACGGGTGATGGGCACTTTAGCGGATCTATTCATTCTCTTCCTTGAGAGTGGGATCGAACAAGGTCAAAACTACACATCCTGTGTAAACCAATAAGTATAGCGCGATAGATAGTCGTTACCTATGCGTAATTGTACGTAGATGAAGTGCATCAACTGCGAATAGGCATCATTGAAGACTTAATCAATACTGGTTTTGTTCATCGCGGTAGAAGTTCCCAGTCAAATGAGGCGGGAGGCCGTTCGACAGAATATTTACACTCAACCATTAAATCCATACAAGGAAGAAGACGAATGAAACGGAATTTTCTAGCGACTTCAATGTTAGCTGCCTCATTACTCAGTCATTACGCCATGGCGGAAGATACGATTAAAGTGGGCGTATTACACTCTTTATCTGGCACCATGGCCATCAGTGAGACCACGTTAAAAGACACCATGCTGATGTTGATCGATGAACAGAATAAAAAAGGCGGCTTACTCGGAAAAAAACTGGAAGCCGTGGTGGTTGACCCCGCCTCAAACTGGCCGTTATTTGCCGAAAAAGCACGAGAGTTAATATCAAAAGACAAGGTTGATGCCGTCTTTGGTTGTTGGACATCGGTATCTCGTAAGTCCGTTTTGCCCGTGTTTGAAGAGCTAGACAGCTTGCTTTTCTACCCGGTTCAATACGAAGGTGAAGAATCGTCGAAAAACGTTTTTTACACTGGTGCCGCGCCCAATCAGCAAGCGATTCCAGCCGTTGATTATTTATTGGAACAAGGGGTTGAGCGATGGGTGTTAGCCGGTACCGACTATGTGTACCCAAGAACCACCAACAAAATTCTTGAATCGTATTTAAAAGAAAAAGGCGTCGCTGAGAGTGACATCATGGTGAACTACACCCCGTTTGGTCATTCTGATTGGCAGTCCATTGTTTCTGATATTAAGAAGTTTGGCTCTTCTGGCAAGAAAACGGCCGTCGTATCCACCATTAATGGTGATGCGAATGTTCCTTTCTACAAAGAATTGGGTAACCAAGGCGTTTCTGCCGATGAAATCCCAGTGGTGGCGTTCTCGGTCGGTGAAGAAGAGTTGTCGGGCATGGACACGTCAGCACTGGAAGGACACCTTGCCGCGTGGAACTACTTTATGAGCGTTGAGTCGGATCAAAACGATGAGTTTATCGAGCAATGGCACAAATTCATCAAAAGTGATGAGCGCGTAACCAATGATCCGATGGAGGCAACGTATATCGGTTTCAATATGTGGGTAGAAGCAGTGAAAAAAGCGGGTACGACGAATCCTGAAGTCGTCGGTGATGCACTCATTGGGGTGACAGTACCCAATTTGACTGGCGGTTACTCAGCCATGATGCCTAATCATCATATCACCAAACCGGTGTTAATCGGCGAAATCCAAGATGATGGCCAGTTTGAAACCGTTTGGCAAACCTCTGGATTAGTCGCTGGTGATGCTTGGTCGGATTATCTTCCAGGTTCAAAAGACTTAATTGCTGACTGGCGTGAGCCGCTTTCTTGCGGTAACTACAACGTCAAAACCGGTAAATGTTCGGGTCAAAACTTTTAATTGGCAAGCTAGGTACTTCACGTGAAGTACCTAGCGACTTGCTTATTGCCAATGGATGAGTCAAAGCATTTTCGTTCCTAAACTGACTGAGCGGGTCATAGGGGTGAAAGCAGTTCTTTGGGGGTAAAGCCATTCTGTGTTTTATCCATTTTTGATCTTTATATTAGAGGTTTGTTGAATGGTACGTTCTCAACAGAAGTCTTTAACCTGGCATTGTCTTCGCATTAAGGCATGGTTTCTTGTCTTGGTGGCTCTTAGCACATGGAGTGCGACGATTTTTGCCCAATCGGTGAGCATAAATGATGAGCTAGAGCGTTTGGCAACACGCGATTATCAGCAAATCAGTGTTGCTATTAGCCGGCTGAGTCAACAAGGTGGCGAGCAGGCATTCTCAATTCTGAATCTATTGTTAAATGGCGATCTTTACCTAGACAAAAAAAAGCAAAACCTGGTTCAGTTAGTTGAAAAAAATGGCAGCCAGTATGTCATTGCCCCGCTGTTTAGCGATGAGGCATCTCAATTTGTCTCTGTGAGCCGCCGTACAGTCAAAAAAATAGGCATTAATAATCAGTTACGCGGTGAGATAAAAAAACACCTCGCTGTTCTCAGCCTTAGCCAGCCCAGCCCACAAGCGCGGATAAAGGCGGTGACGGCGTTGATGGGAGAGTTAGATGAACCAACCTATCAACGCTTAAAACAAGTAAGGGACGCCGAGGCGCACCCGGGTGTCCAGCAAAGCCTTGATACGGCATTGGCGATTTATCAACTCAAAACGTCAGCCGAGCCCAGCGCTCAACGGTCTGCGATTGACACACTAGGGGCGAGCTACCAACCAGAGGCGAGAAATGCGTTAAATCAATTTTTACTCACCGAGCCAAGTCACTCCTTCGTCGAAGCCACGGATCGTGCCTTACATCAGATCGCCCAGCGTGAAAACATCGCTGATTTTGTTGAAACCCTGTTTTTTGGCCTCAGTCTTGGATCGGTCTTAGTGTTGGCCGCGATTGGCCTCGCCATTACCTTTGGCGTCATGGGGGTGATTAATATGGCGCATGGTGAATTGATCATGCTCGGTGCGTATACCACTTACGTTGTTCAGACGTTAATGCCAAATCACATCGGCTGGTCCATTTTTATTTCGATACCCTTGGCATTTCTTGTCTCGGCAAGTGTCGGCGTGTTGATTGAGCGCAGCGTGATTCGCTTTTTGTACGGCCGCCCTTTAGAAACCTTATTAGCGACCTTCGGCATCAGCCTGATTCTACAACAGATGGTCAGAACGATCTTCTCACCATTGAATCGCAGTGTCTCAACGCCAGATTGGATGCAAGGGGTCATTGAGATAAACCCCATGCTCAGTTTGACGCTCAATCGAGTGTACATCATTGCTTTTTGTCTCTGCGTCTTTGCTCTGTTGTTTATGGTGCTCAGATACACTCGCTTGGGCATTGAAGTCCGTGCGGTATCGCAAAATCGAAATATGGCTCGTGCCATGGGCGTGAAATCAGAGCGCGTCGATGCAATGACGTTTGGGCTGGGTTCCGGGATTGCCGGTATTGCTGGGGTCGCTCTGAGTCAACTGACCAATGTCGGTCCCAATCTTGGTCAGTCTTATATTATTGATTCATTTATGGTGGTGGTGTTTGGCGGTGTCGGCAATTTATGGGGTACTTTGGTCGCAGGAATGTCCTTGGGTATCGCCAATAAGATTTTAGAACCTTGGGCGGGTGCCGTTTTGGCTAAAATCCTCGTGCTTGTCTTTATCATTTTGTTTATTCAAAAGAAACCCAGAGGATTGTTTCCTCAGAAGGGTCGTTCAGCGGAGGATTAATGATGGAATTCCAACCTAGGTTGTTTGATCGCTCTACACAGTTATTTTTAGTCGTCTTGGTGGCAGTTCTCAGTCTGATCCCAATGTTGAATCTGTTTATCGCAGAAGGATCCGCTCTGCATGTATCGACTTATACCATCACTTTACTCGGTAAGTACTTGACCTATGCCTTGCTCGCGGTTGCCGTGGATCTCGTGTGGGGATATTTAGGCATATTGAGCCTGGGTCACGCGGCATTTTTTGCATTAGGTGGTTATGCCATGGGCATGTACTTGATGCGCCAGATTGGCGACCGAGGTGTGTATGGCAATCCAGAGTTACCCGATTTTATGATCTTTTTGAACTGGCAGGAATTGCCTTGGTTTTGGCATGGGTTTGATCAATTTTGGTTTGCTATGTTGATGGTGGTGTTGGCACCTGGAATTTTGGCGTTTTGTTTTGGTTGGCTGGCTTTTCGTTCACGAGTGACAGGGGTTTACTTATCAATTATCACTCAAGCGTTAACCTACGCGTTATTGCTGGCATTTTATCGCAATGAAATGGGGTTTGGCGGCAATAATGGCTTAACAGACTTTAAAGATATCCTTGGTTTTAACTTACAAGATGACGCGACACGTTTGGCATTATTTGTTGTTTCTGGCCTTGCGCTAGCCATCGGATATATGTGCTGTCGATTCATTGTGGTCAGCCGACTAGGGCGTGTGGCGATGGCGGTTCGCGATGCTGAAGCACGCACGCGATTTACCGGCTACAAAGTGGAGTACATCAAGCTCGCTATTTTCACTTTTTCTGCTGTGCTTGCGGGTATTGCAGGTGCTTTGTACGTGCCACAAGTCGGTATTATTAACCCCTCAGAATTCTCACCCTTAAACTCGATTGAGTTAGTGGTTTGGGTGGCATTAGGAGGAAGAGCGACGCTTTATGGTGCTGTGGTCGGCGCACTTGCCGTGAATTATGCCAAAACCTACTTAACCGCCGCGTTTCCCGAAGTATGGCTGTTTAGCCTAGGGGCAATGTTTGTTCTCGTTACCTTATTGTTGCCGCAAGGCGTGACAGGGTTACTCAAACGCAAAAAGGTGAACTTATGAGTGTATTCAACGCAGCGCGAGCATTGGCTGACCGTCACCGTGTCTATGATTTTATGCAGCCGGACGTGAGCCCCTTGCTCAATGTCGGTCATGGCCACCTTCTTTATTTAGAAGGCATCAGTGTCGCTTTTGACGGCTTTAAGGCTATCAATGATTTAAATCTCTACATCAAACAAGGGGAATTACGTTGCATCATTGGCCCCAATGGGGCGGGAAAAACCACCATGATGGATATCATCACTGGCAAAACACGGCCTGATTCCGGCAGTGCGTGGTTTGGGCAAAACATTAACTTGCTGACAATGACAGAGCCAGAGATCGCCCAAGCGGGCATAGGTCGAAAGTTTCAAAAGCCAACGGTCTTTGAATTGCAAAGTGTATTTCACAATTTAGAACTTGCCATGGCTGGCCCTAAAACTGTGTTCTCAACCTTGTTGGCCAAATTAAACAGCGAGCAACTCGATTACATCGATCACGTTTTAAAGCAAATCGGCCTTTATGAGCAACGCTCTTTATTGGCGGGGGCGCTTTCTCATGGGCAAAAACAATGGTTAGAAATTGGCATGTTGCTCATGCAAAACCCCAAGTTATTACTGGTTGATGAACCAGTGGCGGGCATGACACATCAAGAAATGGATCGAACCGGTGAGTTATTAACCTCGCTGGCAGGAGAGCGAACCATCTTATTGGTTGAGCACGATATGGACTTTGTGCGCTCACTGGCCAAAGAGGTGACCGTACTGCACCAAGGTCATGTGTTGGCGGAAGGCAGTATGGATCACGTGCAGCGTAACCCCAAAGTGGTTGAAGTCTATCTTGGAGAAGAATCATGATTACGGTGAAAGGATTGAACCAATTTTATGGTCAAAGCCATACGTTGTGGGATTTAGAGATGCAGGTTCCTGAAGGCAAGTGCACGGTATTAATGGGCAGAAACGGCGTCGGAAAAACAACGTTATTGCAATGCATCATGGGGTTGCTATCTGTCAAAAGTGGCGAGATCAACTTTTGTGGTCAGGATCTGACTCAACAGGTGGCTGAAAAGCGCGCCCCGTTGGGGGTAGGGTATGTACCGCAGGGACGGCAAATTTTTCCCTTATTGACCGTGGAAGAAAACCTGCGCATTGGGTTGCCGATGAGATCGGATGGTGAAAAGCAAGTCCCAGAGTTCATCTTTGAATTGTTTCCTATTTTAAAAGAAATGTTGCATCGCCGAGGCGGGGATCTCTCTGGTGGGCAACAGCAACAACTGGCGATCGGTCGCGCCTTAGTGATTAACCCCAAGTTATTGATTTTAGATGAACCGACAGAGGGGATACAGCCGAACGTTGTGGCGGAAATTGGTGACATTATACGTCGATTAAACAAAGAACGAGGGCTAACCGTTTTACTGGTCGAGCAAAAATTGCCCTTTGCGCGAAAAGTGGCGGATCACTTTTGTATCCTCGATAGAGGCCGACAAGTGGCGACTGGGGCGATTGAAGACCTCAATGATGCGCTGGTAAAAAAGTACCTTACGGTGTAACGCTATGAATATGATGTGTGATCTATCCACCCAAATTGAGCGCCATTGGCCGGCTCATTTGAGATTGGACTTGGTAAAGTCTGGCAATAAAACGCAAATGAAACACATGGCGTTTAAAGGACCCCTTCGAGTACAGCGGCCATTTTACCCAGAACAAGACGTGTGCCACATTTACTTGTTGCACCCACCTGGCGGCTTGGTGTCTGGGGATGATTTACACATTGACATTCGGTGTCAACAAGGTAGCCACGCTTTATTGACCACGCCATCAGCGGGCAAAATTTATCAAGCTGACAGTAAAAATATCAAACAGTTACAGAGTGTTGATATTGAAGTAAACAATGGCGTATGTGAATGGTTACCAATGGAAACCATCGTATTCGATGGCGCACAAGGTCAATTAACCACCAACATCCAGTTGCATGGCGAGGCCAAGTTTATCGGCATTGACGTTTTTTGTTTGGGTCGGCCTAAAAGTGAGCTTCCGTTCAAATCTGGCAGTATTTCACAAAAACTTTCTATTTACCGAAACCATCGCCCTTTACTGCTTGAGCGACAAGTACTGTCGGCAACCGACCCTTTGTTGTCCGCCGCCAGCGGTTTTCATGGCCATTTGGTCTCTGGCACCTTGACCGTGGTTGGATTTGAGCATGGTGAAAAGATGGTGGCACCGCTGCGTGACTACATGGCCACAGAATCAGAAGGGGTGTTGAGTATTACTTATCGGCTCAACGTGTTGTTAGTGCGATACCTTGGGGATTGCAGTGAAGAAGCGCAACGTCTTTTACGCGCTTGTTGGGCATTTCTTCGTCCCTTGTTGCTTGAAAGGCCGGCGTGTTATCCAAGGATCTGGAACACATAGAGACGATGAAGACAATCAGGACAGAGGATGAATAAATGGAATTATTGCCAAGAGAAAAAGATAAGTTATTACTGTTCACGGCGGCATTGGTTGCCGAGCGCCGTTTGGCTCGCGGGGTAAAACTAAATTATCCAGAAGCCACGGCTTATATTTCTGCGGCAATCATGGAAGGCGCTCGCGATGGAAAATCCGTGGCGATGCTGATGAGCGAAGGACGCAATCTTTTGACCAAGGAACAAGTGATGGAGGGAATTGCCGAGCTGCTTGAAGAAGTACAAGTTGAAGCTACGTTTCCCGACGGGACTAAATTGGTCACGATTCACAACCCCATTCAATAGGAGAAAAGGATGATTCCTGGTGAATATGTTTTGAGCGAGGTACCTATTACCCTCAACGCTGACCGAGAGATCACAGTTATCGCGGTGGTCAATCATGGCGATCGCCCCATTCAAGTGGGCAGTCATTATCATTTCTTTGAAACCAACCCAGCCCTGGATTTTGAACGCTCAAAGGCCAAAGGCAAACGCCTAAACATTGCCGCGGGAACCGCAGTGCGTTTCGAACCCGGTCAAACTCGCCATGTAGAACTGGTTGGTATCGAGGGTGAACAAACCATCTACGGCTTTCGCGGTGACATTATGGGCAAGTTATAACCCACTAAGGGGCAGGAGAATACCATGGTAGAAATATCACGACAGGCGTATGCCGATATGTATGGTCCCACGGTTGGGGATAAAGTGAGGCTTGCTGACACGGAGTTATTTATTCAAGTTGAGAAAGATTTCACCGTGTATGGCGAGGAGGTCAAGTTTGGTGGCGGCAAAGTGATTCGCGATGGCATGGGGCAAGGTCAATTGTGCCGCGACCAAGTCATGGATTGTGTGATCACCAATGCGCTTATTTTGGATCATTGGGGGGTGGTGAAAGCGGATATTGGGATCAAAGATGGCCATATTGCCGCGATTGGCAAAGCAGGCAACAAAGACATTCAACCACAAGTGACGATCAACATTGGCGCCAGTACCGAGGTCATTGCTGGTGAAGGGCACATTGTAACGGCAGGCGCTGTGGATGCCCATATACACTTTATTTGCCCACAGCAAATCGAAGAGGCGCTGATGGCTGGCACCACAACCATGATCGGTGGAGGGACGGGGCCGGCAACCGGCACCAATGCTACGACATGCACACCGGGGGCCTGGAATATGAAACAAATGCTTCGCAGTACGGACTTGATGCCGATGAATTTTGGCTTTCTTGGCAAAGGTAATGCAAGCCTGCCAGAGCCTTTGGCCGAGCAGGTTGAAGCGGGAGTGTGCGGGTTAAAACTTCACGAGGATTGGGGGACGACCCCGGCATCGATAGACAATTGCTTATCGATTGCCGAGCAATACGATATTCAAGTGGCGATTCATACTGATACCTTAAATGAATCTGGTTTTGTTGAAGATACTTTAGCGGCATTTAAAGGCCGAACCATTCACACCTATCACACCGAAGGGGCAGGGGGCGGTCATGCTCCCGATATTATCGTTGCTTGTGGTGAGGCGCATGTTTTGCCTTCGTCCACTAACCCAACGCGTCCTTATACCATCAATACCGTTGATGAGCATTTGGACATGCTGATGGTTTGTCACCACCTCGACCCGAATATCCCTGAAGATGTGGCGTTTGCCGACTCGAGAATACGCAAAGAAACCATCGCTGCGGAAGACATTTTGCACGATCTTGGTGCCTTTTCCATGATCGCCTCCGATTCACAAGCCATGGGACGAGTCGGCGAAGTGATCACAAGAACTTGGCAAACCGCGCATAAGATGAAGGTACAACGAGGGTTTTTGCCACAAGACCAAGCCATCCAAGCGGATAATTATCGCGCCAAACGCTATATCGCAAAATACACCATTAACCCAGCCATTGCTCATGGAATTAGCCATGTGGTTGGCTCACTGGAAGTGGGAAAGCTCGCCGATATCGTGTTGTGGAAGCCGGCCTTTTTTGGCATCAAACCCTCGCTGATTATCAAAGGCGGCGTGATTGCGGCTGCGCCAATGGGCGATGCCAATGCTTCGATTCCCACGCCGCAACCCGTTCATTACCGCCCTATGTTTGGCGGCTATGGGCAAACGCCTGCGTCGACATCGGTGACTTTCACCAGTCAAGTCGCGGTGGAAAAAGGCTTAAAACAAGCCCTTGGTTTGGCTCGTGATCTCGTTGCTTGTCGTCATTGCCGGACGGTGACAAAGAAGGACATGATTCACAACGATTACATGCCGACCATCAGCGTTGACCCACAAACTTACGAAGTCCGTGCTGATGGGCAAGTATTGAGCTGTGATCCAGCGACAGAGCTGCCATTAGCCCAGCGTTATTCGCTATTTTGAGCCCAGAAAATCAAAGGAATTGAGCAATGTTACGAGTTATTCGTCGAAGTGATCACCATCATGGTGATATCTCAGATTCATTAGTTTTAGCTTATGAACTGCGTCAACGCGGCCGCTTTAGAGTAAGCAGTCAATCCGGTTTAGACGTGGGGGTCTTTTTGACCCGGGGGGACACACTGCAACACGGAGATTGTTTATTCACCGAGTGTGGAAAAGTGTTCAAGGTGGTTGCCGAAGAAGAAAAGGTGATCACCGCGGTGACAGAAGATTGGTTGACTTTCGCCAAGGCGTGTTATCACTTGGGCAATCGTCATGTGCCGATGGAGATTGGTGAACGGTGGCTGCGTTTTCAGCCAGATCACGTACTCGAAACCATGATCAGTTTACTCGGTTTAACCTGTCATCATCATTTCGCGATGTTTAATCCAGAATCGGGTGCCTATCATAGCGGTGGGCACAGCCATGGTCAGCATCAACACTCGACAAAGGAGCATGACCACGGATGAAGGCGCAATCGCTACTTTCTTTATTACACCTAAGCAGCCCCAGTTTGCCGATCGGTGCCTTCGCATACAGCCAAGGGCTCGAAGCCGCTGTCGACCTAGGCTGGGTACACGACGAAACGTCCTTGCAGGCATGGCTGACACCGATTTTAACCAACGCACAAGTCAGCCTTGAGATCCCCATTCTCATTCGTTGTTATCAAGCATGGCAAGCAGAAGACATGGCGGCGTTAAATCACTGGCAAGCGGTATTACTTGCCAACCGAGATACCGCCGAATTAGTGACAGAGGAGCAGTTACTTGGTCAAACTTTTCACCGATTGCTACTAAGCCTTGGCCTTGAGCTGCCAAGTGAGGCCAAATCGAACACCTATTTACCGCTTTTTGCCAAGGCGTGCTGTCATTATGGCGTGAAGACCGAGCACATGATCCTGGGGTGGTTGTGGTCATGGTTAGAAAACCAAATAACCGTCGCCTGCAAAACCATTCCCCTTGGTCAGACCGCGGCACAACGTGTGCTGATTGCGTTGATGCCCTGTATTGAAGACGCATTGCAAAAAGGCGTATTGGTCCAAGATGACAACATTGGTTTGACGTTACCCAATTATTCAATGGCATCGGCTTGGCATGAAACACAGTATTCAAGACTATTTAGGAGTTAATATGAGTTCACAATGTTTACGTATCGGCGTCGGCGGTCCGGTTGGTTCGGGGAAAACGGCCTTATTGCGTCAGTTGTGTTTGGCGATGCGATCGCAATACGACTTAGCGGTGGTCACCAACGATATTTACACCAAAGAAGACGCTGAGTTTTTACTGCGCAATGACGCCTTAGAAGCCGATCGAATCTTAGGGGTTGAGACCGGGGGCTGTCCGCATACGGCGATCAGAGAAGACGCATCTATGAACCTTGCCGCCATCGATGAGCTGCAACATCGTCATGCGAATTTGGAATTTGTTTTGGTGGAAAGTGGTGGTGATAATTTAAGTGCGACCTTCAGCCCGGAGCTCTCCGATCTCACCTTATACGTTATCGATGTGTGTGCGGGCGATAAGATCCCACGCAAAGGCGGCCCTGGAATAACCAAGTCTGATCTTCTGATCATTAACAAAACAGACCTTGCCCCTATGGTCAATGCGTCACTTGATGTCATGGACCGAGATGCGAAAAAAATGCGTGGTGATAAACCCTTTGTGTTTACGAACTTAATACGAGGCGATGGTCTACAAACCGTGATTGATTTTATTGTCGAACGCGGCATGTTAGAGCCGCGAAGCATTGATGTCGAAATGGCGCAACAACAAGGAGTATCACTATGAAAGGATTAATCAAAGGCATAGGCCTAGGGCTTTTTTGCGTTAGCTCTCACGGATATGCCCACACGGGCGCGCACATGCAAGCGAGCTTCTCGGGTGGTTTTTTTCATACTCTTACCGGGTGGGATCACGTAGTGGCATTTGCATTAATCGGTTTGTTTGTCAGCGTGTTTACGTTGAGAAAAGCCAGTCAGCTATTGTCGCTGATCGCCATGGCCATGACTGCGGGTTATCTTGTTGGACTCGAGTGGTCGGCGCCGACGTCAGTAGAAATCGTCGTGATCAGTTCATTGTTTGGCTTTCCCATCGCCCTGTGGATGTTAAAGCAAGGTGGGTTGAAAAGCGTTGTCGCCATGGGAGGAATTGTCGCGTTTAGTCTTGTACATGGCTTAGTACAAGGGGGAGAAGCACAGGGGTCGGCCTTCTTGTTCGGGATTGGCATTGTATTGGCTAGCGCGATGATCATGGTATTGAGTTGCGTCATTGGTCGTGTTGTCATGCGTCTTAGATTGACTCAAGCTTCGGTTTAACACGTACGCCGTCCATCATGCCCGCCCCTAATGAAACGCTTTCGCTACTAAGGGGTGGGTGAGCAAAAACAGGCGAGTTTGTTGGTATGGTCGCTGGCGGGGACGGTAACCTAGCGACCTTACGCTGCGAGTGATAACCTGCTATGATTGTGACAAATTCATCACTACTGATACTTTGTCATGTCCTTACCCCGCGAATACGTCGTGTTACTCGACGACGACAATCAACCCATAGGCCAAGAAGACAAAGCGGTTGTTCATCATCAACAAACTCCGCGGCACTTGGCGTTTTCTTGTTACATTACCAACCAAGATGGATTGCTCTTGGTAACGCGACGCGCGCTATCTAAAGTGGCGTGGCCTGGTATTTGGACCAATTCTGTCTGCGGTCACCCTGGCCCGAATGAGTCCTTCGAACAAGCCATCTTACGTCGAGCAGAGCAAGAGCTCGGTACAAAAGTGGCGCGTGTTGAGTGCATGTTGCCTGATTTCCACTATCGCGCCGTTGATGATTCTGGCATTGTTGAAAACGAATTTTGCCCAGTTCATCAAGCTGTTATCAGCGCGCCATTGGTATTAAATCCCGATGAAGTTATGCAATACCAATGGGTTGAGCCTAAATCCTTGCTACTGGCCATTCAAGCCACCCCGTGGGCTTTCAGTCCTTGGATGGTGGAGCAAGTGAGGCAATTAGCGCAAGTACCTGGCAGTGTATTTCACTGTTCTGCCTGATTAGCGCTTAGGCGGCGAGGGAATCAACTCGTCTTGCGGTGTCGGAGTATTGAAACCGCGATACACGTTTAACATAGTAATCACTGCAAAGACAGCGATGACCATGGCAAGCTCATGCGCACTGGTGACACCGATGTGCAAGAGCAGCATACTCAGCAAAGCAGAAATGATCATTTGCCCACCCCCCGATAACGCCGCGACACTGCCAGCGTGGCGTTTAAACGGAGACATCAACATTGTTTGGGAACAAGGTAGGGCCAAACCATTGCCAAACACCATAAAAAACTGACCGATCATCATCAAAAGCGGTTGGGGCGGTGAGAAAAACAACCACATCGCCCCAATCAATTGCATGCAAGGTGATAGCGTCAGCAGAGGACGAAACCCAACGCGACGGACCAAACGGTTAACCATAAAACTGCCAGACATCAAGCCAAATGCGGGGATCAGTGCCCACAGTGAATATTGCGCCGAGCTCATGCCAATTTGCACTTGCATAATAAAAGGCATCAATGAAATGGTGGTCACCACCAGGGTAAAATTGAGCCAACTGATACTGGCAAAACTGATAAAGTAGCGCGATTTGAGTAAGGTGTAATACTGTTGAGTAATTACGCTTACCGAGGGAATGGGTCTAAACTCACTGAGGGTTTCATTAAACTTCCACCACAGTAACAGCCAAATCACAGCGATATAAGACAACAAGCTAATAAACACCGCCATCCAGCCCCATTCGTGGTTAATAAAACCGCCGATCACCGGAGCAATAATAGGACTAAAGGACGCGACAATCGTGATGTAAGACAAGGCTTGCGGTAATTGCTCACCGGAAAACTGATCTCGGGTCGAGGCGCGAGCGAGTACCGCACAGCAACCGGTCCCTAAGCCTTGTACGAATCGTCCAATCACCAAGCCGACAAAAGAGTGGCTCAAGGTTAACAATAATACCAAGCCCAAAATGGCTAACACTAATCCCGACAAAAGAATCCGGCGGCGACCAAGGGAGTCAGAGATTGGGCCATAAAAAAATTGCGAGGGGCCAAACCCCAGTAAGTAAGCGGAAATCAACCACTGTGCACTGTCGATACTGACCGAAAAATCTTCCGCTATCCACGGCAATGAGGGGAACACGAGCCCCATACTGAACTGGCCAATACTGATGGTGAGACAAGCCAGTAAAATCGGTGCCCATCGCATTGAGGAATTTGCCATGTTTATGCCTTTTTCGTTGTGGTTGATGTGTGGTTGCGGTAAGAGTGGCCACTCGGCTTGCCTTTGGCTTTGACTCGTTTGACTGTAGAAAGACTCACTCTGGCTTGCTCTGCGACGTTTTGTAACGTCAGACCTTGCTCGAGTAACTGCAAGATCAACTGGTGCTTCTCTTTATTGGCGGGGCGACCTTTGTACTTGGCTTGCCATTGTTCTGGGTGGTTTTTGAGCTGTTGGCGACTGGCTTCAGCGCATTGTAGTCGTGAGTGCTGCTGGGCAACGTGCTGGCCTTGAATAAAGTCGAGAATGGCGTCACTCTTGGCGTCATTGGGCATCAGTTCAAAGGGATAAAAGATAGAGACGATGCGAACCCCGCGCTCAAGCAAGTGCTTCAGCGGGGCGTAGCCGTGGCCCACTTGGCTATAAAATTCATTAAACCACCATACGTACAGTGTATCGCCAGGGCTAATCTGCTCTAAGAGCTGACGGTAAGCCGGCCGGTGATGCAAAGACACGTTGCCACGTACGCCTTGCTCAATAAACAAGGTGACGTGTTGCTGCTGTTGTTTGATCGCCTGGATGCGTTGGTCGGCATCGGCGATTTTTGGAGAGCGACGCAAGTAGCCAAAATAAGACATAGGAAAGCAACCGTTTGAGAAAGCTGGCCATATCATACTGCTCATAAATTAAATAACAACACCTAATGAGCCTTTGTGCGCCACTGAGTTTGTTAATACAGTCAAATAAAATGAATAAAAAGTGGAAAAAGATCGCATTTGTCAGTGCTACTCGTTTAATATGACTCTATCGAATGGATTCTAAGTGTCAATGATGGACAGTCAATTACTGCAAACTTCTCTGATAGTGAACAACCTGCTCAGCTGTATCATGGCATTGATTTTTTTACTTTGCCTGCTACCCAAAATGCAAGGTTCCAAAAGGCAGGCGTCGCTGTGGTTGATGGCTTTCTTTTTCTTCTTTTCATGGGGCTTTGTCATTTCGGCAAGTCGTGATTGGGCGGCCATCGAATGGGTGGTGTTGTCTAATAATGCGCTGCTGCAAATGGCGTGCTATTGCTTGTTGTTTGTCTCGATGGCTTGGTTTGATGTCAAGGTGACTCAGGGGGTACTATTTATCGCCTTGTTTCACACCTGCGTGTACAGCGCGATACAGTATTCATTGTTGCACTCGGCGATAGATACCCTAGCTCTGCGCTCTCAGATTGCCATGGTCAGTTATCAGGTCATTTTGGTGTTTAACTTAGTGTTTTGGTTTAGTCACCGCAACAGACAAAAGGCGGGCGAGCAAATCTATTTGGTTTGTTTGATCATTTCTATGCTCGCGATTGCTGTGCCGATGCTGATTTTATTGATCAGCAAACAAGAGGCGTATTTTCAAGTGTCGATATTTTGGGTGCAAAACATTATCACCCTGTTGCTCTTTGCCGGTATGCTGGCGCTGTTTTTTTACGATGAAATCGATTGGCACTATCAACGAGCGACCAAAGATGAATTAACCGGTTTGTACAATCGTCGCTATTTTACCGAACAAGCCCTCAACTTTGGCAACCCTCTGCTGCAGCGCAAAGTGTTAGTCATCGATGTCGATCATTTTAAAAAAGTCAACGACACTTATGGTCACGACGTCGGTGACGTGGTACTTGAATATATTGGCCTGCTAGTAAAGCAATGTTTTGATGACTTTTCCCTGTGCGCTCGTTACGGGGGAGAAGAGTTTGTCGTCTTGTGTCAACCCACGCCAAAGCATCATATCGAAACGATCATCGAAGACTTTATGGCTCAAATCCAAGCGACCAAATTTGAACACGACCAAGGGCGTCTCACGGTGACTGTTAGCATTGGTGCCGCAACCTGGTCAACTGGTCAGCCATTGGATCAGGTATTCAAACAAGCGGACAAAGCGCTCTATAGCTCCAAAAAGCGCGGGCGAAACACTGTGACGGAATACCGTTCTGCGCTTTTGTCTTAAAAGGTGGCTCGCATAAAATAATGGCCGTTACTTTGGCTGTCGACAGGCGCTAGTATCCGCGCAGGGAATGAAAGCATTGCACCTTGATACGACAAGTTATATATTGCGAACAAATATAATAATCAATCGCATTAAAGGTAAGAAATGGTTTTTCAACGTTTGACTCAGTCCATGGCTATTTTGCTGATGGCGGTGTTTTTTCACGCGACGGCATCGGCTATTACCCTAGAACATGCCTTGGGTAAAGTCACCCTAGAGCAAACACCAAAACGCGTAGTCGTCATCGGGGCCGGTCCGCTTGATGTGCTCGATGTCCTCGGTATTGAGCCTGTGGGTGTCTCTCAATCTTCCACGTTACCTGGCTACTTGTCTCGTTATAGCAAGAGTCAATACACGAACGTTGGCAGTTATTTTGAGCCTGACTACGAAAGCATTTTTAATCTCAAACCCGATCTGATTATCATCGGCCCGAGAAGTGCGGCCAATTATGATAAGCTTTCTCAGATCGCGCCGACTTTCCTTTATCAACTCGACGCGCAACTCGGCTATTGGAAAAGCACCAAGCAGCAATGGCAAAAAATGGCTCAATTGTTTGACCGCCAAGAGCAAGTCGCGCAAAAGATAGAAAAAACCGAGCAAGCCATCGCCGAGATCCACGCGTATAACCAAGCACATCAACTCCGTGCGCTCACGGTGATGTCGTCGGGTGGCAATGTGACTACTTTTGGCGCTCACTCAAGATTTTCGGCTATTTATCAAGAGTTTGCGTTTAAAGAAGTGGTAGAAAATATCAAAGAAAAAAATCACGGTGATTTGATTTCTTTTGAGTTTATTCGCGATAAAGACCCACAAGTTCTGTTTATTCTCGACCGCGATAAGCTCATTAATCACGGCCAAAGCAACACGGCTGAAAACTTCGATAATCCGCTCGTGCGCACAACAAAAGCCTACCAAAACCAGCGCGTTATTACCCTTAACCTCGATGCTTGGTATTTGTCTATTGCCGGTATGACCGCGACTCAACTTATGATTGATGATATGAAGCAAGTCATTAAAAAGTAACGCATTATTATGTCAAATTTGATTGTCCTCACGCTGGTTTTACTCGCATTGAGTGGGGTGTCTTTGTTTGTTGGGGTGAGCCAATTTAGCTTGGCAGATATCATCGCTGCTGACCCTTTGGCGATGGAACTGTTTTGGCAAAGTCGCATACCGAGGTTGACGGCGATTTTACTGTCTGGTGCGTGCTTAAGTATTGCCGGTTTGATCATGCAACAGATCAGTCAAAACCGCTTTGCCTCGCCGTCGACCTCTGGGACGATCGAATCCGCCATGTTGGGTTTTGTCATTAGCTTGGTGTTATTTGGCGATGGCGATCATTGGTTGATCATCTTTGCCACCGCACTGTTAGGCACCTTGTTGTTCATGACGGTCATTGCGCGCATTCGCTTTAAAAATGCCGTTTTCATTCCACTTGTCGGCATTATATACGGCAATATTATTTCCTCATTGGCGACGTTTATCGCTTATCGTTTTGATGCGTTACAAAACCTGCAAAGCTGGGCCGTGGCCAATTTTGCCAACTTGCTGCAAGGGGATTTTGAGCTCTTGTATTTGGCGATACCTTTAGGGTTATTCAGTTACGCTTACGCGGTGCGAATTGCTGCCGTGGGTTTGGGCAAAGACTTTGCCGTCAACCTGGGGATGAATTACACCCAGGTTGTGTTTGTCGGTATTGTCTTGGTGTCGGTGTCGGCTGCCTGTGTCGTGATGATCGTCGGGGAATTGCCATTTTTGGGACTGATTGTCCCCAACCTTGTACGCTATTTCTGTGGCGACAATTTGCGCAAAAACATCCCCATCACCGCTTTGTCTGGCGCTTTGTTGGTGTTGGCGTGCGATCTCGTCAGTCGCTTGGTGATTTTCCCTTACGAAGTGCCGATTTCAATGGTGATCAGCATCCTCGGTGGCGCCGTGTTTTTCGTTCTGATTGTCAAAGGGCATTTGCATGAGAGATAACGCAATCATCATTGCCATGGCATTGGGGTCGTTGCTGTTGCTGGCCTGGATGTTAGGTCATGGCCTCAATGCCGATAATTATCAATTTTTCTTGTCGTTGCGCTTTCCCAAGCTTTGGGCCATGCTCTTGGCTGCGGTGGCGGTGGCACAATCGTCTTTGGTGTTTCAAACCATTACCCACAACCGCATCTTAACCCCGAGCATTATGGGCTTTGATGGCCTTTATCTGCTCACTCAGGTCTTGGTCGTGGTTACCTTGGGCGTGCTTAGCCCTTGGCTCATGGATCCGTTCGCCAATTTCACCCTGACGTTGGTGGTGATGGCTGGCTTTTCGTTGTTGTTGTTTAGTTTGTACTTTAAGCAGCAAGGCAATTTAATGGTCTTATTACTGATTGGGGTGGTATTGGGCCAGCTGTTTAGCAATGTGGCCTCGTTTATGACCTTAGTTCTCGACCCCAATGATTTTGCTACGGTACAAAGTAAAATGTTCGCCAGCTTTTCTAATATTAAAACCGACTTGGTTATGTTGGCGACGCCGTTGTTAGTGGTGATGTCATGGGCGATTTACCGCCAGCACCGCCGCTTGGATATCT
The DNA here is from genome assembly GCF_040957575.1 of Vibrio sp. HB236076. Taxonomy (NCBI): domain Bacteria; kingdom Pseudomonadati; phylum Pseudomonadota; class Gammaproteobacteria; order Vibrionales; family Vibrionaceae; genus Vibrio; species Vibrio sp. HB236076. Next base: position 591,202 of record NZ_CP162602.1, read on the forward strand.
TATGGCTCGACAAAGATAATGCGATTGGTTTAGGGGTCGATGTGAGAAAAATCACTCGGCAGATGTTGATCTACTCTTCGGTGCTGGTGGCGTTATCGACTGCCATGGTGGGGCCAGTCATGTTTTTTGGTTTACTGGTCACGAACCTGACGCGAGAAATGTTGCAAAGTTATCGCCATCAACGTCTATTGATCGCCTGCTCGATCACCGCCATATTCAGTTTGCTGCTTGGGCAGTGGTTGATTGAATCGGTGTTTCATTTTTCTACCACCTTGAGTGTTGTGATCAATTTTATCGGTGGTGTGTACTTCCTTTCTATGCTGCTGCGGAACAAGTTTAATTAGGAATCGTATGATTGTTTTAGAAAAGCTCAGTAAGCGCTTTGGCAAAAAGCCAGTCGTTGAACAAGTGTCGACTCAGTTTGAGAAGGGCAAGGTCACATCGATTATCGGCCCAAATGGGGCGGGCAAAAGTACCGTCCTTGGCATGATGGCCAGATTGCTCGAGCGCGATCAGGGGCGGGTGTATATCGATGAAACCGAATTGGCGAATTGGCAGACTCAGTCTTTGGCCAAGCGATTGGCGGTGCTCAAGCAATCCAATAGCATGAACATGCGCTTCACCGTCGAGGAATTGGTCAGCTTTGGCCGTTTTCCCCACTCACAGGGTAAATTACAAGCTAACGATCGCCAAAAAGTGGCGACGGCGATGGCGTATCTTGGCCTGACCGATTTGGCCAACCGTTATCTTGATGAGCTCAGTGGGGGGCAGAGGCAATTGGCGTTTATCGCGATGGTACTGGCGCAAGATACCGATTATGTTCTGCTCGATGAGCCATTAAATAACCTCGACATCAAACACTCACTGACCATCATGAAAAATATCCAAGCGCTGGCTCGCGACTTGGGTAAAGCGGTGATCATTGTCATTCATGATATTAATTTCGCCGCCAGTTATTCTGATTACATTGTGGCGTTAAAAAACGGCGCTGTGATGGCCGATGGCAAAGTTGATGAAGTCATTGACGCTAAGGTATTGGAGTCAATTTACGAAGTGCCATTTAATATTGTCGAAGTGCAAGGCAAAAAGATGTGCACTTATTATTGAGCGACATCGCGTCCCTAACCAAGGCCTAAATAGACAAAAAGCGCACCGATGGGTGAATTCCCCGTGCGCTTTTGTTTGCTCTTCTTACTGACCAGACCTCAGTGCCAGCTAAAGCCTTGGACTTTACCTTGGCTCATACCGGGCTTTACGACCTCGTTTAGAGCGAGTTCATGATTGCTTTACTGAGCTTGCCGTTAATGGCTGGCTAGTCTCGGTTTGGGGCTCTGTCTCGGGATTGGACTTACGCTCTTTGACGCCGATAAAAAGGGTCATCACAATGGCGGTGATCCCCGCGCTGGTTACTGGTGAGCCGAGAACGCTTTGGGCAATTTTGGGCAGTGAGCTCAGCACTTCCGGAACCATCATCACGCCAAGGCCGACGCCAAAAGACACGGCTAAAATCAGCAGGTTTTTGCGATCTAATTCTTCGCTGGCAATGATCTTGATCCCCGCCGCTGCAACCGTACCAAACATCACCAGTGTTGCCCCGCCGATCACCGGTTTGGGGAGCGTAGTGAGAACCGCGCCAATCATAGGGAACAACCCCAATACACACAGTAACAAAGCGACAAAGTAACCGACATAACGACTGGCGATACCGGTCAGTTGGATTACGCTGTTGTTTTGGCTAAACGTGGTATTGGGAAAGGTATTAAACACTGCTGCGAGCATAGAATTGAAGCCATCGGCTAAGATACCGCCTTTAATGCGCTTAAAGTAACTCGGCCCAGTCACCGGTTGTTTGGTAATAATGCAGTTGGCCGTAATATCGCCGGTCGATTCGATGGCGGTAATGGCGTAAATAATGGCAATAGGGAAAAAGGCATACCAATCAAAATCAAAACCGTATTTAAAAGGCATTGGCACATTGATCAGCGGCTGATCGTTGAGGGCGTCAAAAGAGACGATACCCATCGAAAGCGCGACAACATAGCCCACTAACATGCCAATTAATATCGATGATAAGCGCAACATTAAATGTTCTGAGCGGTTCAAAATGATGATGGTGGTCAAGACAACACCGCCGAGTAACACATTGTGCCACGCGCCAAAGTCAGGGGCGTTAAAACCGCCGGCTAAGTCGGTCATGCCTACCTTGATGAGTGAAATACCGATGGTGGTGACGACAATTCCGGTGACGATTGGCGTAATGACATTTTTCAGTTTGTCGAGAAATTGCGACAACACCATTTCGATAAAGGCACCGAAAAAACACACGCCAAAAATCAGCGCTAAGATCTCATCGGGGCCACCCCCTTGTTGTTTGGCGATAAAACCGGCCCCAAGCACCGCACTTAAAAAGGCGAAACTGGTGCCTTGGACACAAATCATACCCGATCCCATTGGCCCAATTCGCCGCGCTTGAATAAACGTGCCAACCCCAGAGACGATCAGGGCCATACTGATCAAATAGGGCAAGTGTTCAGCAAGGCCGAGTACTCCGCCAATCACTAAGGTGGGAGTGATAATTCCGACAAAACTGGCGAGAACGTGTTGAAGACCCGCGTAAAGCGCTGCCCCTGCTTTGGGCTTATCCTCTAGCGCATAAATTAAATCCGATGACATGGTAAACTTCCTTGTATACAAAATTGTCGACATTTTTATCTGTAAAGAAGCAAACGCTATGCCACTTTGTGAATACCGTTAAGTGCCTCAGTTTTATTGAAATAACTTGACCACTTGGTTAGCTATTGATGTATTTTGGTGCAAACGTGCTTAACAATGGGGAATGACTTGGCCAATCAGCGGCGAAGTCGGCTCGAGGTGGGGCACTATGGTTTACGCGAATGCGCCAGGGCGATATCCGTTATTCGCGCCTCTAAAACGGCGATACCCCAGGGACATCATCCATGGGGTATCGGTGTATGGTTAAGAAGCGCTATAGGGCGTTATTTCGAATACGGGTGATGCTCTAGCCAATGCTGGGCAATGTCTTCACGAGAGGCCACCCAAACGTCGGGTTTGCTGTCGATGTAATCTAAAAAGCGTTTCAGCGCCATAAAGCGTGCCGGTTTGCCTAAAATGCGACAATGCATGCCAATCGACATCATCTTAGGCTCGCTTTGGCCTTCTTCGTACAAGCAGTCAAAGGCGTCTTTTAAATAGTTAAAAAACTCATCGCCATGACTAAACCCATAAGGGGAAGCAAAACGCATGTCATTGGTGTCTAGCGTATAAGGAATCACAAGGTGGGGGCGAGTGTGGCCCGGGTTGTTCACATCATCGACTTGCGTCCAAAAGGGCAGGTCATCGCCATAATAATCGCTGTCGTAGAGTAAGTGATCATGCTCGGCCACCAGTTGACGAGTGTTGGGGGAATCTCTCCCGGTATACCAGCCAGAGGGCTTTTTACCGGTCAGTTCTTCAATGATAGCGATCGCCTCTTGCATATGCTGGCGCTCTTGCTCGATCGGCATGTGTTGATAATGAATCCACTTTAAGCCGTGGCAGACAATATCATGCTGCTGCTCAACGATGGCTTGAGTCACTTTTGGGTTACGCTGTAATGCAGTGGCAATAGCAAAAATGGTTAACGGATGCTGTCTTTTTTTAAATTCATTTAAAATGCGCCAAACGCCGACGCGAGAGCCGTATTCATAGAGTGATTCCATGCTCATATGGCGTTCAGGGTAAGCCTCGGCCCCAGCGATTTCGGATAAAAAGGTTTCTGAGTGGGCATCGCCGTGCAATACACAATTTTCACCGCCTTCTTCATAATTTAGCACAAATTGTACGGCAATTTTGGCGTTATTTGGCCAGCGTACCTTGGGTGGGTTATCGGCGTAGCCCAAGTAATCACGTGGGTTTTCAACAGTCATGTTTGTCTTCCTTGATAGTAAATTAGTCAATGTGTCGGCAGGGTGATAGTCACTGTGTTGCCTGTGGCTGTCATTGGTTCCAGTGTTGATATCGACCTTGGTATGATTTGGGATATGGGCGTTGATACTGGCCCGCTTTTGATGTAGATAAATTCAGTGTGACGAGAGACTCAACCATTTTTACGGCAGCGCTTACCCCGTCGATGATCGGTACGCCCAGCTCGCTTTGCAATTGGGCGACCAGCGGTGCCATACCGGCGCAACCGAGGACAATGGCTTCAGCGCGATGGGTGTGAATCGCCTCCTGACACGCTTGTTTGAGGGTTTGATAAGCGCTGTCAGCCAGGCACTCTAAATCCAGTACGGGAATGTCGGTGGCGATGATGGTGGCACATTGATGCGCAACACCATAATGAGACAACAGCGCTTCGGTCATCGGCACCGTACGACTCATGGTGGTGACCACGGCAAAGCGATGAGAAACGCAGCTCGCCATTTGAAACGCCGCCCCAGCAATCCCAATCACTGGCGCCGTGGCGATTTCTTTTGCCGCCTCAATGCCAGGATCGCCAAAACAGGCGATAATATGGCCGTCCACTTGGTTGCGCTCGCCGTGGGCAATTTCATCTAACACCGCGGCGGTTGCTAACGCTTCATCAAACGCGCACTCGATACTGCTCGGCCCGTGCTTTGGCGTTCGCGGAATAAGGTCCGTCCCGGGATTGGCGACACGCTCAGCACTGTCGGCCATACTCAAGGTCATAGACTCAGTGGTATTGGGGTTGATGAGTTGAATTTTCATTATTAATCCTACTTTTGCTCAGCGAACAAGCGCATGAAATCGATTTGACTGTCCTGACTTTCCTCTAGGTTGAGCGAGTGTTGAATATGCTCAATATGGCGTTTCATCCAGGCAACGGCAGCGTCACTGTCTTTGCTGTCGAGCAGGTCAAGCAGTTGATCGTGATGCCCACAATCGCAACTGACACTCGCTTGACTGCCATAAACTGCAATGACTAACGAGGAGCGATAACAAAGCTGCTCAATAAATTCGGCCAACACGGTGTTTTTAGCAATAAACGCCAACTCGTAATGAAATTGTGCCGTTAGCTGAATTGAACGGCTTAAAGGACCGTGTTCAACCGCTTGGCTTTCTTGCTGAACTAAAGTGCGAAAGTGTTGGCTATGACTGGCGTTCCAATGCTCAATCACATCGGGCATCAATTGCGGTTCAATCAATGCGCGACTGGCAAAGACTTCTCTGGCTTCTTGTTTGCTTGGCCGGCTGACGTGCGCCCCTTTATTCGGTTCAATGGTGACAAAGCGCTCTAAAGACAAACGATGCAAGACTTTTCGCACCCCTGTGCGACTGATGCCAAAGGCTTCGGCCAGTTTATCTTCTGGCAAGCGCTCGCCTGGGGGCAATTGACGTTCAACAATCGCATCTAAAATGCGTTGATATATTTGTTTATCTTTCGACATAAACAAACCCTCGATAATTGTATACAATTTAACAAGCAAACTGTGTGCCATTAATCCTAGCGTAAAAAACGAGACACTGACACACAGAATCGGCCGCAAAAAGGTGACGAAATACACAAGTTCCCACTCTATTGTGTACGATTTACGATAAATGTTGCACAAGTTAAGCGCATCATACGTACCAAAATAGCGCAACAGCCATCCCGAATACGCAGCCAATATCTCTAACTCCTTGTAAATTCAGATCACAAATAATTGGCATGCATGTTGTATTTGAAATTGTATACAACATGGAGGGTTAATTATGAAAGCATCACTACCGGTCAGTAAACGCCTGTCGAATGAAGATTTACAACCAGAAAAACAACAAAAGTGGGGGTGGTATAGCATTTTCGCTTTTTGGATGTCCGATGTGCACAGTGTGGGGGGCTACGTCTTCGCCGCCAGTTTATTTGCACTGGGTCTCAATGGCATTCAGGTATTCATCAGCTTGCTGGCGGGGATCATGATTGTGATGTGTTTTGCCAATTTGATGGGCGAGCCGGGTCAAAAAGCCGGCGCGCCTTTCCCGGTGATTGCCCGAATGTCCTTTGGTGTTTTTGGCGCGAACATTCCTGCGGTGATCCGCGGTTTGATCGCGGTGGTGTGGTACGGGATTCAAACTTACTTGGCGTCGAGCTCGTTTATTATATTGCTGTTGTACTTTTTTCCAGGGATAGAAAGTTTGCAAGACAGCACGTTTTTAGGCCTTTCTTACTTAGGTTGGGTCGGATTTAGTTCGATGTGGGTGTTGCAAGCCATCGTATTTATGTTTGGCATGGATATGATCCGCAAAGTGATTGACTGGTCAGGCCCAGCGATTTATTTGGCCATGTTTGCACTGTGTGTGTATATGATTCAACTCGCCGGCTGGGACAATATTCACTTTAACCTCAGTGATACCCAACTCTCTGGCTCACAAGTGGTCGTGCAAATGATCATCGCCACCGCTTTAGTGGCCGGCTACTTTGCAGGGCCGACGTTGAACTTTAGTGATTTTTCACGCTATTGCGTCAGTTATAAGCAGCTCAAAGTGGGCAACTGGCTTGGCTTACCCCTTAACTTTGTCCTTTTCTCTTTGTTCAGTGTGTTGATCGTTTCGGCATCGATTCCGGTGTTTGGCGAAATGATCACCGACCCTGTCGAGACAGTGAAGCGCTTGGACTCAGGCATGATCACCGTATTGGGGGCACTGACGTTTATTTTTGCTACGGTGGGGATCAATATTGTCGCTAACTTTGTGGCGCCGGCGTTTGACTTTTCTAACGTGTCTCCGCAAAAAATCAGCTTTAAGACCGGCGGGTTTATTGCGGCGGTGGGCTCTGTTTTACTTACGCCATGGAATTTGTTTAGCAATCCGGAGGTGATCCATTACACGGTCGACGTGCTTGCGGCGATGATTGGGCCTTTGTACGGGATATTAATTGTCGATTATTACTGGCTCAAAAAACGCGTTATTGATGTTGATGCTTTGTATACCGAATCGTCACAAGGCGCTTATTGGTATCAAAATGGTATCAACTGGCAAGCGGTTTATGCCTTGTTGGTGTCCGGAGGACTCGCCATCTATGTCACCTTCTTTCTCAGCGGTTTTGCCAATTACGCGCTCTTTATTGGCGGTGGGGTATCTGCCATGGTGTATCCGTTGTTGATGAAAAAACCAGCGCGCTTTTTTCGCCACCCCAAATCGAATACGTTGAGTAAAACCTCGTTATAAATTGGCGTTTGGCAAAATCATTATGGTGCAACGCTTGTTTCAATTGCACCATAATGGTATCTATAGTGTTACAAATGTTTCTTTCCGATTGGTATTGTTTTTTAACTTGCTGTTTTTAATGCCAATTGGTCAAAAGTGTGATCTGGCACGTTCGTTGCTATTGATACAGTGGATGTATCAATTGTTTCAATTTAGGGAGATAAACAATGAACGTATGGAAAAAAGTGGCGCTCGTGGCAATGACAACCTGGGGCGTGTTGACCGCAGGGCAAGCGTCAGCGGATCAATTAGACACTATCGAAAGCAAAGGTGTAATTAAAGTGGCTGTGCCACAAGACTTTCCACCATTTGGTTCGATTGGCACCGATCTGAAACCACAAGGCTACGACATCGATATGGCGGCTTACCTGGCTAAAGAGCTCGGCGTCAAACTCGAATTAATTCCGGTGACCAGTGCTAACCGCATTCCGTATTTACAAACGGGCAAGGTCGATTTGGTGATTTCGAGCATGGGTAAAAACCCAGAGCGAGAAAAAGCGATTGATTTTAGCGAAGCTTATGCGCCGTTTTTCCTTGGCGTCTTTGGTAAGAAGGGATTGGCGGTCAACGCGCCGGCTGATTTAGACGGTCAAACGGTGGGGGTAACACGAGGTTCAGTCGAAGATCTTGAGCTGAGCAAGTTGGTGTCGGATAAAGTGACGATCAAGCGCTTTGAAGATAACAACGCCACGTTATCGTCGTTTTTGTCCGGCCAAGTTGATTTGATCGCCACTGGTAACCTCGTGGTGACAGAAATTGCTAATCGCTACCCAGATAAAGCGCCAGAAGCGAAATTTATGTTGAAAAACTCTCCGTGTTACGTGGGCGTTGCCAAAGGGCAGACGGCGCTAGTGGAGAAAGTCAATCAACTGATCCTCAAAGCGAAACAGGACAATGTGTTAGAGGGCTTTTCACAAAAATGGCTCAAAGCACCGTTTCCTGCTGAGCTAGGCGCTTAAGGGTTGCGCAATGAGTTATCAGCTTGATTTTGCAGGACTGATGCCTTACCTGTCACATTTTGTGGCAGGTTTGCAAACCACGGTTGTATTGACCGTGATTGCCACTGTACTCGGTTTAGTCCTTGGCACGGTGTGTGCGGCCGGTCGCATTAGTCACATGAGAGGCTGGCGCTGGTTGTGTGCTTGTTACGTCGAAGTGATTCGCAACACCCCCTTTATCGTCCAGTTATTTTTTATCTTTTTTGGTTTGCCTGCATTGGGCATCAAATTGTCGGCTTGGCAGGCCGGTGCGATCGCAATGGTGATCAATCTCGGTGCCTACAGCGCAGAAATCATTCGCGCCGGAATTGATGCGACCCCAAAAGGGCAATGGGAAGCGGGGAAAACGTTGGGGCTGACTTACGTACAAATTTTTACGCGTATTGTATTGCCACCGGCGTTTCAACGCGTTTACCCCGCCTTGGTGAGCCAGTGCATTATTGTCATGCTCGGGTCTGCGGTGGTTTCACAGATTTCGGTGGAAGATTTGACCTTTGCAGCCAACTTTGTCCAATCACGCAGTTTTTTGAGTTTTGAGTCTTATATTCTGACTGCGGCGATCTATTTGTGTTTGGCCATTTTAATGCGACAAGTGTTT